>CAJUGP010000029.1 GCA_910586365.1 uncultured Christensenella sp. | reverse complement strand
AGACGTGTGCTCTTCCGATCTCCGTCCGTTACGGCGTCGAAATAATCGCCGTACCCGATTTTTTCGAGAATGAAGCGTGCGTTTTTGCTCGAACTGCCCACCGCGAGCAGAGCGCCGCTTCGGCGGAGCGCGGCAAGCGTTTCGCTTACGCCTTCCAAACGGTCCGCTTCCGTCAAGCATTCGAGCGAGGCGCGGTAACGACAATTTTTCTTTTCGGCAAGCGCGATCTCTTCCTCTTCGCCGTAAACGCGCGTTGCGCGCTCGAGGATGATTTTCAGGCTCTCTCTTCTGCCCACGCCGCGCAGACGGTTGTTGATCGTTTCGTCAAAGGCGATCCCCTCTTCGTCCGCAATGCTCTTCCATGCCGCGTAATGCAGGCGGTCGGTTGAAACGAGAACGCCGTCCAGATCGAATATAAACGCTTTTATCATGACGTTACCCCGCGTTTTGTTCGGGAAGAAGCGTTTTGTTTTGTTCCCAAACGATCCCCAAATTTGAGATTTCGGCGGAAACGTTATACGTTCCCGTCACCTCGAATCCGAAATTCGTGGAACCGATATACAAATCCTCGAATTTCGTTCCGCCCAAATAGTTGCGCGAGATCGCCAAATCGTAAGCCTCCTTCGCCGCCTTTCTGAGATCGAACGAAATTTGCGTTTTTTCCTTGACGTTCGATACGCGCCCCGTCGGCGACCAATCGGCGGAAGAAGGCTGGTAGATAAACGCGCCCGTGTTCTCTTCCTTGCCCCCGTCTTCCGCGGCGTATACCTCGCTTACCGTGCCCGCCAAACGGTTATCGTACAGGCAAAGCCCGAACCATATGTATTTGCCGTAATCGGGGCTGTCGAAATTGCGGTTTTGCAGCGTAACGTACCAAACGAGCTGCGCGCAGTGCAGACCCGCGTTGGGCAGACCGTGCATTTTATCCTCGAACTTGGTTACGGTGTAATCCATGCGCATAGTCAGTTCGCTCAGATCGGCAATACGGATAAGATCGCTTCCGAACCAGCTTTGCTCCATGAGGATACAAGGCCACGGCTCGCCCTCTTTGCGATCGGATTCGTATTCCGCCTCGGCGTTGAGCATCAGCGACAGCCCGCCCGTTTTTACGTTGACGGAAAGCGCTTTGGCGGTCGGTTTGGTCTTGTCGTATTCAAACGTATATTCCCCGAAGCCGCCCGTCCGCGTTCCTTCGATCAGATCGTGCTTGCTTGACCACTGCGCCACCGTCCAAACGGGCGCTGCCTCCGCGTTGAGCGTTTTCAGCGTTTCGCCGTGATATTCCGCCGCGCCTTCGTCGAGCTTGCTCAAACGGAACCCGTTTTCAAACAGGGTATCGCGCAAGTAATTGTTTTCTTTTACGATCGGCTCGTCGGGCTGTTCGGGCGGCGTTACGGGTTTTTCCGGCGGCGTTACGGGCTGTTCGGGCTGCTCGGGCGCGGACGGCTCGTTCTCCCCGCCGCCTTGGTCTGCGGAGGGAAACAGCGCGCAAGCCGTCAGCGAAACAAGAAACGGAATACAGCATAAAACCGATAATATTTTTTTCATGTTATTTCACCATCGTCGCAAGCAGATTCATGCAATAGATCCGCGCCATAAAATCGTTGGGGTGGTTGACGTTGTTGCCCGTCATGTCCATGTATTTTTTGCCGCCGTCGAGCAGTTCTCGGTGCATAGCGCCCACGTCGACGCAGACGACGTTTTCGTACAGCCCTGCAATCTTGTTATTGATCGCGGAATACTCCGTTTGGTTTTTATACTGGTTTTTCGCCTGCGGATTAGCGAGCATGGTGCCGAGCAAAATAATATCGCATTCGGCGTTGCGCGCGCGGATCGATTCGATGAGCTTGCGGATATTGCTTGCGTAATTATTAAGCCCCACGTCGAGCGTGGCGTCGTTCATGCCGAAGCCGATCACGGCAAGATCGGGCGAATACTCGGCAAGCTCCCCCTTCAGAAGCGCGGGTAAACCGACTTGCGAAACAAGCTGACCGCCCACCCAACCGTTGCCGGGATTGTCGCTGACCGCCTCGCGGCTCGTCCAGCCGCCCATCGATTTGTTCGTAAGGGTGACCTTTGCGCCGTACGCCTTTTCCAAGCCCGCTTTCATGAGTTCGTACCACGGGGGCAGGTTGGGATGGATTTTCAGCACGCTGCTCGAATTAGAGCCCGTGGAAATGCTGTCGCCGAAGATCAGGACCTCTGTATCCTGTTTGTTTTTCATTTTTGCGATTGCATGGGGCAGCGCATCGCCCTGATAAGCGGGCGTGCTGCCCTGCCAGCCGCCGCTGTGTTTATAGGTGACGGAAAGCTGCAGCTGCACGATTTGATACCCTTCGGTGTAGGGAATTTCCCACGCGCCGTCGGAAGAAGGGATCCCCGTGCTCGTCGTGGCGCAGCCGGGGAAGAGATCCTTGCCCAAATATTGCCGTTCGGTGATATAAGGCATCGTCGTATCGACGGAAGTTTTCTTTCCGTCGAGGTCCTCCTGTATCGTCCCTACAGCCGTGATCACGCCGTCCGCATAGGTATAATCGACGCCCTGCTCGAAGCTCTTTTCCCCCGCGTTATCGGCATGGAAATACTGCTTGACGGAAAGGATCTCGTCCGCGGCAAACAGCAGTCTGCCCTGCGGAAGGGCGGTGATGTTGCCCTCCCCGTCCATCGGCGCGACGAGGATAACCGTTTCGTCGTACATGGTATCGCTCTGCCAAAAATTTTGTATCAGCTTCTCGGTCATGGTATCCTCCGAAGGGTTGTTTGAGCCGCAGCCCGCTAAGGCGAAAATTGCCGCCGCGGCGCAGGCAATGCCTGCAAACAGTTTTTTCTTAAACATAAGCGTCTCCTGTCCGGTCGATTTTGATGATGGTTTCGAGCGTGACCGTTTTTTTGTTTACGCTGACGCGACAGGGCGCGCCGCTTAGCAGCTTCACGGTCACAACCCCGTCTTTTTGCAGCAGCTCGATTTCGCGCCCGCGGTAGAAAAAGTGCAAGCGCACGCTTTGCCAAAGCGGCATGCCGTTCGGCGCAAGAGAAAGCCCTTCCTGCGTGGCGCGCACGCCGAACACGCCGCGCAGAACGCTCAAATAACCGCCCGCAAGGCAGCCGCTGTGCACGCCCTGCCACCCCACGCCGTGAATGTCGTCCGCGTCGATTTTTACCGTCTGCATAAAATACTTATAAAAAGAATATGCCCTGCCGTTATCCGCCGAGGCGATCGCATGCACGGGGAAGGTGAGCGAGCTGCTCGTTTCGCACATGTGTTCGTAATAATCCCAATTTTGGGCGTAATACGTTTTATCCAGACCCACGTCCGCAAGCGTGTATAACAGCGCGACGTCGGGCTGCTTGATGATTTGGCTCTTATGGTAAAGCCCGTTCTTTTTCATTTGGAACTGTTTGAGCGAGCTGCCGCCCGCCTCTTCGAGCGTACGCGAAAGCGAAAAATAACCGTCGAACTGCGGGATCAAACCGTTCTCTTCCTGCGGAAGATACAGCTTCTTTGCGATCTCTTCAAACAAAGCGCGCTCTTCCTGCGTCACCGCGCCCGTTCTCCCGAAGGGCATTTCGAGGTAGCGGCGGAAAATATATTGCACGCAATAGTTGGTGTAGGCGTCGTTATCGACGTAAGGGTGATGCTCGTCGGTGCCCGTGACCTGCAAGATTTCGTATCCGCGGCGCGTCTTTTTTACCCTGCCGCACCAATACCGCAAGCACTCTTCCACGATCTCCAAGCCGCGCTCAAGCAAAAAGGCTTCGTCGCCCGTCCAATCGTAATAATGAAAGATGCCGAAGGGAACGTCGGAATTGATATGCGCCTGCATAAAAGGGTGCCGCGCATATTGCCAAACGCGTTCGTCTCCCGCTACGGAAGAACAAAAAGCGTATTTCGCGCCCTTACTCCCTTCTTTTTTCGCGTTTTCCCGCGAAGGCTGCAACATGCGGTAACGGTATTCCAAAAGCCGTTTCGCCGTTTCGGGCGCGGTCGCCAAAAAGAACGGAAGCTGATGAATTTCGCAATCCCACCAAACAAACTGATTGTAGCGCTCGCCCGTAAGTCCTTTCGCGGCAACGCCGTGCACGCCGTCCTCGCGGCACGCCGAAATCGCCGTGTGATAGCTTGCAAAACGCAGATACGCGTCCGCCTCCCGATCGCCCCCGATTGTAACGTCCATCGGCGCGAAGTACTGTGCGTAAGCCTTTTCGTGCGCTGTTTTTTGCGCCGCGTAACCGCCCTTGTTCGCGCGTTCCGTTTCCGCCAAAAATTTTCCGAGCGGCTCTTCGGTATCGCGCGAAGTCACGAGATACGTAAACTTTTCCAACACGTAACTTTCCGCCCGTTCGCACGCGCAAGCGATCCCCGTTACGCCGTTGTCCTCGAACGTTGACAGCACGCCCTTCGGAAATTCATGCCCGATACGGTACTGCGCGGCAAAGCGGTATTTATTCACGGCGTGAAAGGCGTGCTCGATTTGCGCCCCTTCTATGTTCGTGAAATCGACGGCGGTGACGATTTGCCCGCCCGTTTTCCGCAGCCAATCGACGCCCGAAAGAAAGGTAACTTCCTCGGCGTGGTCCACGGGCGTAACCGTGATTTTTTGGCAATAGAGATGACGGCACGCAAACGACGCAAAGCGCTCGAATTCGATCGCGGTTTTTCTGCCTTTGGCGTCCTGCCACAGCACGCGGCGGACGAGCACGGCGCGCGCAGGATCGAGAAACCGCTCGTAAGAAAGCAGTTTCCCCTCCCACGGATAAAAGGTTTCGCCGCCGATTTGAACACGCACGAAGAGAAAATCGTGCATGTTCACGCAGCTTTCCTGTTTCTCGAACGATTTGAGCTTCTCCTCGTCGAGATAGTACTTTTTCATATACTCGTTTCCGGCGAACGGCTCGCAGATTTCATAAATCTCGTCGATGAAGCCGCGCACGAACGCGCCCTGCACGCGCAAAGAACCGAATTCTTCCAAGCTGCCGCGCACGCCCATGTAGCCGTTGCCCGTGGTGAAAAGCGCCGCCGCAAGCGGTTCGCCGCCCGCATCGTATTCGTTTTCGCTCACATTGCCGTTTTTATCGATGATCATATCATGTCCTCGAAAAGACCCTTTGCGCCGATTACTTTCCGCGCTTGCGCGATTTCATACCGACCGCCAATACGACGCCCGCCGCCGTGAGCGCGACGCAAGACGCCAGCGCGCTGTAAGCGCCGATCTCCGAACCGCACCCTCTCTTCTTTTCGGGCTGTTCGGGCGGTACAGGCTTGTCGGGGTTATCGGGATTATCGGGCGTATCCGCTTTCTTGGCGAACGATTCGCCGTCGACGCTGACGAGCGTAAAGCAATTGGGATCGTTCTTATAATCGGCAAACGAACCGAGCGAGAAATACGATTGATCGCTGACGGTAATCCCGTTTGCCTCCGCCAACGTTTCGCTGAGCACGATTTCCACGCCGTTAATGGTGAGGATATACGCCGCATACTGCTCTTCGGATACGAAATCCTCATAAATTCCGTGTTTTAAGCTTATCGTCAGTTTGCCGCCGTTCAAAGGCGTAGCGATCACGCCGTGCGCAACCGGTTGATCCTTTCCGTTGACGATATCCACCGAGCTTTCCGTCTCGAACAGCCAAATGATGATATTCAGACCGCTCGCCATCGATTTATAGGAGTTAGGTTGGCTGAGGAAATTGATCGAAAGGTTGTTCGCGCCTTTGGATGCACCGCCCTCGGTTTTGTCGCCGTTATAATAGGCGATGTTCGTAAACTCGACCACGACCTCCGTTCCCTTCGTTAAATCGAGCGGTTTATTGTAATTGATACGGTTGGGGAACTGCGGCGACATTTCAAAATACACCCCTTTGTCGTTCTGCACGACTTCGGAAAGTCCCGTTTGTCCGATATTGTACCAGAAATTCGCTTTGAGTTTTTCGCCGAGCGTTGCATATGCGGCGGTAACGGTTGCCGTTTGTTCGCGCTCTTCGTCAAGCAGATCAAGCGAAATGGCGTTATAGTCCGAACGGACGGAGGCAAACGAAGCAAGCGTTTCAAACTGATTGTCGAGCGCCGCCGAAACGGAAGCGATCGCGTCCGATACATAGCTTTCCAACGCCGTGTAGAGCGTTTCCACGCCCGTGTTATAACGGGTGTAAAGCTCGCCGTCCTCTTCGGTCAGCGTCACGTTCTCCTCTAACGTGTTTTTCGCCGTAAACGCCGCTCTGATTTTGGAATACGTGCTCAGATCCTCCAACGCTTCTTCCAACGCGACGAGGTAAGTCGTTTTCACCGCAACCGATGCGCCTTCTTCTTTGTCTGCAAGCGCGCTGTCCGCCGCCGCAATACGGGCGGCATAAGCCGTTTTGTCGCCTTCTTCCAACGCGTTAAGCACGGTTTCGACCGCGCTGCCCGTAAACGCGTTTTTGAGCGCCTTGACGGCGGCGATCTCTTCGCCGATCGTGGCGGACGTTACATCGAGTGCGTTCACCGCGGTTTCATAACCGATGATCCATTGCAGCACCGACGCTTTATCCGACGCGTAATCGAGCGAGGTAAGACCGTTTTGCAGTTCTTCCGACTGCTCCGCGCCGAGCAACGCCTTTTTGCCGTTGTATTCCGCCTTCGCCGCCGCGATTTTGCCCTTTGCCGCCGTAAAAGCTTCTTCGGTCAGCGTCGATTCCGTCGCCCAAAAGCCGTCGAAATCGGCTTTCGCCGCATCGATCTTCGCTTGTACCAAACCTTTTACGACCGTTTGCACCGTTTCGTTTGTTTTATAAGCGGCGTCAATCGTTTCGATCTCTTCCGTCATTTCGGCTTTTTCGCGCGCCTTCAAACCGTTTACCGCCGAAAGCGCCGTTTCGCGCAATTCCATCGCCGTGACGAACATTGTTTCGTCGGTAACTTCCGCCTGCCGATAGGCTTCGACCTTTTCCCGCGCGGCAGATACGGTTACTTGTTTGTATTCCCGAATGTCGTCGTCTTCGATCTTCACGTTTACGTCGTACTGCCCTGCGTTGTCGTTTCGGAAACCACCGATCATGACGCGCGTGTATCCGTCCGCATCCAAAGACGGCGCGATCGCTTCTTTACTCAAATAAGTAACGACGTACGCGTTCGTTTCGTCTTTCGTATAATTTGCATTGCTTTCCCAAATCGCCTGCAACGAAAGCGGCATTGCGATTGTCATTTTATACGCCGTATCGCTTTCGCTTTCAAACGTGAATTTATAATGCGAATGCGTTACGTTATTCATAACCATCGATTTATCCAAGCCGAACGTGTTTTGCGTTAATTCCGTATCCGAATACGCCAAAGAAGTGCCGGCGGTATCGTGATTCGTACCGACCCACAAACGGTTTTGCCCGAAAAGCCCTTGCCTGTGCGTCACGGCAAACGAACTTTCAACGCCAAAATACGAGTTCGTGCTCGGACCGAACGCAAAACCGGTAACTTCGTCAGCCAAGTTGTTTGCCGACGTGAAATCCATTTCAATCGTTAATCCGTCAAACTTATACTTGCCCGAAGTAATGGCACAGTGCCCCCAACTAAAATCGCCTTTGATATTCGTGAAACCCTCTTCCGCATATTTCGCCGATGCGTTGCTTTTCGCAATCCAATCGGGATCCGTTTTCCCGACCACGTCGGCGCTTGCTCCCAATAGCGAGTACCCCCCCCCTACAAGAGAACAGGCAAGCACGCCCGCGAGAATCCCTGCCGCTGCATTTTTCTTTTTCATACCATTTCCTCCTATTTTTTGAAGCCTTTTCGGCTTGCAATTCCTTTTTTTATTTTTTAGATTTCTCGACTTCGCTCGAAATGACAACGGAACGCCGCTCTTTCATCGACCCGCCCGACCGCCTTTTTCGTCCTTCCGTCCGCTTTTTCTATTCTGCCGACCGCGTCTTTCTTTCTGTCAAGCCGACCGCGCGCTTTTCTTTCTGTCAAGCCAACCGCGCGCCTTTCTTTCTGTCAAGCCGACCGCGCATTCTTTTTATCATGCCGACCACTTTTTTTCACGCCGTCCGCTTTTTATCATGCCGACCGCGCTTTTCTTTCTGTCAAGCCAACCGCGCCTTTCTTTCTGCCAAGCCAACCGCGCCTTTCTTTTTGTCAAGCCAACCGCGCATTCTTTTTATCATGCCGATCACCTTTTTTTCACGCTGACCGAGCATTTTTCTTTTGTTGACCGAGCGTTTTTCTTTCTGTCATGTTGACCGAGCGCAGCGAGTGGAAACATCTCAAATTATCCGCACACCTTATACATGTTCATGGCGTGGATATCGACGCTGACGTCGTAACTTCCCGGAATCTCCCAACCTATGTTGGTCGAACTGAATACCATGTCTTCGTACGCCGCGCCTGCGAGCGCGCCCTTTTTCTGCGCCGAAACGATTCCCGCCTTGATAAACGGAAGCACGTCGACCTTGACCGTTCTCCTCTTCCCTACCACCGAAGTAGGCTTTTCGATCACGTTCCATTCGAGCGTATCGTCCGCCTGCGCCAGAGAAAACATATAGATGAACATGCCCGTATTGTCTTCTTTTCCGCCGTCGAACGCCGCCATGCCCCCGGGGCATGCGTTCGGATTGCGCGTATCGAACATGCTGAACCCGAACCAAACCGACTGACGGTAGCTTTCGGTATTCGGATTGTTGTTATACATGGATACGAACCACTGAAACTGCGCCGCGTGCATATTTTTATCGATCGGATATTTCGTCAGACGGTCGCATTGCGTTACGGTGTATTCGCACTCCCACATTAAACGTTCCGCACCCTTTACCGCGCCCAAATTTTCGGGAATGCTCTGCCCGATGATATTGTGCGGCCAGTTTTCGGTCGTCTGCAAACGGTCGCGGTATTCGCCCTTCTCGTCTTTGCCGTATTCCACGCTGCCCTTGATCGCAAGCGAAACGCTGCCCGTTTTTACGGCGTCGAACGCATACAGCTTACTGCCGTCGAAATAGCTTAGGCGCGTACCGTCACGCACGAAATCGGCATCCATGAGCGAAACCGTACAGCCCCACTGTCCCATACTCCAAACCGCTCCGCCCGCGGCGCTCTTTCCGTTAAAGTCGAGCGTGCCTTCGGGAATGCCGCCCGAAGTGTTGGAGTGGAATTTTGAAACGTCTAACCCGCGCGAAAAGTTCATGTCGCGCAGGATCTCCTGCACCGTGCCGTCGTTGACGAGCGGACGCTCGATCAACGTATCGTCCTGCCCGATCTTCTGCCATGCGGGCGTTTCGTCCATGATCGGCGGAAGCTCTCCGCCGGGGGTATTCGTCGTTCCGCCGCAACCGACGAAAACGCTTGCCAAACTCAATGCCATAATCAAAGCGATTCCTTTTTTGGATTTTTTCATGTCGTCTCCTTTTCCGCCGCGCTTACTCCGCGTCGACCGACAGACGGTAAAACGTCAGCCCTACGTCGAACGTGCCCGTCACTTCCCAGCCCAAATTCGTGTTTTCGAGAACGATATCTTCCGCCCTGCTGTCGCGCAAATATCCTTTTGCCTGCGCGTCGCGGACTGCCTCCTTCATATGCTCCGTCACGTCTATTTGCAGCCGCACGCGTTTGCCGATTGCAACGGGTTCGCTCAGATAATGACGCGAATCGATGAAATAAATGTATTTTCCCGTGTTTTCGGGTTTGCCGCCGTCCTTTGCGCGGAACTCGCCCAGCAGAGGAAAACGGTAATCGTACACGGGGCAGCCGAACCAAATGAAATCGCCGTCGCCCGCTCCGCCCGAGCGGTCGGCAAGCGCGAAGATCCAAGAGAACTGCGCCGTGTGGTAATGCTCGATCGGCTCTTTTTGGCGGCAGGTCACTTTATCGATGCTCAGCTCGATATCAAGCACGATTTTCTTCGCCTTCATGACCGAAACTTTTTTCTCGAAAATCTGCTCGATCAAAATGTGCGGCCAGCCTTCCCCTTCCACGCGCGAAACGGTGTATTCTTCCGAAGTGTTTAATTCGAGCGAAATTCTGCCCTGCTCGACGTCGACCGTCACGCATTTGCTCGCGTCGCCGATGACGTAAGCGCCGTTTTGCGTGACGCGTTCGGCGGCGTCGGCAAGATTGTGCTTGCAGCACCACTGCGCAAGCTGCCAGGCAGGATAAGCCTTCGCCGTGTTTTTAAGGTTAAAAATGGCGACGGGGCGGTTGGTAACGCGCTTTTCCACGTGGTGCAATTCAAATCCGTCGGAATAATCCCGATTGCGTAATAACTCCATGGCGCTTCTCCTCTGCGATTAAATCTTTTTTGTTTTCAACGAAATGTGCGATAGCTTCACGCCCATCTGGGCGACGTGCGTCACTTCCCAGCCGATATTGAGGGAATTGAGCGCCATCGAGGAAAACTCCGACTGTTCGAGCGCGCCCTTCTCTTTGGCGATCCCGAACGCCTCTTCCAACAACGGGCGAATGTCCACTCTGACCGAATAATCCTTGCCGCTTTGGATTTCCCCTTCGTACAGCTTATCGCTCGATGTCGAATAAATAAACTTGTTCGTTGCGTCGGCTTTTCCGCTGTCGAACATGCCGCCGCCGGGAAAAACGGGGTAACGGTTGTCGTACAGGGTGATATTGAACCAAAAATAATCGCCCACGACGCTGTTCATGTCTTTTACCGAAAAAATCCATTGAAACTGACTTGCGCCGCCCGTTTCGTCGATCACGTTCGTTTGGGTCAGACAAAAATCAAGCTCCACCCAAATTTCCGAACAATCGGCGATCATGACGCCGCCCGCGCTCTGCCCCAAAATCAGATGCACCCAATCCTCGCCGTTTTTGCGCGGCGATATGTTGCCCGCTTCGTCGATATATTCCTTGCTCGTATCCACGTTCAGGTTGATCTCGCCCGTGGCGCGGTCCACCGAAACGTATTTGCTGCCCGATTGGTTGGTCAGCGTTTCGTAACCGCCGTCCGTGCCCTCGATCCCGTACCCGTCGTCGAAAATCGTGCCGAGCGTTAAATCGTTCTTCGTCGCGTCGTAACGCCATGCGTCTTTGCCGTCCTCGCCCTTGCGGAACCGCGTCGTAGAAAGATCGCAATACTGCCCCAGCTCCCAATAGGGCATCACCGTTTCGTCAGCCGTGCCGCGGTATTTCCACCAGGTGCGGCTGACGTTCATCGACTGCAGACCCGAAATGCTCAATCCCTCTTGAAACGTGGTATCGGACAGACATTCGCGGTATTTCCCCTCTTCGTCCCCCTGCGCACCGCCGCACGCCGCCATGGGTAGGGCGAACGCCGCCGCAAGAAGCGCGATCGCCGCCGTTTTTACAATGCGTTTCATCATTACCCCCTTATTTTCCGCGCGCGAAGCGCGTTTTACATTTTGATCGCGCCCGCCGAAAGCCCTTTGATAAACTGCTTGGAAGTACCGAAGAACGCCACGAGCAGCGGGATCGAAACGATGCAGTAAGCCGCAAGCGGCACGCCCATTCCGAATGATTCTTTGCCGTACAGGTTGGTCAGCTCCATGATCCCCACGCTGATCGTATACAGATCCTCATGCCCCAACAAAATCAGACGCGGCCAAATCAAATCGTTCCAGCAGCCCATCAGCGTCGTCAGCCCCACCGTAAAGAGAATGGGTTTGGAGAGCGGCACGGCGAATAAAAAGAACTTCGTCACGCCCGACGCGCCGTCGATTTCCGCCGCCTCGAACACTTCCTGCGGCAATCCCTGCAAAAAGTTTTTGAGCAGAAAGATATTAAACGGAGAGGCGATCTGCGGCAGGATCACGCCGAAGAGCGAACCCGTAAGCCCCATGTTGTGGACGAGCGCATATTGCGGAATGAGCGTGAGAATGCCGGGGATCATCATGATCGCAAGAATGCACATGAAGAGCGCGTCGCGTCCCTTAAAGCGAAAGCGAGCAAACCCGTAAGCCGCAGCCGCGTTGACGAGAACGGCAAGCACGACTTCCGCGCCCGCGATGATCAGCGTGTTGACGAAATAATTTTTTACGTATTCCCACGCGAACCGAAAATAAGTGAACACCCATTCGGTCGGCAGCCCTAAAGGATCGGTCAGAAACTGCGTCGGCGTCTTAAAGGTGTTTACGATCATCACGTAAAAGGGAAACAGCGTAAAGAGCAGAAGAAGGATCGTGACCGCGTTCAAAACGATTTGGGCGGGACGGATTTTTATGCGGTTTTTCTTTTTTTCGGGCGCGGACGGCGCCTGCTCCGCGGAGACGGTGTTTACGTTTTCCAACTTAATCCTCCTCCGTTTTAATGAATTTATTGTTGATGATCGTCAAAACGAGAATAATGACGAAGAGCACGACGCCCATGGCGCACGAGTAGCCGTATTCCGAATCGTTGATCGCCGCTTTGTACATGTAGTACCCCGGCACCATGGAAACGTAGCTGTCGCCCGGTCCGCCGTTCGTGACGGCGTATTGGAGCGTAAAGCCCTGAATGCCCCCGATCAATCCCATGATGAGGAAATATTTGAGCTGCCCTTTGATCATGGGAAGGTCGATCGAGATCACGCGGCGGAAGGTAGAAATGCCGTCGATCTTCGCCGCCTCGATGATCGATTCGTCGATGCCGTTCAACCCTGCAAGATAGATCAAAAAGCTCGTGCCGCCCATCCACGGAAAGCCGTATAAAATGATCGATGCGAGCACGGTGTTTTCCGCATAGAACCACCCCTGCGGCGACGCGCCGAACCAACCGATCACGGTGTTCATGATGCCGTTGGGCGCGCCCGTGAGAATGACTTTTCCCCATAGCATGATCGTAACGATGCCCGGTATAATGGCGGGAATCACGTACATGAAGCGGAAAAACGAACCCATGCGTTTGCTCTTGTTGTTGTAAATGAGTTCCGCAAGCAGGAGCGTGCACACGTTGCCGATCACCATGCAGGTAACGGTCAAAAAGAGCATCGTGCCGAACGAACGCCAAAACAACGTATCCCGGAACACGCGCACGAAGTTATCGAATCCTATAAAATGCGCTGCCGTTCCGTTCCAATCGGTGAGCGAATGATAAAACGCGTCGAGCGGCGGATAATAGCTGAAGATCAAAAGGAGAACCGCCGCGGGCAGAATCCAAAGCAGCCCTTCGTACCCGCTTTTGCGGAACGAGAAACGTTTTTTGCTGCCGTTTTCGTTTTTCTTTCGCTCTTCGCGGCAGGTCGTGACCGCCGCGGCGTCTTTCTTCGTTTCCATATGCTATCCTCTTAACCGAAAAGCGTTTGTTACGTAATGTCCGGTCCCGTATAAGCGGGCCATTTGGTTTTATCCCAAGAATTCTGTTTGTAGATATTGTTTACCGCCGTCGTGAACGAAGAAAGCAGACCCGCAAGCTTCAAATCGATGGTTTCCTGATTGCCCTTCGCCTTTATGATTTCCATGCGCGTGATATAATTCGCGTCGTAATAGGTTTTGTTGAGCGCGCCGCCGGGGCAAACCGCCGCCCAGGCAAGCGTGGTTTCGTCTTTGGAATCGACTTCGTAATCTTCCGAAAGGCTCTTAAAGTACGTATAATTGGAATTTCCCGACAGAGGAATGGAAAAGCCTTTGTCGTTGATCAATCTGTCGTTCACCGAATAGCTCGTTACGTACATGAGGAAATCGACGCATTTTTCGACGACGTCCTGCCCCTTTGCCACGGCGGAATTGGTCACCGCCCAGCCCGTAGCGTAACCCGAAAGACCGCGCCGCACGTGCCTGTCGACGTTATAATGCGTATAATAATCGCCGTTCTCTTCTTCGGCGGGCTTCTGCGTCAAAACGGGATAGGAGAATACGCCCAGCTCGAATTTACCGTCCACCGAATCAACGAGGCGGCGGATCGTTCCGCCCGATACTTCCATCATGGCAAGATTACCTTCGGTAAACTGCTGTTCCGCATAGTAGCTTTCAAAGTTGACGGGATAATATTTGGTCATGACCGTCGTCAAGCGCGCCTTTTCTTTGGCGCGGGCATCGTCGGGCGAATAAAGCCGCGTTCCCTGCGCATCCTTCGTCATATACGCACGGGCGGTTTCCTGCGCGTCGAGCACGCCGTCCTGTTTAATGACGTCGTAATATTCGAGGTATTCGCCGTAGAGCGACGATTCGATCACGCTGTCGTACCAAGGATAGTACGGATAATAGGGGCACAGATAGTTTGCCGCAGCCGCATCGCCCCTTCCCTGCGCGATAGCGTAAGCGTTCACCTTATCCTGCGCCTGCATGAATTCGGCAAACGTTTCGGGCGTTTCCGTGATCCCCGCCGCCGTAAACACCGACTTGTTATACAGAATGCCGATCGGGTTGATCTCCAACTCCACGGTGTACTTTTTGCCGTTGGGCGCAAAGGTGGTCGCGTGCTCTTCCGCGCCGTAAATATCGCGCCAATGCTCGCTCCCGTTTTCGCCCGGCGCGCTGTACTTGTTGGGCTGTTCCAAATAATCGTTCAGCTCCACGAACCAACCCTTCGTCATGTCCTCGGCGATCGTTGTGCCGAGGTAAAACAAAATCTCGGGCGCCGTTCCCTGATTGAGCGCGGGCGCCATGGTTTCGCGGTCGTTGTTGAGCGAAGACGACGCAATCTTGATTTTATACCCCTTGTTTTCCTTATTCCACTCTTCCGCGATTTTTTCAAGCGTGTTGTAGGGATAGGGATTGGCATACTTATCGTAAATCATCGATTTCGTGGAATTGAAATGAGCGTTCTGTCCTCCGCCGTCTACGGTGATTTCCACCACCGATCCGTTCTTGCCGCCGCAGCCTGCGCTCGCGACGCATACCGATGCGGCGATTAATGCCGCCAATGCACAAAATACGGGTTTTTTCATGTTTTTATCTCCTTATCTTTTCAATTTCCGCTCCCCGATTTCCCCTGAAAGCAAATAAAGCATAACACGGAAATTATGAAATTACAAGATATTCGCTCTTTTTTTCACACAAAATCTTGATATAAATATACCATGTCGTCTTGACAAGCGGCGGTCTTTGCTCTATAATAGACGCTATCAAAACAGGCAGGAATTTTTATGAAACGAACGCCCCTTTACGAACAGTTAAAGCTATACATAAAACAGCTGATCGCCGACAACGCCGAAAAAGAGGACTACGTATTGCCGAGCGAATCGCAGCTCGTGCACGCCTTTTCGGTAAGCCGCATCACGGCGAAACGAACGCTCAACGACCTTGAAGACGAAGGACTGATCGTGCGCGTAAAAGGGAGAGGTTCGTATATTTCGCCGCATATCACCCGAAAAGAGGCAATGGCGCTTTTGAATCAGCCCGAAAAAAACAAATCGAAAATCACCACCAAAAACGTGCTTTCGGTCATCGTGCCCGATATTACGAGCCGTTATTACATCAACATCGTAAACGGCATTCTCGCCTGCACCGAAAAAAACGATTGGCTCGTGCAGATCGCCAACGTAAACGTGCAGCGGGAACGGGAAATCGAAGCGATCCGCAAGATGCGGCTGTTCAGCGACGGCATGATCATCTTCCCCATCGATTATAAAAATTACGAAAAAGACATGATCCGCCTTTCGTTCCGCAATTATCCCTTCGCCTTTGTCGACAACAACCTGTATAACACGAATATTCCCTGCGTGCTGAGCGACAATGCCGACGCCATGTACAAAGCCACCGAATACCTGCTCGGCAGAGGCAAGCGCAATATCGCTTATATCACGCTGCCCGAAACCAACGATCTTTCGTTAGAAGAGCGCTTGCAGGGATACCTGCAAGCGCTCGAAAAAAACGGAATCGAAATCAAAAAAGAACTGATCGCAAATCATTGGTCGCATATCGATATTTTCGTCGACGGCGCGATCAAAGAATTTTTAACGCGTCATCCCGAAATCGACGGCATCATCACCTCGATCTGCGGGATCGGCATCATTACGGCGAAAACGCTCATCGACGCGGGCAACGAGGAGCTGCTCGACAATCTCATCATCTTCGACGACGAATTCGACAAGCTCGTGGATCTGCTGTCTTTCCGTCCGAAATTCATACGGCAGAACGCCGAAAAAATCGGCTACACGGCGGCGGAAATCGTCATCAACCAGCACGACGTACCCGAAAACCGTATTCAGCAAACGATCGTCCGCATTCCCACCGAACAGCATTTCGACTGATACAAATACAATTCAGAGCACGAACGTTTGGATCGACCGCGCGGGCAGCGTGAGCGCGTGATTGCGCGTTCCGACGCGCAAATTTACCGCGCGTTCCCCGCCTTCGTTCTGCACCGCCGCAACGATACTCCCGTCTTGGTTGCGATATGCCGTCGCGTACAGCCCGTCCTCTCCGCACGCCGTAAAGAGCCGAACCGCCTTGGGGCGGATAAACCGCGAAAAATGCCCGATAAAATAATAGCTCGGCAGATAACGCAGTTTTTCGCCGTCGAACATAAGCGGCGCTTCGCAATAATTGCCGACGTGGTTGGGTCCGCCCTGCGCGTCCAGCGCCATGTTGAAATCGATCCAACCTTCCGAGTAATTGTTAAAATCTTCGATGATCTCCCTGCCGTAACGCTCGCCGTGCCGCCAAAGAAGTTCTTCCGCGTCGCCTTCGGTTTCTTTGAGCGCGTATTCGACGCAGCACTCGCTCAAATACAGGCGTTTTTCGGGATAAAGCGCATGGATCTGCGCCAGATTCGTATGCCGCGCGCAGCCGTACCAATGATATGCCAATCCCCAAACGAGCGAACGGACCTCCGCGTCCGCAAACAGCTGCACGGCGCGGTTTACCAATATATCGCGGTTGTGATCGACGGCGGCGATCTTCGTGTCCAAACCGCGCGCTTTGAGCGCACACGCAAGTTCTTTGATCATTTCGCCCTCTTCACTCGCGGTATACAGGCACGATTCCCACGGCTGCAACGCCTCGGGTTCGTTCTGTACGTTGATCGCGCCGATTTTTACGCCGCATTTTTGCATTTCGCCGACGTAAGCCGCCAAATACTCCGCCCAAAGCGGATAATATTTTTTGAGCAGTTTTCCGCCCCGCAGCATGCTGCGGTTGTCTTTCATAAACGCGGGCGGACTCCACGGCGCGGCGGTCAAAAATAAATTACCGCAAGCCCGCTCCGCCGCTTTGACGAGCGGAACGATCAAATTTTTATCGTACGAAAGATCGAACGAAGCAAGCGTTTCGTCGTGTTCCGCTAAATACATACGACAGGGCGAAGAAAAATCGCAGCTGTTTATATGCAGTCTGCCGAGCGTGTAGCCGTTCCCCTCGCGCGAAAACAGCGCGGCGACTGCCTCGGCGGTAATCTGCTCCCCCGCATCGCGCAGCACAGCCGCCGCCGACTCAGTAAACGACGCGCCGAACCCCCAATGCGTTTGATACGTTTTGCTCGGATCGATCAAAATCACCGTCTGCGGCAAAATTCCGCTTTGCGATATTGCTTCCGTTTTTACCAAATATCCCCCGCCTTTTTTCGACGTGTAAACGATCATATGCATACCCCCTTTTGAAACGCATTATAACACCGCGCGCGCTCGCAAACAAGTCCCTTTATTCGCCCCGCCGAAAAAAACATGATATAACTATATCACGTTAAACGCGAAAACCCCCCGCCCGTATAAAACGGGCGGGGGTTCAAACGGTACGCTTTTAATTTTTGCTTAATACTAACAACGTTTCGACGTGCTTGGTCTGCGGGAACATGTCGTACGGTTCCACGAGCGTTACCGTATATTCCCCGTTTGCAGGGCGTTTGACGAGCATGCCGTTTTCCTCTTGCAGCGTTCCGCACAGCATGCCCGCATCGCGGGCGAGCGTGGCGGGATTGCACGAAACATAAAGGATTTTTTTCACGGCGTGCGCTTTGAGCGTTTCAATAACGCGCCGCTCGACGCCCGCGCGCGGCGGATCGAGCACGACGACGGCATCGCGTTCGCTTTCGAGGACCTGCTCCAACAAAGCTGCCGCATCGCCGCAGTAATTGACCATTTTACCCTGCAACCCGTTGCGCTCTTTCACCTTATCCGCGCAGGCGCTTGCCTCGGGCACGATCTCGATCCCGACCGCCTTTCGGCTTTTTTTCGCCAGCATGGCGGTGAGCAGTCCGCCGCCCGAATAGCAGTCGATCACGCTTTCATCCTCGTTGACGAGCGAAACGATCCTGTCGTACAGCCGTCCGCGCACGTATTCGTTGACCTGCACAAAGGTGTTCGCCCCCGCCTCGAATACGATGCCGCCGTCCGTGCATTCGTAAAACCCTCTTCCGCGGAAAAGCTCGAAATCGTCGCCGAACACGGCGTTCGTGCGCTTGTTGTTGTAATTGAAATAAAAACTGTATTCCGCAAAAATATTGTCGAGCAAATAGAAAAAATAATCGATCCCCGCGATCTTTTCGGTGACCACGAGCGTGACGATAAAACGGTCTTTCAGCTCGCGCACGACGATATGCCGTACCTGCCCCTTGCCTGTCTGCTCGTCGTAACCGTCTAACCCGCACTTTTCCATAAAATCGTACAGCGCGGCGATGAGCTTTTCCGACCAATCGGGATGGATCGGGCAGGACTGCGCGGGAACGATCCTGTGCGAGCGTTCGGCAAAAAAGCCGATCGCGTTTTGCCCGTTCTGCCTTGCCACGGGCAGCTGCAATTTATTGCGGTAGCCGTACGTCTTTTCGCTGCGCTCGCAGGATGCGACGACCGCTTCGATTCCGCCGATCTTTTTGAGCGTATCGCGTACGAGCGCCGTTTTGAACTTGATCTGCGTGCGGTAATTGCAATGCTGCAGTTGACAGCCGCCGCAGCGGTAAAACACGTCGCACTTCGGGCGGACGCGCTCTTCCGCAGGCGTGAGCAGCTCTTCGATTTTGCCGTACGCCACATTGTTTTTCACTTTGAGAATACGGATTTTCGCCTTTTCTCCGCTCAGAAGATAGGGCACGAAAACCGTGCAGCCGTTTACCTTTGCGATCCCTTCGCCCTGCGTGCCGATACTCTCGCAAACCGCCTCGACGACGTCGTTCTTTTCCATTGCCCTACCTCCTGATTCTCTTCACGAGCGCGTTCATGGTGCGCTGACACAAAAAGATCGCATAATCGTAACACGCGAATACGAGCGTTCCGCCGACAAAAAGCACGGCGAAAAAGTAACGCTCCACGAACGGATACCAACTCGCTTCACTCAATCCGAACAGCTCGACGAGCAGATACCGCCACGAAAACCACATGACGAGATCGAACCAAACCGCCTTGACGAAAAAACAAACGACGTGCAGCCATGCTTTTTTAATATATTTTTTTTGCAGAAAATTGATGCTCGGATGAAGCCCGAAAAACATGAGAAACGGCGCGATCGTGAAAATCGAGAACCCGTAAAACAGAAAAGCAAGCAGCGACGCGCCGACCGCCGCCAAAAGCGACCCCGCCCAAAATTCTTTGGAAAGCGGGATCATCAAAGAAAACACCGCAAGGATATAGCCCGCGCCGAGCAGAAAATCGACGTAAGAACCGACCGTAAGGCAGAGCGCCGCCGCGGTGCACGCAAGCGCGGAAAGCGCGATTTCAAACGATTTCGTCGGCTTTTTCATAACAAACTCAGCGGCAGTTGCAGCAAAGATTGAAAAGACAGTTCACGCACAGGAACGTATAGCAGAAATTTGCGCAGCTTGCGCACCAATTTCCGCCCATCTGTTCGTCGCCCGAGGCGGGGTTGCCGTCGGTATTGGGCGCGCCGCCCGTCTGCTTCGTGTATTCCGAACGGTTTTTCAAGTTTTCGTATGCGTCCCTGTATTTGGGATTTTTCGCGTCCATCTGCATGGCGATTTCGAGCTGTTTCTTGCTCTCGTTCATCCAATTTTTCTTATAGAACACGACCGATTGCAGATAATGCCATTCGGCGTTGCGCTCGTTGAACGCATCCAGAAGCGACTGCGCGCGCGCAATATCGCCGCGTTTGATGCAGTCGGAAATTTCCTCGAACGCGCTCGCCCCCTCGGTCTGCGCGCCGCTTTGGCGGCGCTCGTCCATGATCTCGGAGTAAGCGGCGTCCAACTTGCCCAACATGCGCGCGGCATGGTTGCCCGCCTCGCCGTCGAGCCACTTTTCGTCGTTATACTTCTTCTTTAAGCGTTCGTAAGCCTCTTTGATCTCTTCGTCGGTGGCATTCTCGCTCACTTGTAATAATTCGTAATTTTCTCTGTTCATAAAAATCTCCTTTCGTAAATTTTCTTTCAAAGCCGTTGAAAGAAAATTTACGATTTTTAAGGGCGTTGCCCTCTTTGCGCGATTTTTTAAGAGCCCTCCATTGAACTTCGCGCAAATTCACCTACCGAGGTCGCAAGCAACAAATTGAGGCGTGCTAACGGCGGCTAAGCCGCCTTGCACCATAATTGTTATAGCCATTTATCCCCCGACGGTTGCACGATCGCCTTTTTAACAGCACGACGTACAACAGCCTTCGAGGCACGTTGAAGCGCAATCGTCCCACTTGGCATCCGGCAAGGGTTTCCCGTTCTTTGCCGCCTCGTCCGCCATTGCGGTCAGTTCTTCGAGGGCGGCGCGATACTTGCCGTTTTCCGGATCAAGCTTGATCGCCTTTTTGAGATGTTTGCGACATTCGAGATAGAACCGCTTATAATAATCTACCGCCGCCTGCACGTAATGCCATTCGGCATCGCGCTCTTTGATACGATCGAGCAAGCTCTGCGCCCGTTCAATCTCTTCCGTAGACGGATAATCACCGTTCAGGCAATCCCAGACCTCAGAAAAGCGCTCGTCGTATTCGCATTGCGTAAACATGCTTGCCCCTCCCCTTATATCTTCACGCTCATCTTTTTGGGCGGAAGCCCCTTCATCACGCGGTCGGTTTCGAGCGGCAGCCCGCGCAGAATGACGTTATCGGTCAGATCGCGGTTGAAATAAAATTTAATCTGCGAAAGACTTTCGCGCACGTCGTAAAACAACGCGTTGAAGAGAAAGCCGATTTCGCCGCCGTTGCGTTCCATAAGCTGTTTTTTATTTTCGTCTCCGTAACTTAATACGAAGGGGTTGTAGTTTTTTTTCTTTTTGTCTTTCTCGTAATCGTCGAGCGCGTCGATGAGATAAATCCACTTGCCCAGCCCGTAAAAAAGCCGCCGCGTGTATTCGGTCGCCTTATCTTGGAGAAAGTGATCGGAAAGCGCTTGCATCATGCTCGCCGTGGGATCGGCAGCCATGTCGGGCGAAGCGCAGCCGCTTCGTTCGGTTTCCCCCTGCGTTTTCATATACTCCTCGACGATCGAAACCATTTTCGGATAGCTCTTTTTCGCACGGCGAAATCCCTTTTTGAACCATAGGCGTTTGCCGCGCCCCTTGCCGCCGTCCTCGATGTCGTCGGTGAGTTTATAATAGCACAGCACGGTGTTGAGCGCGCCCAGCTCCTTCGTCAGCTCGTCCGCGACGGCGATCGGGCGTTTTTTGACGCGGTGCTCGAAACAGTTCTGTTTTTCGATCTTGATATCCGTACCCGCTATGTTGTGCAGCAGCGCCGACAAAAAGGTCATGTCGTAGCTCAGCCCCATGCGCGCCGCATGCCCGCACGATTGCGCGATGCCCTTGCACAGTCCGCAATACATCGCTTTATAGAGCATCATGTCTTTGATATACAGATTGGGCAGATCGTAGCGAACGTAACCGAACATTATTCCCCCTGATAGAACCCGATTTTGCGGTACACCTTGGAAAGCGTTTTACGCGCCGCCTTGAAGGCGCGTTCCGCGCCCGAAGCAAGCACTTCGCCCAGATATTTTTTATCGGCAAGCAGGCGTTTTTGCTCCGCCTGCACGGGCGCAAGCTTATCCGCCACCGCCTCGCCGACGGCGAGCTTGAGATCGCCGTAACCTCTGCCCGCGAACTCCCCTTCGATCTCCTGCACGCTCTTTCCCGTAAACGCCGCATAAATGTTGATAAGGTTGGAAATACCCGCCTTTTCTTCCGACATGCGCACTTCGTTGTCGCTGTCGGTAACGGCGCGTTTGAACTTGCGGATCACCGTATCTTTATCGTCGCATAAGAAAATCGAGGCGTTGACGTTTTCGTCGGACTTGCTCATCTTCTTCGTCGGTTCCTGCAACGACATAATCTTCGCGCCCGATTTCATAAAAACGGGTTCGGGCACGCGGAACGTTTCGCCGTAACGGTTGTTGAAACGGATCGCAATATCGCGCGCGATCTCGACGTGCTGCTTCTGATCGGCGCCGACGGGCACGCAATGAGACTGATACAAGAGAATATCCGCCGCCATGAGCACGGGGTAATCCATCAACCCCATGTTGATATTGTCGGCATGTTTTTGCGATTTATCCTTAAATTGCGTCATGCGCTGCATTTCGCCCACGTACGTCGAGCAATTCAGCACCCAAGCAAGCTCGGCGTGCTGCGGCACCTGCGACTGCACGTAGAGCGCGCATTTTTGCGGATCGATGCCGCAGGCAAGATACAGCGCGGCAAGTTCGAGGGTGCGGCGTCTGAGTTCCGCGGGTTCCTGCCGTACGGTGATCGCGTGCATGTTTGCGATCGCGTAATAACATTCGTATTCGTCCTGCATGGCGACCCAGTTGCGGATTGCCCCCGCATAGTTGCCGATCGTCAAATTTCCGCTCGGCTGCACCGCCGAATATATCGTTTTTTTCTCGGTTGTTTCCATCTTGCTTCCTTCTCTCTACGGCAACATTATACTATAATTATAAGCCGTTTGCAATTTCTTGAAACGAAATTCGCCTTCTTTCACGCAATCCTCATAAACAAAAGGGGCGCGATAGCCCCCTGTCTTTTGTTCAGCCTATAAAATTCAGTACTTCGTCGAACATTTTTGCAGGCGAAACGCAGTTCTTAAAACGGATCGCCTTATAGCGAATGGCTTTCAAACTCTCGGGCACCTTCATCGCCGTGATGAGATTGATGCGCTTGATGCCCTTGAAGCTGTCTTTCACGTCGTTGCCCGTGAGCGCGTAATAAACGGCTTGCGGGAATTTATACGGGCTTGCCGTGGATACCACGACCATGGGGTGAACTTCCGCGTCGTGCTCTTCTTCGACGAGCGCGGCGTAATCCTGCGCCACCTTCATGGCGACGCCCGTATGCGTATCCATGGGGTATCCGTAATCCATGAAAAATTCGTAGATGCATTCTACGGTGTCCTCTTCGCCCGCATAGCCCGCATAGAACAGATCGCGGTACGCGTTCAGCTCTTCCACCGTCACCGAATATTTCCCCTTGCTTGCAAGCGAGGTCATGCGCTCCGCCGTGAGCGCGGCGTTTCTGCCCGAAAGCTCGTAAATAAGCCGTTCGAGGTTGGAAGAAACGAGAATATCCATAGACGGCGACATGGTAAGGCGGAAGGGTCGTTTGCAGTCGTACGTTCCCTTTTTCCAAAAATCGGTAAGCACGTTGTTTTCGTTGGAAGCGCACACGAGCTTGCCCACGGGCAGCCCCATGCGTTTGGCGTAATAGGCGGCGAGAATGTTGCCGAAGTTCCCCGTCGGTACGGTGAAATCGACTTTATCGCCCACGGCGATCTGTTCGGAAGAAACAAGATCGCAGTACGCCGAAAAATAATAGGCGATCTGCGGCGCAAGCCTGCCGAAGTTGATGGAGTTCGCGGAAGAAAGCACGGTGTTTTTCGCTTTGAGCGCGTCGACGCATTCTTTGGAAGCGAAAATCTTTTTCACGCCCGTTTGGCAGTCGTCGAAGTTCCCCTTGATTGCCACGACGTTCACGTTGTCCCCTTCCTGCGTGCACATCTGCAAACGCTGCATTTTGGAAACGCCTTCGTCGGGATAAAATACCGTGATCTTCACGCCCGGCGCGTCCTTGAATCCTTCGAGCGCGGCTTTGCCCGTGTCGCCGCTCGTGGCGACGAGAATGAGCACGTCTTCCTTGATTCCGCAAAGGTCGCACCCTTTACGGAGCAGATACGGCAGCACGGTCAGCGCCATGTCCTTAAACGCGCAGGTCGGTCCGTGGTAGAGTTCGAGCATATACATGCCGTTTTCCACGCGCACCAGGGGAGCGGGGTCGTTATCGTCGAAACGCGAATACGCCTCGCGGATCGCCGCCAACAGCTCGTCCGCGTCGTATTCGTCGAGATATTTTTTGAGCACGAACGCCGTGCGCTCGGCATAATCCATGGCGAGCATGGCTTGCAGCTCTTCGCCCGTTACCGCGGGAAAGGTTTCGGGGACGAACAAACCGCCGTCCGACGCAATCCCCTGAACGATTGCGCGCGCACCCGTTACGCGTTCTCCGCCTCTCGTGCTGATAAAATTCATAAAAAACCTCCCGCATGACAAAACTGTCACGCAGAGGTGACAGGTTTGCCGGAACAATTCTGTATTTCAGGGCGCGCTCCGCTCAACATCACAGCAAAACGCGCGTTCGGATTTTGCCTTACAAATACTTTTTAGCAAAATCGGGCAGATCTTTTTCTTCGCAGCTGCACGTAATATACGTCGTAATGTCGCGCATATCCGAAACCTTTTCCATCATATAGAACAGCTGCGCCATATCTTTGAGCTGTTTGCCCGCGATGCGCGCAACGCCGTCGATGAACACGTATTCGTTATCGTAACCGCCCGCGATCGCGCCTTTAATGAATCCGCAAAGCGCGTCCTCGCCCGCTACCGCGTAATCGGAAACGTCGACGAAGCGGATCTCGCGGCGCAGATCGTACATATAGCGTTTGGTATCGGTGATGAAAATCAGATGACCCTTCGCCTTATCGACCGCGGCGTTCGCAGCGTCGATAATTTTTTTTGTTTTGCCGCTTCCCTTGGGTCCGCAGATTACTTTTATCATGATTCCTCCTGAAAAGCCGTTCGGCTGTTTATTTTCTTATCTTTATTCTATCAAACTTTTGAATATTATTCAAGGGCTTTTGCGAAAATTTCTCGAAAATTTATTGCAAAGAACGTACAAACGCGTCGATTCTGTCCAATCCTTCGAGCATATCTTTCATGGAAAGCGAATAGGAAAGGCGCACGCAGTCATCCGCGCCGAACGCGATTCCGGGAACGACGGCGACTTTCGCGCTGTCGAGCAGGCAGTCGGCAAACGAAACCGAACCGTCGATCGTCTTACTGCCGAATTTTTTTCCGTACAGTCCGCTCACGACGAGCATCGCGTAAAACGCGCCGTCGGGAATAATGCAATAAACGTCGGGAATATCGGAGATACGCTCGATCATCGCAAGTCTTCTGCGGGCAAACCGCGCGACCATCTCTTCCACCGTCGCCTCGGGCGCGAGCAGCGCGCGCACCGTAGCGTACTGCGCGATCGAGTTGGCGTTGCTCGTCGCATGGCTTTGGAACGAGTCGATCGCCTTGGCGATATCCTTGGGCGCGGCGAGATACCCGATCCGCCAACCCGTCATGGCATACGTTTTGGACACGCCGTTCACGGTGATCGTAAGATCCTTCATCTTTTGCGAACATGCCGCCATGGAAAAGGGTTTGACTTCCCCGTAGACGAGTTTTTCATAAATTTCGTCGGACAAAACGAAGATATTCGCCTCTTCGCACACCTTGGCAAGCGCGCGCGTTTCCTCTTCGGAATACACCGCGCCCGTGGGGTTATTGGGCGAATTGAAAATAAAGAGCTTGGTTTTGGGCGTGATCGCCGCTTTCAGCTGTTCGGGCGTGATTTTGAACCCCGACTTCTTGCTCGCCTTCACGATGACGGGCACGCCGCCGCAAACCTTCACCGTTTCGGGATAGGTAAGCCAATACGGAGCGGGAATGATCACCTCGTCGCCTTCGTCCAAAAGGGCGAAACAGACGTTGAAAATGGAGTGCTTTGCGCCGTTGGATACGACGATCTGCGAAGGCTCGTATTCGAGATCGTTGTCGCGCTTGAACTTTTCGCATACCGCGCGTCTGAGTTCGAGCGTCCCCGCGGAAGGCGTATATTTCGTAAAGCCTTTTTCGATCGCCTCGACCGCCGCCTCGTTGATATGATCGGCGGTGTTAAAATCCGGCTCGCCCGCGCCGAACGAAATAACGTTTTCGCCTTCGGCTTTCAGCGTTTTCGCTTTCGCGCTGATGGCAAGCGTGAGCGACGGGGAAAGCGTGCTTACTCTTTTTGCAAGTCTGTTCATATGTTAGCTCCAATAAAATGAAATACAGCGTTTATCCGCCCCGTAAGGCAATATAAGATGTCTCGACAGGCTCGACATGACAGGAAACTGTCATTCCGATGACAGTGTCG
>CAJUGP010000028.1:19108-29079 GCA_910586365.1 uncultured Christensenella sp. | reverse complement strand
TGGCACTGTGACGGGCGCTTGAATAAACGAGCGCGGCGGCTTCGCCGCCGCGTTCAAGCGCCCGTCACGCAACCAAATTGTTTTTTGAAAACCAGACATAGGTGCGAGGTGGAAGAAAAACCCGTGATTTGCGCAATCTCGTCTAATGAATAGTCAAAGTTGATTAAATACTCTTTTACGTTATTCAGTTTTAATCTCATAAGATAAGTCTTTGCAGACTGTTTTATGTTTTTAATAAATAACTGACGGAAGTAATCGTAGTTATAACCGAGAGTATAGGCAATCTGTTCAACGGTTATTTTTTGATTGGCGTTCGCGTGCATATAATTCAAGATATAAGCAAAATCGTTTTTTCGTGTGCTTTTGCTCGGATCTTGGCGTTGAAGTTGATAGAGGAGTTTTTCCGTAAGCAAATTGATAACGGCTTCGTAATATTGATTTTTTTGTTTCATCTCACTTTCAATTTCCATGATCGTTTGCAACATTTTATCTTCGGGATCGCTGTAAAACGGTCCGTTATCAAAAGTATGCTCTGTCGTGAATCCAAGAAATAGAACGGTAACGGGTTCTTTTGCCCGTTCGCTGTGGATTTCGTCTTTTTGTGTCAAGATAAGCGTGTGCGGTTGGAATTCATATTGTTCGCCGTTGACGGTTATCGTCCCCGTTCCCGTTAAATAGTAAACGAGCTCATCGCACGGGTGTGTATGCGGTTGAATTGCATACGCGCCTTTATATTCTTGCCTCGTAAAAAACTTCAATTCGCTGTTCATGTTTTACCTCTTCCACATTATACCAAATTTTGAAATAAATGCAATAAAAATTAGGCGAAAAAGACAAAAAAGCTATTCATTCATATCAAAAATCGGAGGTATATTAGAATCAATATTGACAGGGGCTGTGAAATGATTTACCCTATAAGCGTCCCGTAGAATAATTCCTTTTTATAAACGGGAGCGATAAGGGGTATTTTTATGAAAAAGAAGTTGTGGAAGAAAGCGGCGGTCGCTTTGGGGTTCGGGTTTGTCGTTGCAGGGATTTGCGTTGGCGGCAATGCTCTATACGTCAAAGCGGAAGAAACGGATAGCAGCGAGCCGAGTACGGTTCAGAATACCGTATTGGAAACGCCCGAAATGACGAAGGGTTATTTGCATATTAGAAGCACGGTATCTGATTACGACGCAAGTGAAACTTGGGACAGGTGGGACGGTTACATATTGACTATGCAACTGACTCAATCCGATTTGAGTTCGTTTACAAGTTTTTGGTGGAATATTGAAGCAAAGGGCGGTGCTTATGCCTCTTCGGTAAAAGACTATACCGAATGTTTTATAGGGTTTCAGTCAGCACAAGGACGCAATTTTATTTGGGGTAGTCCCGATTGGGGCGACAACGGTACGGATATTGTGCATTATAGCCCTACTTTTTTAGGGACTGAATTTGGGCAAACAGCTGTAAATCGCCGTGTGCAATTTGCGGCAAAAGGAAATGCTTGGTATACGATCCCCGCAACGAAGGTGGCTATTTCTAAGGATGAAAACGCTACGAGTTGGGAAAATTCCGAAGTCGCGGGGGAAGGTAATACTTATTTTAATAATGTTGCCTATGCTACCGTATGGATGCCTTCTCGCACGTTCGACGCCGATATTGCAATTGGAGCGTTGTACGGCGTGAAAGAGGACGGAAGTTATTCGCTCCTCTTTGATCCGTCTGCGTCTGAACAAGTAAACGATAAGAGTTTGTTAAATAGCGCAAATAAATATTGTACGGAAGCAACCGTTGGCGATGGTGCGGTGCATTGGTCGATTGCAAAAATCGAAGCAACGAATCTGATGCCTTTGCATAACGGAATCGGGGTGAACAACTTTTTTGACGTTCCGATTGCGAATGTTTTGCCCGAAGATATTTCCGCTTATAACGGTATCAGCTATTATATCGACAATACCCAAAGCACGTTGCCGACCGATTTGCAATTAAAAATCAGAGAAAAAGATGACGGCGAGCAATGGTATTCAGACAATCAAAAAGCAACTCTCTTTTACGAGGATTCCAAAACCGCAACGGGCGATTACGTTGTGTTGGAAAAGGGCAACGAAATTCCTGCGGGAAAGAAAGGCACTGTCGTCATTCCTTTTTCTTCTTTTTATAGAATGTGGGATCCAAATATCAACAATAAGTTCGATCTGAACAGCATCGGGGCAAATTTGACGCTTGTGTATCACCCGCAAGCCGAAACTTATGCAAACGGTTATTCGGTAGGAAAATTCACGCTTGTTACGGACGCAAAAGCGAAATTCAAAGAGTATAGGTTGTATCAGAAAGCGGACGGAAGTTATCCTGAAATTACGGTAAACAGCAATACTGTAACGTATGAAGATAACGATAACATCAAAGCAATCGATCGTGTGGAAACAGACGGAGCTTCTTTCGATACATTAACAAAACCCGAAAGCGGAATTCCGAACGAAAATCTTTATGAGTTTGAAAGAGCAACCGTTCCGACAAAATATACGCCTGTAACCGACGGAGGCGAAGTAAACGTCCGAATCGTTCCTCTTACCTATTATGCAAGAAAGGAATACACGATTTCGTTTTCAAACGGCGCGGCGGAAGGGGAAACGTTCCAAAGCATTACGCAAAAGTGGGGCTCGCCGCTCACTATGCCCGAAACGGCGCGCGTCGGTTATGATTTTGTATGGAAGAACGGCGAAACGGAATATACCGTCCCCGCGGAAATGCCTACCGAAAATATAACGCTGACGGCGGAAACAGCGAAGAATTACGATTACTATACCGCGCAGACGATTACACAACAAAATATCGTGGGCAACGGTTCGGCGGTTGTAGAGATCAGATATGCTCGAAATTCGTACACGGTAACTTTCCTGGACGGTTCTTCGGTGTTTGCAACGAAAAACGGGTTATGGGGCTCGGAAGTAGAATTGCCCGAAGATCCTATCGGCGATGTTGCGGGTATGGTATTCGGCGGATGGTATTTGGGGACGGAAAACGACGGAGCTATCGTCTACGGGGACGAATACAATCGTATCGTTCCTACCTCCGACTTATCGGTATTTGCCAAATACGGTTATCAGTACACAGTTAAGCATCTTTTGCAGAATTTGGCGGGCGACGGGTACGACGAGCAAACGGCGGATTCGGAAAATAAAGTCGGAGATGCGGGTGAGGCAACGGCAGCCGAAGCAAAAGCATATACAGGCTTTACCGCACAGGCGGTTACGCAGGGAACGATTACGACTGACGGGAATACGGTTGTCAATGTTTATTACACCAGAAACGGTTATACGGTTACGTTCGACGTAAACGGAACGAAAACGCAACAGGTCGTCAAATACGGCGGGAAAGTCGAAAAACCGGAAGATCCGAGCGTGGAAGGCTATACATTCGGCGGTTGGAAATTGAATGATAACACATTTGACTTTGACACTTTCACTATGGGGACTTCCGATATTACGATCACTGCGATTTTTGAAGAAATACCTGCGGAAAGCGGGCTTCCTTCTTGGGCAATCGCCGTTATTGTGCTCGGCAGCGTTTTGGTGGTAAGTGCGGCGGCAAGTGTCGGAATCGTCGTATTTTTGAAAAAGCGTAAGAAATAATATGGGAATCGGTGTGCCGTATTCTTCGGAGTGCGGCACAGCCGAATGGAAGCTCCCGATAAAAGGTGAACATGAAAAAATTTATATTAGATACCGATATGGGCGTAGATTGCGATGACGCGGTTGCGTTGGCTCTATTGCTCAATTATAAGAAATCGGGGGCGTGTGAAATTCTCGGCGTTACTGCAAGTTCTACCCGCGAGGGTGCAACGGCAACGATTCGTACCATTTGCGAATACTACCGTGAAAAATTGCCGATCGGTGCAATGGCATTGCCTTCGCTTTCGTGCGATTCGATCAACAATTACGGAAAGTACATAAAAGACACTTACAAAGAGTGCGACGAAACAACGGAAGCGGTTGCGCTCATTCGGAAACTTTTGAGCGAAACGGAAGGGAAAGTCGAAATCATAGCAATCGGACCGCTCACGAATATTGCGAGATTGCTTCGTTCCGCTTCCGATGAATTTTCTTCGCTTTGCGGTTTGGAGCTTGTGCGCGAAAAAGTAAGCGCCATGTATGTGATGGGCGGCAGCTTTGTTCAAAACTACGTTCGAGCCGGAATGGCGGGGCAAGCGCCCTTCGGGGAATGGAACAAGTTTCAGGCGTGCGAAGGCGGGAACGTGAGAATCTTGCTGAATAAAGAAAATTATATCGGAATAGCCGAAAAGATAAACGGATATATCGAGCCGATTTTGGAGAGTTAGTGCATGAGAAAGGATTATCCCCGCCCCGAACTTGTAAGAAAGGATTGGGTATGTTTGAACGGAGAGTGGGACTTCGCGTTCGATTTCGCAAATACCTGCGAGGTTAAATATTTACATTTTAATCCCACAAATAAGATCACCTATAATTTCCCGAAAGAGTTTCCCTTAAAAATCAACGTGCCGTTCTGCCCCGAAAGTAAGTTGTCGGGGATCGAATATACGGACTATATCGGGGCTTGTTGGTATCGCAGGAATCTGGAATTTAACATAAGTTCAGGAAAGCGCGTTTTGCTCAATTTCGAGGCGGCGTTTCACACGACGAACGTTTTTGTGAACGGAAAGCACGTTGGAAAACACAAGGGCGGTTATACGCCGTTTTCGTTCGACATTACGGATTTTTTGAAGGACGGAAAGGGGGAGCTGTTGGTGCATTGTTACGGTGATTCGCGCGACTTGAATCAACCGAGCGGGAAGCAGGAACAGCTCAATTATCCCTACGGATGTTTTTATAAGAGAAGCACGGGAATTTGGGCTTCCGTATGGGCGGAAGTCGTAGAAGAAAACCGCGTAAAAGACGTTCATATCATAACCGATTGCGATAACGGCAAAGTCAATATCGCGCTCGATTTGGCGGGCAACGCCGAAAAAAAAGTAACGCTTATTGCAAGCCTGAACGGGACGGAAGTTACGAAAGAAACGCTTACCGCGCAGGGCGGAACGGCAAAGCTGTACGCCCGATTGAATATCGAAAAATTTTCTTATTGGGATTTGGAAAATCCTGTTTTGTATGACCTCGATATTACGGTGAAAACGGAACACGGCGAGGATCATGTGCGTTCGTATTTCGGTATGAGAAAGCTCGAAACGGATAGCAAGGGGTTAAAACTCAACGGGAAGCGCGTATTTCAGCGGCTCGTTCTCGATCAGGGATATTATCCCGATGGGCTTTATACCGCACCGGACGAGGATTGTTATGAAAAGGACGTAGCGCTTTCAAAAGCAATGGGTTTCAACGGCGCGCGGTTGCACCAAAAGGTATTCGAGCGCAGATTTTATTACGAGGCGGATAAACAAGGATATCTCGTTTGGGCGGAATATCCGAGTTGGGGATTCGACTACACGCGGGACAGTTCGCTTCTTTATTATCTGCCCGAATGGACGGAAGCGGTGGAACGCGACAAGAATCACCCGTGCATTGTCGGTTGGTGTCCGATGAACGAGAATTGGGATCTGCTCGGCAAGCGGCAATGCGACGATTTTATGAAACAGCTCTATTTGGAAACAAAGCGGCTCGACGGGCGTCCTGTGATTGACGTGAGTTGGAATTTCCATGTAATGACTGACTATTGGGACGTGCATGATTACACACAGGATTTAACGGAATTTTCAAAAAGGTTTTCGCAGTTCGACGAAGGAAAAGTATTCGATCCTTGCGAAAATCAAGGCGAGTACGGCGGTCAACCTTACTTTTTGAGCGAATACGGCGGCTTGAAATGGCCCATAGAAGGCGAAGGTTGGGGTTATAACACCGAAGGCGTTACGTCGGAAGAGGACTTCGTAGAACGTTTGAAAGGGTTCGTTTCCGTGCTCTATTCCAATCCCCGCATTTGCGCGGCTTGCTATACGCAGCTCTACGACGTACAACAGGAATGCAACGGACTTTACTATTACGACAGGAGCAAAAAGTTTTCGCAAAAGACGATTGAAAAAATAGCGGAAGTCATGAGAGCTACCGCCGGGTACGAAAGAGAGGAATAAGCGATGGGGGCAGCCGAAAAACTGAAAAGTTACTTAAACGGCGATCGGTTGCACGTTCGTTATACGTTTCTTTCCGACGATATTACGCAGGGCGAAGCACCGTTCGGAATGCCTTATCGGGATCGAAAAGGATATTTCGATAAAGCGGGATATTGCAAGCGTATGGCGCAACGAAATTTCTATTTCCGAGTTCGCAGGCGGGATAAAGGTAGTTTTAACTACGAAGTCGGCAGAATTGTCGGAGTTCGGGTTGTCGTTTCCTTTCAATTTTATGGGAAAGAAAAACGGGGGCGGTTGGCAAAACCAATACCTGTTGAACAGTCCGTTTTCTTCTCAGGACAATGCGTTCAAGTATTGTTATTTAACCAATCCGAACGGCAGGAATTTGATGGTTTTCCCCAAAGGAAGTTGCGGCGGGTGGAAATGCGATTATTCTTCGGAATACTGCCTCGGACACTTTTTCCTCGAATTGGAATTTTTGGCGAATTTCGACAAGGCGTACCATACGGGAAGCCGTAACCGCAGATTGGAACTGTATCTCTTTGAGGTTGGTAATTTTGAAGCGGGCTTGGATAAATTGTGCGAAACGCTGAATACTTGCGCGCTGACTTACGAAAAAAGTTTTACAAAAATCGGAGAAACAATCAGATTAACCGTTCACGGGAATTGCGATAAGGTGCTCTGCGACGGAAAGGCGTATGAACCCCAAGACGGATTTGTAAACGTTTGCGCGGGGAAGTACAGGCTGACGTCCGCCGAGCCGTATTTGAACGGCGGGAAGGGGTTGGAAGCTGTCTTTTACGCTTACGACGATATTGTGTCTTGCTACAAACGGGCAATGGACAGCGTATCGCAGGAGGATTTGAATTTTACCGACGAAAATTTGTGTGAACATCAATGTTGGGAATCGGCAATGCTGCGTTATATGGCGCGATACGGACAGCAGAAGGAATATTGGGATAAACTGTTTCCCGCGCTCGGCATTATTACGGAAGAGGACGAGAACAAAGCGATTCCGCGCCGCACGATATTTCATAAAGAGCATAACGGCACGCCGCCTTATTCCATCTTTGAATCGGGAAGAATACAGGAACAGCTCTTCGGCGTTACCATTCTTTTAGACGCATATCGTCTGACAGGCGATGAAAAATATTTGAAGTATCTTACGGGCGCGCTCGATTGTGTTTTGGAACATCACTTCGATCACGGCATGATATACACGAATTTTCTGAACGGTGAAAAGGAAGATTATACAACGGTATGTTGCCTGATTATCCCGTTTGTCGATGCTGCGTTGGTATTGAAAGATGAGAATTCTGCGCTTGCCGATAAGTACCGCTCGGCGGCAAAAGAAATTGCCGAATATCTTTACCGCAGAAAAGACTTTCATACCGAGGCTTACGTTTCAGATCGGACGGAAGCGGAAATGGAGGACGGTTCGATTTCCTGCTCCGCATTATCGCTGCTTTATTATTGTGCAAAGATCGAGCGGAAAGAAAAGTATATTGCACGGGCAAAAGAAATACTCGACTTGCACGAGCCGTGGGTAACGCAAACGCCGATTGCGCCCTGCTTTTGTTCTTCGCTTCGTTGGTGGGAAACATTTTGGGAGGGCGACGGAACGGGCCCTTCGATTTGTTTCGGTCATGCTTGGACGATATGGCGCGCAGAGGCAGATTATTGGTATTGGTATTTGACGAAAGAAGAACGGTATCGAACGAAGGCGTTAAACGGATTTATGAGCAACTTTTCCAAAGCGGAGGCATCGGGAAAAACATACGCCTGTTATATGCTCGACTATATTCCGGGCGGCGGATTTCATACCGCGTGCAAGAATACCGTGTCGGAAATTCGGCAGGGGAAACCGAACAGGGCGGACAGCGGTCTTTCAAGATATGTTTGGGTGCGGGCGCATGAAACGGTATTGAACGGCGGTTGTCTGTAAGAAAGATAAGGAGGAAATTATGACGGAAATTCAGGAGGCAATGCAAACGGAGTTAAATACGGCTCCGCCCAAGCCCAAAGGGGAAAAGAAACCCCGAAAGAAATGGCATAAAAACAACGTAGAAGTGTTTATCATGGCAATGATCGGCGCGTGTTTTTTGTTCGTGTTCAGTTATTTGCCAATGGTCGGCGCGGTGCTTGCGTTTAAGAAAGGGGACGGATACCTCAACATGATGGACGCTATTTTCGCGTCGCCGTGGGCGGGATTTGATAACTTCCGCGATATATTTCTTGACAGCCGTTTCGTGCCGATTATGCTCAATACGCTCGGCTTCAACTTGTTAAGACTTGCGCTCACCATGCCTGCGCCCGTAGTCGTGGCGATCATGTATAACGAAGTGCGGCATTTGAGGCTGAAAAAAGGCTTACAGTTTTTCGCGTATTTACCCAACTTCATCAGTATTGTCGTATGGGTGGGGCTCGTTCATTCGCTTACCGATATGCAGACGGGTCCGCTCAATAACTTGTTTCAGACAATGGGTTCCGATCCCATTAACTTCAAGGGCGATCCCAAGTACAGTTGGGGTATGATTATCATATCCGACATTATTAAGGGAACGGGCTGGGGTTCGATTATGTATCTTGCGGCAATCGTGGGGACAAACGAGGAACTCTACGACGCCGCAGACATCGACGGCGCAAATCGTTTTCAAAAGATATGGTACGTTACGCTTCCCGTCGTGATGCCGCTCTTTGTGTTGCAGCTTGTGTTGAGCATTTCTTCGATCATGGGCAACGATGCGGCGAGTATGCTCTTGTGGCAAACGCAGTCAAACCTTGAAAAGACGGAAGTTATCAATACGTTCGTTCTCAAAGAAGGTATCAACAATATGCTCTATTCCTATGCCTCGGCGGTGGGACTGTTCCAATCGCTTGTAGGACTTGTACTCTTGGTGGGGAGCAACTGGATTTCAAAGAAAATAAACGGAAGCGGGGTGATTTTCTGATGAAACAAAAAATCGAGAAAACCGAAAAACGCCGCAGAAAAAAAGTAAAACACGACACCGCGTTCGATTATGTAAATATTGCGCTTCTCGTTGTGCTTGCGCTCTTGTGTCTTTACCCTATGTGGTTCGTGATTGTCGGTTCGTTCAACAAAGGGTACGATTATCTCAAAGGCGGCGTCTACTTCTGGCCGCGCACGTTTACTTTGGCGAATTACGCAGTTGTGCTTGCCGATAACCGTATTTGGCAGGGGCTTTTAATGACGGTGATTCGCTGTTTGATCGCTCCCTTATTGCATATCTTTCTTTGCTCGATTGTTGCCTACGGCATGAGCCGGAAAGAGTTGCATTTTAAGAAGTTCTTTAATATCTTCGGACTGATTACCATGTTTTTCAGCGGCGGACTTGTGCCGTTCTATGTGCTTTGTAAATTGCTCGGTATGCTCAACACGTTCGCCATGTACATTCTTCCGGGTGCATACAGCGTTTACAACATGATACTCATTCGTTCGTTTATTAAAGGGATTCCCGAAGAATTGCATGAGGCGGCAGTTTTGGACGGTGCGGGTGAGTTCCGAATTTATTTCACGATGATCATTCCGCTATCGATGCCGATTCTCATGACGGTGTTGCTTTGGGGCATTTTAGGGCATTGGAACGATTATACCACGACCATGTTCTACACGCCTTCTAACCGCAACATTTACACGTTACAGTATATCCTGATGTTAATTATTCAGGAAGGAAACGTGCAATCGAGCGTCGGTTCGTCGGTTTCGGGCGAGGCGGCGAGTGAAACGATCTCGCTTGCGGCAATGGTTATCGGAACGATCCCCATGTTGATCGCGTTCCCGTTCCTGCAAAAATATTTCACGAAGGGCTTATATGTCGGTTCGTTAAAAGGGTGAGCCGCGAATTCTGCACATCACGCCTGTGGCGTG
>CAJUGP010000028.1:0-19008 GCA_910586365.1 uncultured Christensenella sp. | reverse complement strand
TGTGCACGCGGCGAACTGAGCGGAGCAGGATATAATCCCTGCGAAGCGTGCCCGAACCGCCGTCATACCTTACGGCGGTGAGAAAGCCGCGAATTCTGCACATCACGCCTGTGGCGTGTGTGCACGCGGCGAACTGAGCGGAGCAGGATATAATCCCTGCGAAGCGTGCCCGAGCGCGGCGTTGCACCTTACGCCGCCGAGAAAAATTAAAAACATACAAGAAAATATGTTAGGAGGACTTTTGTTATGAAAAAAAGAATTGTTGCAACCATGCTTGCCGCTACGACGTTATTCTCGTTAGCCGGCATGACGGCTTGCGGGGGCGGCGGGGGATATAAGTATCCTGACAAACCGAACACCGTTTTGGCGGAAGGCGAAAACTCTTGGGATAAATGGAAGGCGGAATGTCCCGAAGGACTTACGATCGATTGGTATTCCGACGCATTTTTGAGCGTGAACGAAAAGAGTAAGGTAACGAAAGCAATCAAGGCAAAGACGGGGATCACCGTTAATTTCGATACTGCACTTTCAAGCGGAACGGATAAATTGAGCCTGATGATCGGCGGCGATACTCTGCCCGACGTTATCACGCTCGACGGACAGGACGAACGCTTCTGGCAGCTTGGCAATCAAGGATATTTATTTCCGATTAACGGATTACAGGAGCGTTGGGCGCCTTCTTTGGATATTCCGCTTGACGTGCAGAACGTGTACACCATGAAAGACGGAAACCTTTACGGATTGCCCTCTTATTTCCGCACCTCGGAGGACAGCGAAACGAAGCTCGAAACGAACGGCGGTATGATGATTCGGGAGGATTGGTATCAGGCATATATGGCGCACGTTATCGACAACGTATTCGGCGGAAAAACGACGCGCGAAGAAGTGGGTGCGCAGTTGTGGGATACTTGGGATATTACTACGCCCGACGGACTCATCAACGCAATGAAATGGGTGCGCGACAATGTTTTGAGCGATGTGCAGAAAAAAACTTACAATGCGTTCGTGCTCGATCCGTTCTTCCCCGGCTCGGTATCACAGGGCGTGGCTTGGTTGTGTCAATATTTCGCCGTGCGGTTTGAGGACGACGAAGGAAACTATATCGACGGCGCGCGTACCGAACAGTATAAACAGGTGCTGAAATTCCTGAATCAGTTGTATCGGGAAGGACTGTTGACCGAAAATGCGCTCAATGCCGCAGATTATAGCGACGTGGGGCAGATGATTGCAAACGGACAGATATTTGTCTATTGCGGTAGCCCGCAGGTATATCCGGGCTATTGGAACTCGGCAAAATTCCCGCAGGAAGAAGGCGTTGAGCCCGTAACCTATGAATCGTTCGTGATGACGAATTACGACCGCGAAACGCCGCAGCTCGGCGATATTGCGGGCATGGGTTATTCGCTTACCTGCATTACCAAAAATTGTAAGCGCCCCGATATTGTCATTAAACTTATGGATTATTTGTACAGCGACGAGGGCAACCGCCTTGCGTGGTACGGAATCGAAGGCGTTGCCGATGCTTCGGGCAAAATCAAAGCGGTAAAAGATCCCGATTTGGCTGAAATATTCTCGGTTGACGACGTTACCTATTATTGCACGGCGGACGGTCAGGTACATTACACCGATAAATATCTCGCGGACAAAGGCGCGGCAAACGATGCTTACTTCGCCGTCGGTGCGCAGGAGTGGACGATGCTCAACCGCCCGAACTATCTTGACAGCATCAATTTGACGACGGAAATGACGGCAAAAGACGCTTATATCGCTAACATGAAGATGCCGCTCACGCCCTATTCCACGAGCTATTTTGTAACGAGCAACCTGTTTGACGTGTTGAGTCCCGACTATACGGAAATCGTAAAGACGAATTCCAAACTCGGTTCTTTGTGGGCAAGCGCGACGATGCAGTTCATCAAAGCGAAATCTTACGACGAGGTTCTTACCATTTACAACAATGCCTGCAAACAAGCCGACAACAACGGACACGTTATGGTATACGAAAAATATAACGAGGGTTATCAGGCGAAAAAGAAGGCAAACAACATTCAATACGGGTGGGCGCTTAACGATCCCGATTGGAAGCCTGTTCCGATCAAAGAGCTGGAAACGTTTGAACTCGGCGGCAAAATCTATACCGATATTTTCGGCGCGCGCGGCGACGTGAGTTATTATCGCGATTATGTGATACTCGGATAAAAAAAGATTTATCGGGCAAAGCCCGTAATCAAATTATTTATTTATTTTTTAAGGAGGAGTTTTATGAAAAAGGCAAAAAAGTGGCTTGCACTCGTTGCAGGCACGACGTTGGTGTTAGGTGCGGCGGTCGGAATGGCTGCGTGCGGCGACAAAACGCCGGAGGAACCCAAAGGTCCGCAACTCGCGGAGGAAATCGAAGCGGGATCGGCATTCAGTGGTATTCAGATTCAACAGCTTGCAAAAGCACCGGGTTGGAATACGCCCAATCAACCTTCCGGTATCGTCGATTTAGCGATCGGCGTAGATGTAACCGATTGGACGGGCGTGGAAAAATTCCGTATTCAGGTGCGTAATTTCTGCACGGTGGACGTGAACGAATTTGCCGTTAATATCGGCAGTAACGTAACGGGTGCGCAAGGTGAAACGGCTTGGGCGCGTGCTTCGCGTAAAACCGAGGGTGGAATTAAAACCTATAAACTTGACGGGGTAACGGCAAATAAGCCGCTTACCTATCCGAAAGATTGCGCGGCAACGAGTGACGGAAACGACGGGTCGAGATATTGCAGTCTTGATGCTTCGTTTAACGGTTATATCGAATACGATTATGCAAAAGCGTTTACCGACGATTACTATACGATGGGCGCAGAGGCGAATGACGGCATTATGGCTTGGTCGGACACTACGCAAATCGGCCTTGAAACGATAAAGAAAGTCGAGCTCAACAACATGAAACTCATTTATTTCACGTTCGAGCCGATCAGCTACGATAACGTCAACCTTGTATTCAGCGATTTCCAAATTCAAAAGGCAGGTTCAAGCGAGTGGATTTCCGTCGTTGATATGAGCAAAGCCGAAGTTATCACGAAAGCGAACGATGCTACTTGGAGGGACGCTGTTCACGGAATCGGCGCAAATAAGGTCTTAATCGATCCCTGGTTTCCTACGGCTGGCGCAACGACGGCACATTTCAAAGTTGAAAAGGTAACAGGCGTAGCTTGCAATCTTCACTATGAAGGCGATGAGGATGGACTCTGCGATCGTTGCGGCGCACTGATTCCTCACGAAGTGAACGACCTCGCGGAAACGGGCACTTGCACGACCTGCAATCATACTTATTGCCAAACGCATAAGGACGACGATAAAGATGGCGTTTGCGATACCTGCGGACATCTCGCAAAATAATTTCAGGAGTAACCTTGCATGAAGAAATTAGCTTTGATCGCTTTGTCGGGATTGATGCTGTTTTCCTGCGCGGCTTGCGGTGCGACGACCGAAAATTCAATCGGCGTCGATATTCCCGAAGGATATACGGCGGAAGTCGGTGAAAATATGTTTTGGGAACCACAGGACGGCGTAAAAGACGGCTATGTAGAACCCAATACAAGAATCAATATTTATAACTACTGCCCGTCGATTATTCAAACGGACGATACGACGCGCTATGTTTGGTATTGCACCAACCGTTATACCAAAGGATTTTTTCCGAGCGGCGAGGGTATGGACGAACTCGGTGATAATCAGATCACTGACTACGTTGGATTCCGTAAGGGACTTTTGGGAAAGGATGGCAAATGGTATTGGAGTCCGAAATCGTATGTGATGGGACCTGCGCGGAACGATCCTTACGAAGGGGAAGCCAACTGCGACCCGAATGTAATCAAGGGCGAATTTCAGTATAACGGTACGAGGTACGGTTGGTTAATGGCGTATTTGGGCGCAAACACGCGCGACGGTACGATGAATCATATTTGTTTTGCCGTTGCGCATTCCGCCGAGGGACCGTGGTTAAAATGCGAGGACATCAATCCTGTTGTCAAATATGAAGTTCCTGCCGATGCGACGGAAAGCCATTGGTATCATTGGGGTTACGGTCAGGCGTCTATGATCAACGTGGATAAAAAGAGCGAAGTTCTGATGTTCTATTCTGCGATCCGTCCGATGAGCGATAACGGCATTACGGCAACCAACCCGTTCGGGGATTCTTCCGATTGGCCGGGAACGGTTACGGTTGCGGCGCGGTACGATTTATCGAATTTGAACGATATTAAGTTGGAATTCTGTTCCCGCATCGGTGTAGACGGAATTAAAAACACGACGGGCATGATGGTCGGTACGATAACCAACGGGGATTACGCTTACGACGGAATAAATAAGCGTCTTGTGGCTCTCACGGAAGAAACGGTCAGCGTTCTCGACGTTTCAAAGGACGCCGTTTTGGGCGACGTGTTCAAAAATTATGCTTATAACGTTTGGGCTATGAGCGGAATTAGTTGGAAACACGTTGCCGCGGTACAGCCGGAAATCAAGACCGTTTATCCAAATCGGCACAATAACGGACTTGTGCGCGATCCTTACGGTTGGCTTGTCGATGCTCAAAAGCTCGATCTTGCCATTACGGGCGCACCGCAGAACGCTACAAACGGAGTAGACCATATTTGGGGATACCGAATCCTCAGAAAGACAGTTACATTACCATAAACGCATTAAAAAAATGCGAATTATTTTCCCCCTTATTTTTACCCTTCCTCCGTTTGAGGGAGGGTAATTTTACAAAAAACAAAAAGGAGTTATTATGAATTTCGGAAAAAACTTTTATTGGGGTACGGCTACCGCCTCGTATCAGATCGAAGGCGCGCATCGTGAGGACGGCAGAACGGACAGTATTTGGGATACGTTTTCACACAAGGACGGGGCGGTTGTGCGCGGCGAGCACGGTGATATCGCGTGCGACCATTATCATCGATTGGAAGAAGATTTGAATTATGTAAAAGAGTTGGGTTGTAACGCCTACCGCTTTTCTATTTCGTGGTCGCGTCTGATGCCAAACGGCACGGGAAAAATCAATGAAAAAGGTGCGGATTTTTATAACCGCATGATCGACGGTTTACTGAAAAGAGAAATCGTACCGTTCATGACGCTTTATCATTGGGATTTGCCGCAAGTGTTGCAAAATCAAGGCGGTTTTCTCAATCCTGAAATCAAAGATTGGTTTCAAGAATATGCAGAGGTTGTAAAAAAGCTCTATGGCGATCGGGTAAAGCATTTCTTCACAATCAACGAACCGCTTTGCATAATTTGTTGCGAGCGCATGGAAGTGCGGCAAGAGTTTTGAAATCAATCAAAGGCGCGGAAGTGGGGTATGCCTCCTGCGGTACGATTTTTGCACCCGCTACAAATAAAAAAGAGGACTTCGAGGCGGCATTAGAGCGCACATTCAATTATTATACTCACAGTCCGCTTTGGAATACTTCGGGCTATGCAGATCCGATTTTCTTCGGAAAATATCCTGCGGGTTGGTATGAGTTTCCCGAAGAATTGCGCCCTGAAATTACGGACGAGGATATGAAACTCATTTCGACGCCGATCGATTTCTTTGCGCTGAATATTTACGAGGGGCGTTTCGTGCGTCGGGCGCAGAACGGAGAGATCGAGGAATTGTCTTTCCCGACGGGCGCGCAAAAAACGCAGATGGGCTGGGAAGTAACGCCCGAAGTCCTGTATTGGGCGCCGATTCTCTTGCAAAAGAAATACGGTAAAAAGCTCTTTATTTCCGAAAACGGAATTTCCTGCCCCGATTTCGTATTTACGGACGGCAAAGTTCACGATACTTACCGTCAGGAATACATAAAAACGTATTTGAGCGCGTTGCGCCGCGCGGCAAACGAAAACGGCGTAAACGTTGCGGGATACTTCCATTGGTCGCTCATGGACAATTTCGAGTGGCAGAACGGTTACAGTCAGCGGTTCGGATTGATTCACGTCGATTTTGAAACGCTGAAACGTACTCCCAAAGACAGCTTTGAATACTATCGGCAGATTATTCAATCGAACGGTGAAATTTTATAACGGAGTGTACTATGAAAAAAATATTTTTGCTCGGCAGTTTGAATTGCGATTTAACGATTCGCGCGCCCTATATGCCCGAAAAGGGTGAAACGCTCAAAGGGAGCGATTTTCTGATTACGGCAGGCGGGAAAGGTGCGAATCAGGCGTATGCTTGCGCCGCACTCGGCGGAAACGTGAAAATGGCGGGCGCGGTCGGAAAAGATGCGTTCGGCGATATGCTTTTGAACAGTTTACAAAGCGTCGGCGTGGATACTTCCTGTATTCGCCGTGTAGAGGAAAATACCGGAACGGCAATCATTACGGTAATTGACGGCGATAACCGCATTATTTTAAGTGAAGGCGCGAACGGAGTTGTGGGGAAAGCCGACATTTCTGCATTGCTTTCAGACGCAAAAGAGGGAGATATTTTCGTAACACAACTTGAAAATCCCTTTCCAATCGTTTTGTATGCGTTAAAGACGGCAAAAGAGAAAGGGCTGTTTACCGTATTTAATCCTGCGCCCGCTTATGTAGGCGCGGAGGAAGCCGTTGCATATTCCGATTTGATTCTTCCCAATCAAAAAGAGTTGAAATTGTTGACAGGTAAAGATGGCGTTTCAGAAGGGTGTAACATTTTATTGCAACGCGGCGCCAAAGCCGTTATCGTAACGCTCGGCGAAAAAGGCTCGTTTCTTTGCACAAAAGACGGGGATCAGGCAATTCCCCCCGTCAATGTCGGGGAAGTGGTTGATACGACGGGTGCGGGTGATACTTTCTGCGGCGGGTTGTGCGTGAAACTTGCCGAAGGCGAAAATTTGGAAGTTTCGGCTCGTTTTGCATCGCTATGTTCGGGGATTGCGGTAACTCGCCGCGGTGCGCAAATTGCCGTACCGAAACGAGAGGAAGTGGAAAAGACCGTAAAATAATTTAATATCAGAGAATGGATGATTTTCAACGCCGGAGATTGAAACGGGAAAACACCAAAGAATTACATAGATAAGAACCTCGAAAGAATCCTCGACGGCGTTTTACTACGCTGTTGGGGATTTTTTATAAATTATTTTTACTGCTGTGAAATAAACTTGCGCAACGCTTATTCAAAATGGTGGCAGAAAAACGAAAAAGGAGGTGATATCGGGTGCGTGCGAACGAACGCAGGCGAGCGATTCTCGAAACGCTTTGTGAACGTCGGAAAGATACGGAAGTCAACCTTGCGTTTGAGTTCGGCGTATCGAGAAGAACGATCGTGAGCGACATATTAGAACTCTCATGCCACTACCCGATATACACTGTTTCGGGAGGGATAGGCGGTGGCGGAGTATATGTAGAGGATTGGTACCGGTTAGATTGCAAGTTTTTTACGGACAAGCAGTTGGAATTGGCAGAGCGGATATTACCGCATTTAGAGGGCGAGGACTACGAAACGATGCTTTCTATGATACATTCATTTGCCCCCGGAAAGAGAAGAAGGAAGGAGAGAAGAAAATGATTTCAATATCGCAAATAAGACAGGATTTAAGGGATATACGCTATTATTATTCCAAACAAAAGATGTTTGACGGATTAGCGAACAGCGTGGGACGGAACGATGTTGTGGAGAAAGCGATGAGATATAACGAAGCAGTACGAAAAGCGCCGATTAAACTGTATGACGTTTACATATCGCTTTATATCAACAACAATACGCAGGAGGCACTGGCGTATGATTGGGACGTGAGTTGTGAGTATATCAGGGTGTTGAATAAGAGTTTATATGAATTTCTGCAAAAGCATTTAATATGAAAAATGAATACAGGAATGAATACCACACGCAGCCTCCGTTGAAGGTAGAGGGGTTTTATCCAGAATGCAAGGTGTATTCGGACGGCAGTCATTATATCGCAATCCCGCATACGGAAAAGCCGTATAAGCCGCGTCCGAAGAAGAAAGAGGAAGTTATCACGGTAAAGCCGCCCGCCGAACCTTCCGACGAAACAGTCCCCGAAAAGGAAAGCGCACCGCCTGTTGACGATGCGCTATTACCGCTTGAAAAAATAGCGGTTACGGGGGAGATGCCGAAAAAGGAAGAACAGGAACAGCCCGCAAATATCTTGCAACCGAACGAGCGGCGTATGACGAAAAAAGAATTATTCAACGAGCTGTATCAAGAGTATTTATTCTTGAAAAAGCGGGAACGGCGGGAAAAGCTGATTGAAGTGCTCCGTCCGTATTTTAAGAACGACAGCGCAGTAAAACACTTTGTGGACAGCAACCTTGAACGGAAGCAGAGAAATTTAATCGCACGGCGCATACGGTTGACGCGGAAAGTAAACTTACAGGACTTCAACTACTTTGTGACGTTTACCTACAATTCGGAAATCCACACGGAGGAGACGTTCCGAAGCAAGCTGAAAAACTGTTTGAAGCTGTTGAGCAGCCGTAAGGGGTGGAAGTACGTCGGCGTATGGGAACGCTCGCCCGAAAAGCAACGGCTACACTTCCACGGCTTGTTCTTTATCCCCGAAGGGACTATGCCGGGGATACTGTTTCAGCAACGGGATTACAGCTTGAAAAACAATCGGATGCAAGAAACGACGCAGAATACGTATTTCAATCAGAGATTCGGGCGTTCGGACTTCGAGAAGATAGAAGATGAGGCTTGCTTGGGCGATGCTATGAAGTATCTGATGAAGTATATCGAAAAGACGGGCGAGAAGATCGTGTACAGCCGAGGAATGCCGCAATATTTCATATCGGATATCATAGAGGACGACGTAGTGATGACAACGGGGATAGAGGATAAGAAGCTGTTGCTTTTTGACGACTTCGGCTGTTGGGACGAAGGGGAATATCTGGGCGCGGTGAGCAAAGACGTGATCAAGCAGATGCGCAAAGCAAACTGAAAGGGAAAGGCTGTCAAAATACGGTGTAAAATCAAGATACCGCGCGACGGTCTCCGCGGGCGCTTCGCAAGCGGATTAGCGGCGAAGCCCCGCCCGTCTGCGCCTTGATTTCGTATTTTAAGCGGTTGATTCAGTTGAGAGCGCACGCGCAAGTGTCAATACCCCAACTTTTTATAAAAATCAGGAGGAAAAAATCATGAAAACTTTACAAGAAATTCGGGACGAATTGAAGATGATTCGGGAATATCATTTTGCGCTTTTTTCGGCGGGAAACGGTGCGGAGATTTTAGTGCCGAACGATATTGCGCGGCTTATGGAGAGTTATTCCCGTGCGGTGCAAGACGCGCCGAAGCCCGTTAGGCGGGCATACCGTGGATTGTATGAAAGGGGTTGCACGCAAAAGGCGTTGGCGGTAGAATGGGGCGTTACCGAAAAGTACGTTCAAATTCTCAACAAGCGGTTGCTTTTGTATTTGCAAAAAGTTAAAACGTGATACGCATAAACGTTTGACTATTCGCCTAATAAGTGTTAAAATTAGGCGAATAAAAATAGGGGATAGGGGAATGCGTATTTTTGACTATACGAAACTCGGTGATTGCAAATGGGATAGCGAAATATTGGGGCTTATTGCTCAAATCCACGAATACAAGGGACGGCAGGAGCTGTATCTGAAACGGAAACCCGCCGAACTTGACAGATTGGTGGAAATCGCTAAAATTCAAAGTACAGAAGCGTCGAATAAAATCGAAGGGATCGTTACGACGAATGCCCGAATCAAACAGCTTTGTTTGGAAAAAACGACTCCTCGTACACGCGATGAAAAAGAGATCCTCGGTTATCGTGACGTGCTGAATACAATACACGAAAACTTTGAGTATATCCCGATCAGAGCATCGTACATTTTACAGTTGCATAGGGATTTATACCGATATTCGGACAAGTCGATCGGCGGGCGGTTTAAGAATACGCAAAACTATATTTCCGAACAGCGTGCTGACGGCACTTCGTTCGTGCGTTTTATGCCGCTTGAACCGTTTGAAACGCCCGATGCGGTTGACGCAATTTGCGAAAACTATAACCGAGCAATCGACGCCTGCGTTGTTGATCCGTTGATCCTGATTCCCGTCTTTATTACGGATTTTCTCTGTATTCATCCGTTTAACGATGGCAACGGCAGAATGAGCAGACTTTTAACGACGTTGTTGCTATATCGAGGCGGATATGTAGTCGGCAATTATATCAGTATAGAAAGTAAAATTGAGAAAAACAAGGCTCTCTACTATGATGCGTTGCAGGAAAGCAGTAGCTTATGGCATGAAGGAAAAAACAATCCTACGCCGTTTATCAAATATTTGCTTGGAATCGTATTGTCGGCATATAGGGATTTCGAGCAACGTGTGGATATTGTCAGTGAAAAGCAAAGCGGTTTAGAAACGGTTCGATGCGCAATCATGCAAAAAATCGGGAAGTTTACGAAATCTGATTTGATGGAATTGTGTCCGAGTATCGGAAAAGCCACGATAGAGAACGCGCTGAAAAAGCTGACTGAGCAAGGCGAGATAGAACGGCACGGAAACGGAAAAAATACATTCTATATACGAAATAAGATTTGATTTTATAAAAAATGTCAAAGCAACAACATGAAAAAAGGCACGGGGTCGTGCCTTTTCGATTTGAGACAATATAAGTTTTTCTGTGAATTCCGTTATATTTCCGTTATATCATACAGCTCGTGCGCATGATTTCGCATAACCTTGATATAACGTTTTTTCATTACGAGCCTGAACCCTTGAACGCCGCCGGTGGTACAGTGCAGAATCGCGGCAATCTGTGCATAGGTGTCGCCGTTCAATCTGCCGTTTAAGACGATAAGATGTTTTTCGCCTAAATTCATGAGCGATATTATTTTATCTACTCTGTCATAGCTCGCTTCTATCTCTTCGTCCGAATAATAGTTTTTCCGATCGTTCATATAATGGAACATTTCAAGCGAAACATTGTTTGCATTAACGTAGTACCGTTTATATAATTCCCGCTTGATAAGGTAGTAACATTCCGTTTTGATTGTTACCGCTTTTCCTTTCTTGGACGTGTAGAGATAATCGTCTAAATATTTATCGAAGTGTTCGCATAAGAAAAGAGCTACGTCTTGAACGAGATCATAATAATCGCTCATAACATACCCCTCATCAGTCATGTGCATAGCATCAATGTAAACCTTTTCATGTGCCGTTATGGCATTTTCGCCTATGTAACCGATCAGACATTTCGTCTGCTTGATCGTGATAAGCTCCGCCATCACCTGTACGTTTTCGGGAGAGATAATTTCTCTCAATACCTTAAATTCTCGTTTAATTTCTTTAACCAATTGCATACCGTTACCTCACTTGAGCAGCTTGAACCATACATAGTAGGTTGTTTCTACATAGTCCAATAGTTCGTAACGATCTTTCTCTTTGTTGAAGATGTTGACGTTCTCGAATGCAAGCGTAACGTACCCTTTGTATTCGTCAGGTTTTGTTACGGAAGCGCGGCATTGCTTAGTAACGTCCTCAAATATCCGTATGTACGGATTTCCTTTGCTTGATGCTGCAGGGATCAACAGGTTGCCTTCAACCAGATAACCTACTCCCTTCAACTTTTTGTCTCGATTTACTTTGGAAACGCTGTAAATCACTTTTTGCATCTTTGTTACCTCCGATTTTTTTATTTTGCCTTTCGGCAGGGACAACAAGGCACAGAAGGGAGTTGATGATTTTGAAGCTATATGGCAACAACCGGAAGTCAACGAGCGGACGAAAAGATTGCATAAAAAGAAAAAACAGCGAACTGAAAAGCTCGGTGTTAAATTGAATATAAAGTTCGGTTGCAAAGCCAAAGCAATGTTTTCGGAGCCGTTTACTTCCGCGAACCCTGTGCTACGATAGCCCCAAACGAAAGGAAAAAAATCGGAGATAATTTAATAGTAAATTTTGTTAGTGCTTGAAATTTCAAGTACATTATGGTAAAATAATCAAAAAGTAGAGGGCAATATAACAGAATCTAAAAATTAAAGATAAATCACAAAGATTGTTAAACTTATGAAACTATATATAGTTGGTAATGGATTTGATTGTCATCATAATCTTAAAACTTCATATAACCATTATCGCGAGTTCTTATCAAATACATATCCACAAATGGTAATTGATTATGAAAAATTTCCTTATTTGGATATTTTAGATAGTCCATGGAGTGATATAGAAAGAGCTTTGGCTATTGATTATAGATCATTAATGGAAAATTGTATTAAGGAAGGTTATCCTGATGGTACCGAAACTCATCTTGGGACTTGGCTTAATATGGATATAGAGCTTGAAAAGGCGACTTATTTTGTCAAAGATTTTACAGGGAGATGTTTTGTACAGTGGTTGAATCAAATTAACTATCAAGTGAAGAAAGATTTAAATCTGTCAGCAGAAGATTATTTTATCTGTTTTAACTATACTGATACTCTATCAAAAATCTATGCTATAGATCAAAGTAATATTTTGTACATACATGGACGTTTACAAAATATCGAAAAAATTAAGGATAATATATCGATAAGAAAAGAAATACAGTTTGGAGCAGTTGGTTTATCAGCAAGTAAAATAGAGACAGAACTATATGATAAATATGAAAAAGTTTTTTTGTCCCAGCTTTTTATATTTCCAGCAATTTTTGTACTATGTGAATTTATTCAAAAATCCACTAAAAACTTAGATAAAAATGTTCCCATCTTAAGTAATTTTTTAAATGGAAAAACTCCTAATGAAATTGTTATTATGGGACACACACTTAATGGCTCTGATACGTTGTACTATGATAAAATATTGATTCCTCTTTTCAAAGATAAAAAATGGACATTCTATAGATTCGGCGGGAAGAATGGAAGAGATGCGAATATGATAAAATCCTTTATCGCTAAAAATAATTTATTAAACGTGGAAATTATTGATTGGTAAATTTTAGTTGGCAGGCAGTTATTTTCAAAATGGAGTAAAAATGCGATATAATGAATAAAAATGTTTTTAACTCAAAGCGTGTTCAAACTGATACCCTATTTTTTTACGAAAGTAGAATTTAGCGCTGATTTTGAGGTAAAATTGCCTTAATTTGGTGCTTTTTTGTATTTTTTCGCAGATGATGAAAAATAGACAAGAGATCCCGAGTCAGTTAAAAATGGAGCTAAAAACTAAAAATCTGTCGAATCTGAACCCGCTTGTACAGTTTCATTCGGGTGATATCTGTAATACAGTTCCTCAAATTTTATCGGCATCATATATCTTAAAAATGAGTGCGGTCGTTCACCGTTTTATCTTGCAATATACTTTGCAACAGAAAGATACATCTCTTTTTCAGAACGATAATTCGAGCGGTATAATTCTTCTTGTTTCATACTACCGAAAAACGATTCGCAAACAGAATTATCGTATGGAGTTTTCTTTTTTGAATAGGACTGCACACTCCCGTATTGTCGTAAATATGCAGTAAAGTTTTTTGATATGTAGTTGCTACCATTATCGGAATGAAAAATCAAACCTCGTTGCGGTTTTTCGGCTTGATATGCAAACTTGAAAGTACCTTTTGTAAGTTGTGTGCTGTTCTTTAAGGAAATGCGGTAGGCAATTGCCTTTCTGGAATACAAGTCTAAAACGGCGCAAATATAATAGGTTTTATTGTGAAAATGAAAGTATGTAACGTCGCTAACCCAGACTTCGTTGAGGCGAGAAGTTGAAAACTGTCGATTGATAAGATTTTCACGGCGTTTTTGCTGTTGCAAATATAGTGTTTTGACACTCGATCGAATGCTAAACCAACCATTCTCGTACATGATATCTGCAACTGTTTTTTCGGATGTGGCATAACCGCGGTCTTTTAAGATGGCGGTAATTTTGTGGAGCCATATGTTTCGCGACTTTTATGGAAGATTTCTTCGATAATCTGTTTTAATTCAGCTTTTCGTTTTGCATATACGGTGTTTTCACGCTTGTTGCGAAGAATGTGATTGTAAAAAGTGCCTTTGGCTACTTTCAGAGCTTCGCAAAGAATATTGACATTGTATTCTTTCGACATTAAAACAATAGCTTCAAGTTTTTCCTGTAGAGGTGATGATGCGGAACAAGGAGCGTTTGTAGAATCTGGACAATGCGTTGCGATCGTTCATATTGCATTTTGAGTCTGGAAAAATCTCTGATTTGCATCTTTTTTGAAGGATTGATACGAGCTTTCAGAATCCATTGATAAAGGGTGCTTCTCGGGATTTGTGTTTCCCTTGCGTTGCTGGCAACCGCTTCGCCGTTCAGGTAGCGTTTCACGTTTTTGCTCTTTGGTTACTTGCTTTGACATATAAATATGCCTCCGTTGTTTTAGTTTTTCTATTATAGCAGATAATTTTTTAAGATAAAAGGGTCAATGTATGTTATTCAGTCCATGAAATACTTTTTGGAATTTGTTCCAAAAAGTATTGACATTTTTTATTTTTTAGGATATAATGGTTTCAACGAGAGGTTTCTATGCTAATTCAAAGAAAAGAGTATTTAGAAAAATTGATTGCGTTCCGAGACAAACAGTTGATAAAAGTGATTACGGGTGTACGTCGTTGCGGCAAGTCTACACTTATGGAGTTATATCAGAATTATTTAATAGAACAGGGAGTGGAAGAATATCAGATTATATCTGTCAATTTTGAGGATTACGATTTTATCGAATTACGTGATGCTCCCAAATTATATGCTTACTTGAAAAATAGAATTGCCGAGAGCGAGAGGAGCTATATTTTTCTCGATGAAATTCAGCATGTAGAGAATTTCCCGCAAGTGGTAGATAGCTTATACATTAAGCAAGGCGTGGATATTTATATTACGGGTTCCAACGCCAATATGCTTTCAAGTGAAATAGCAACCGTGCTATCAGGCAGATATGTGGAAATATCGATGTTGCCGCTTTCTTTTCGGGAATACATCTTCGCTGTGGGGAGCGAAGGAGGATTGAGTAAAAGGTATCGGGAATATCTTGAAAGTAGTTCATTCCCGTATGCGTTAGAATTGCAAAATCGTCCGAAAGAAATCAAGATGTACTTGGAAGGAATTTATAATACCGTGGTTGTTAAAGATATAACGGCACGTAAAAAAATTTCGGATACTATGATGTTGGAAAGCGTTACCCGTTTTGTATTCGATAATATAGGTAATCCATTATCGACAAAAAAAATTTCCGATGCAATGACTTCTGACGGAAGAAAGATCGATGTAAAGACGGTTGAAAAGTATATGAGTGCATTGACGGAGAGTTTTATACTCTATAAAGCGCGCCGTTATAACGTAAAAGGTAAACAACATCTGAAAACTTTGGAAAAGTATTATGCGGTAGATATCGGTTTGAGATATGCTTTGCTTGGGAGAAGAGCAGCAGACGTAGGACGTATCTTGGAGAATGTAATTTATTTGGAATTGTTGCGTCGCGGATACGACGTTTTTGTGGGAAAAGTTGAAGATTTGGAAGTGGATTTTGTGGCAATGGATGAGAATGGTGTAACATATTTTCAGGTAGCGGCTTCGGTACGCGATGAAAAAACATTATTTCGGGAGCTTGCGTCTCTGCAAAAAATAAATGATAATTATCCCAAATATATTTTATCACTGGACGACGATCCCGAAGCTGATTATAGTGGCATTCGTAGGATTAATGCGCTTGATTGGTTATTTGGTTCGCAATGTTATATGTAGGCGCATTAAAAACAAAAATCATATAAATTAGGAGAAGTTATGGAAAATTCAACGGAAAAAATGCAAAGAAAATTATTTATTAAACCTTATGATCGAATGGTAAAAGATTTAGTTAATGATATCAATGGAGGTATGATTATTTTAGATCCCGATTATCAACGCAATTATGTGTGGAATAATATTAGAGCATCTAGATTGGTTGAATCTATTTTACTGAACATTCCCATTCCCGTTATATATGCGGCTGAAGATACTGATAATCGGTGGGTTATTGTTGACGGACTTCAAAGGTTATTTTCTTTATGTCGTTTTTATAAGAATGAGTTTAAATTGGTCGGCTTAGAAACATTAACCGAATTAAATGGAAGTAAATATGCGACATTAGAAGATAATATTCAAAAAAAGTTAGATAGAGGAGAGTTGAGAATTATTGTTTTGCAAAACGATTCTGATCCGAATATTCAATTTGATATTTTTACACGTTTAAATACGGGGGCAGTGAAGCTGAATGAACAGGAATTAAGAAACTGTATGTTTCATGGAAAATTGAATGATATGGTAAAAGATATTGCAAAAAATAATCATTATTTGCGGAAGATATTTTCTTATAATACGGATCGGATGATTACTAACGAACTGGTTTTAAGATATTTGGCTGTTTCGGAAAACTTCGACCGAGACACAAATGAAATTCGTAATTATGATGGGCGAATAAAAAACTTAATAAATTCTTATATGAAAAAATATCAAAATGCCGATGATGATATTTTAGAGGATATAAAGATTAAATTTGAGCAACAAATTAAAAAAGCATATCTTGTGTTCGGTGATAAAGCGTTTAAAAAGAATGATAAAACGACGAAGCCCAATGCTGCGCTATATGAATGCATTATGATGTCTTTTGAGGATTATTCGGAAGATGATTTGTTGACATCTAAATTGAAAATCAGGCAGTTGTTGGCAGAGTTGTTACAAACAGACGAGTTTGTAAAAGCAATAGATAAAGCGACAGGGAATACAGAAGTATTAAATTTACGCAACAGAATTTTTAGATTACGTTTAGGAGAAATAATGAATGATGCAGGCCAAAAAGGATTTTGATGCGAGTATCGATGAAGTAGAATTTCTAAATCGGACAGCGCAAGAAGTCGGGCCAGAAGGTGACACAAAAATTTATTACAAAGTAATTATATTACTCTTGTGCGCTAAAATTGAAAAATTTGTTAAAGATAGCACGAAAGAATATATTGATTTCTTACTTGATTTAAACTTATCGAAAAAAGATATTCCTGAAAAATTTTTGATTGAAATTATTAGAAATGAAATTCAAAACATATCTGATGTAGGACTCGAAAAATATATTAGAACTCCAAGATTTGTTGAGCGGTGAAAAGTTTTTTCTTTGATTTGGGATTCAAAATACAGTTTAACCAAATTAGAAAAAGAGGATTTTACCGTATCAATTTCCAATAACGGAACAACTGCTTTTGAAGACAGTTATAAAAAAATCGGATTTCCAAATATCATCAAGGAAATGGAGGATTTTAAAACTGAAGAAGGAATTTTTGGAATGGTATCTACTTTGACATCATATTCTATTCCTAACACAATAAATAAAATTGTTCGTATGCGTAATGAAATTATACATGAGGACGCAACTCCGAGCATAACGGAAAATGATGTCGATCTGTTTATAAATATATCCAAGGATTTTATTTCTAAAGTGGACCATGTTTTAGCGGCATCTATGGATAATATAAAAGGTAAATTGGGGGAATAAATTAATTACTTCATTTATGTAATCTATAACATTAAATGGCGAAAATCTCAGATGGTTGCCCTGATTTAGTTGAATTTTTCAATAAAGAAAAAAACTATTTTGTAACAGTAAAACAATGTTTTTGGAGAGAGGATTTATTGATATTAAACATCGTTGGTTTTTCCTCCACGGAGGGATATGAAATGGCTGGAGCTGACGAGAAACCCAATATCGGAGAAGAAAGTTATGTTTCAATAGGATATCCCAACTATGCTCCCGGAAGATCTATAGATATATTAAGAGAGATCAAAGTTAGATCCAAAAAAACATTATGCGGTCAGGAATTATACATTGTCGATCATCAGTTTTTGATTGGAGCAAGTGGTGGACCTGTTTTTAATCAATCTGAAAAAGTAATAGGGTATATTGACAGAGGTGATGAAAATACAGGCACACAAGAAGTTGAAAGCGCCTTTTGTTTACTTGCTCCGTTATTGAAAGCGTAATTTGAATTTGTAATAGTTCAATTAACGTCCAAGTCGTGCAGCCAAGTAGGAACGAGTTGAACTGACTCGTTCCTTTTTCATTCAATTAGGCTCTACAATGTGTAGCCAAATTAAAATAGTCCGAACTCAATCATAATTATTTATGATTGGTTCGGATTTATTTTTGGGTTGAAATAAATTGCACACACTACAATAAACGCATTTTAACCTTGATTTATATACAATGTTATGATATAATACACACAAGAGTTCAATATGGAGAGATTTCAAATGAAAAAGCTAACAACATTTATTATTTCGGTGCTACTTGGATTCATTTGTCTATTTCCGTTTAGTGGTTGTGTCACTTCAAAAGCCGTAACAATTAAATATTTAGACGATAATTATTATGCTTGGGATACTCCCATTACCAATGGTTATGATAGACTAATTGGTTTTGTAAAATACGAAGAAGAACAGCAATGTATAGCTCGGTCTTACCGTTATGCCAGACTAATGTTAGCGTTTCATGACACTCCTAAAGGGTATAAGGCGATAGACATTTATAAATTGGGTGCTTTAACGGTTGCTCCGCAGAATGACCCCGAAAGGAATGCCTACATGATAAGCAGGGCAGGTGAGAATCCCAAAGAAATTGAAATCATTATATGGCTACAACATATGTCTGATTCCAACACATTATTTAACGTAAAATCACTAGACTATACATACTTTGATTCAATTTTAGGACAAGATGTGCAAACAACTATTGATTTAAATTATTCATTCAAAATAAAAGAACGCTCTGTCAATTATGTTGGTGGAGGATTTGAGCCAAAGGTAATAGAATGTAATCGTCAACAATTATGTTTTTCCATTGAAACGGATATCGACTATGATGAGATAATTTATCAAGTTGATAGGCTTGGGCGTTATGGTGAAACTCTAGAAAACAAAATTATTGTGAAAGAAGGAACTATGCCCAAGGGGGATAGTTATACCTATGCGTCTACAACGAATGCATACTATTATTATGATCAGTTTTCCATTGTTGGTTATCAAAAAAATGGAGTTAAATATTACACTTGGCTAAGAAGTTTTTCTCTGTT
>CAJUGP010000027.1 GCA_910586365.1 uncultured Christensenella sp. | reverse complement strand
CCCTAACCAAGCGCGCTACCAAACTGCGCTACACCTCAATGTTACTGTTTTTAATTGTCGATCGGTCTGCGACCTCTTTTTCTCGACGGTGCAAGGGAAACACCGTCTCGGTCAGCCGATTGCACGAATCTATGTGCAATCGTTCAGTTCGCATTGCGCACACGCGCCGCAGGCGCGGTGTGCAGAACGCAACGCTCACCCCTAATCAAGCAGGCTGCCAAACTGCGCTACACCTCAATAAAAGCATGTTCTATTATAGGCAAGAATACAAAACCTGTCAAGCGTTTTTACTTTAATTTCCGAATTTTCTCATAAAAGATAATAACCGATTTTGCGGGCAAAATGCGTTAGCCCTGCGGCGGTTCGTTTTCGTTTGCGCTGCCGAGGTTCTCCATTTTTTGCAACAGAATTTTAATGTCGATCGGTTTGGTGAGAAAGTCGTTCATGCCGCTCGCATACGCCCGTTCTCTGTCTTCTTTGAAACTGTTTGCCGTGCAGGCAAAAATCGGAATGGTTTTCGCATCGGGACGGGGGAGAGAACGGATCTTCTGCGCGGCGGCGCAGCCGTCCATAACGGGCATCTGCATGTCCATAAGCACCGCGCCGTATTCGCCGACTTCCGACTGTTCGAAGAGCGCGACCGCCGCGCCGCCGTCCTCGGCGTGAGCCGTTTCAAAACCTGCTTCTTCCAAGATTACAAGCAAAATTTCGGCGTTTAATTCGTTGTCTTCCGCGATGAGAATTTTGGGCAGCTTTCGTTTACTGTCGTTCGCCTGCGCGGCTTCTTCGGCGTAGGCTTCGCCGTTTTCTTTCAGATATTCTGGAATATCCGATATCTGCGCGGGAAGGGTAATCGTGAACGTGCTGCCTTTGCCCAATTCGCTTTCCACCGTGATTGTGCCGCCCATCGCCTCGATGAGCAGTTTGCTGATGGAAAGACCCAATCCCGTGCCTTTAATCGAATGTTTGCTCGTGTTGCGGTCCTGCGTGAATACGTCGAAGATCTTCGCTTGAAAATCCTTGCTGATGCCGCAGCCCGAATCCTCGCAGGAAAGAAAGGTGGTAACGTGTCGATCGTCGGTTTTGATTTGCCGCGCCATGACTTTGATATAACCGCCGCGGGGCGTAAATTTAGCGGCGTTTCCGACAAGGTTCATCAGGATTTGTTTGAGGTGCGTTTCGTCGCCCAAAATGCAAGGGACGCTCAGATCGACGTCGGTAATGTATTCGATGCCGCGGTTTTTGATATTGTCGTACTGCATGGAATGAATGGCGTTGAGCGCCGACTCGAGCAAAAGGGGTTCGTGTATGATCTCCGTTTTTCCTGCGCGCAGTTTGGAAATATCGAGAATGTCGTTAATCAGAGAGAGCAGATAATTCGCCGTGCTGCGCGATTTGTGCAGCCATTCCTTGATCTGATCGGTTTTTTCGGGATCGTCGAGCGCGTTCGTGATAAGATGATTTAGCCCCACGATGCCGTTGAGGGGCGTGCGGATCTCGTGGCTCATGTTGGAAAGGAATTCGCTTTGCGCCTTTTCCTGCGCGATCGCCTTGTGCGTTCTCTGTTGCGCGAACGCGACGAAGAACGCCGTGCCGACAAGCACGACGGCGGTAATGAGCAGCGCGACGAAAATGAGCACGACAAAGCTGTTCGTCTGTTCGGCGAGCGCAACGTCGTCGACGGAGAGCAGAAAGTACCAATCGATATTATCGCCGAAGGGGACGCAGTAATGCAGCTGCCGCACGCCCTCGTAGGTCGTGTAAAACGAAAACGTCGATTGTTTATGCATGGTTTCTTTCAGCTGTTCGGCGGATAAGTCGGTTTTGTCGCACTGTCCGATAAGCGAAAATACATTGTCGGCAACCGTGTTTTCGGCATTCTGTACATTTACGATATAATCGCCTTTGTCGTCAATGATTGCGCTGTGACCGCGGTTCTTGCCGTCTTTATCGGCGAAACTGTCGATAACAAGCCCGTTTTTCAGCGAGGAACGCGCGCTGATGCCGATGATCGCAAGCGTTTTTTCGCCGCAGAACGTAGGGGCGTTCATCGTATCGCCGAAGCGGAAGCCGTAAATCAGCACGCCGCCCTGTTCATCCATGGGGGGGGGTAGAACGTCGTATTCGAGGATCGAGGTATTGTTTTTTTGAAATAAGGGGAGAAAATGATAAAAAGATTCGTTCGTTTCGGCGGTTTCGATATCCTGATAAGCGATGCCGTCGTAATAAGAGCCGTTTTCGTTGAGAAGATAAATTTCGTCGAACGGCGTTTCTAACGTTTCGATGTAAAGAAATTCGTTTACTTTGTTGGGCGTGTCGAGCGTGTTTGCCGAACGGTTGAGGCGCGAGCCGACGCGTTGCAGATTCTTCCAGCTATAATTGACGAACATGCTGATCGTGTTTTTGTCGTGCGTAGCAAGTTCTTCGATGTTGTCGAGCGTTGTCGTTTCGACGATCCGGTTGATGATAACCGAATAAATCCCGATGATCGCGCCGAGCACAATCAAAACCACGGCGGCATAAATGCCGTATAATAATGTTTTTTTACGTTTCATTACGCCTTTTTCCTCCCGTAAACCGATGCGACGTACCGACGAAAAAAGTTCAACGGCATTATTTTATCACTTTTAACAGCGAAAATCAATGGAAAACGCCCAAAAATATAATTTTCTTACAATCTTACGGCACGGGACAGGCTTATTTTGTTGACAGTCTCTTTGCACCATGATAAAATAAAGGCAATCGAATATTCTTTGGGGCGGAGTGCAATTCTCCACCGGCAGTATAGTCTGCGAAGGGCGTCATGCCCCCGAACGGGTGAAATTCCCGTACCGACGGTATAGTCCGGACGGAAAAAGAAAAACGTGCGAATGTTCGCCCCGCTTTTTTTGCGGGGCTTTTTTTCAGAGAATATCCGAAATAAAATCTTTTTCGAGGTATTTTTATGGAAAAAAAGAACTTTTTCAGCGCAACGCGCATTGCGATCATTGCTTTGTTCGGCGCTCTCTCGGGCGTGCTGTACATATTCGGATTTCCGATCTCCGCCGCGTTTCCCGTTTGGCTCGAACTCAATTTTTCGGATATTCCCGCGCTCATCGGAACGTTTGCGCTCGGTCCGCTTTCGGGCACGATCATTCTCGTCGTGAAAATTCTCATTAAACTCGTGTTCAAATCGACGAGCACGGTTTTCGTGGGAGAACTTGCCGATTTTTTGATCGGGCTTGCCTTTCTTCTGCCTGCGGGTTTGCTTTATCGGAAAAAGCGGACGTTTAAGGGCGCGTTGGCAGGGCTGGCAATCGGAACGGCGTGTTCGGTGGCGGTTTCAATCTTGACGAATTGGCTTGTGCTTGTGCCGTTTTACGTGAAGCTGTTGTTCAAGGGAAATTGGGACGCCATCGTCGGATTGATGAAACCGTTGTTTCCTTCCTGCACGAGGGAAACGTTTTACGATTTTTATCTCTGGGTTTCGGTGCTGCCTTTTAACGTGATGCGCTGTTTGATCGCAAGCACGGCAACGTTGCTCGTTTATAAGCATATATCGAGGGCAATCAACCGCATCGCCGAAAAACTGACGCCTAAAGGACAGAACGCGGAAACGGAAAACAAAAAACAATTTATCATTACGCTTTGCGTTTGCGTTGTTTTGATCGTGCTGATGATTCTGTTTGCGCTTCTGCACTATTTCTTTTGGCGCGGCTGAAAATTTATTTGCAAAATTCTGCCGTATGCGGTATAATAACCGCGTATGGCAGTTTTTTTATCAGGATCGGAAGAGGAAACCTATCGTTGGGCAAAGGACTACGCCAAAACGCTGGCGCAGGGCGATACGGTGTTGCTTCATGGCGAAATGGGCGCGGGAAAAACGCATATCGCCAAGGGTATCGCAAAGGGGTTGGGGATAAGCTGCGAGGTCACAAGCCCCACGTACGCTTATATCAACGATTACGAGGGTAGGCTCTTCCACTTCGACTGTTACCGCGTCGAAAGCGAAGAACAGGCGTTTTCTTTGGGTTTTGCCGATTATTTCGATCTCGGCAAAATATGTTTGGTGGAATGGAGCGAGCATATCGCAAGATTGCTGCCCGACGATTGTAAAACGGTAGAAATTATCAAGCGCGGCGAAACCGCGCGGGAGATACGTTTTTGAAATTTCTTGCGATCGATACGAGCGGCGGCACGGCGTGCGTCGCGGCGGTAAACGAAGAAAAAGAAGCGCGGCGGGCAGTCGAGGGCGTGACGAGCGTGTGTTTAATGGACGCCGTAGACGGAGTCTTGCGCGAAACAGGTTTGGCGGCGCAGGACGCCGACTTTATCGCATGCGTTACGGGACCGGGATCGTTTACGGGCATCCGGATCGGCATTGCAACGGCGAAGGGGCTTTGTTTCGCGCTCGGGAAAAAAGCGCTTGCGCTCACCTCTTTCGATTTGCTCGCATACGCTGAAACGGAACGGATTTTGTGTTTGGTCGATGCGGGGCACGGGAATTATTACGCCCGCGCTTCCCGAAACGGCGCGGCGGAGCAGCCCTGTTTTTTGGCGGAGCGCGAACTCGATGCCTACCGCGACGAGGGATACCGTTTTTTATCGGCGAAACCGCTTGCCGTAGAAAGCCGTATCGTCGAGATCGGCGTCGGGCTGATGCAAGCCGCGCGCACGCATGCCGCGGCGGCAGGCGACGCGCAAGAGCTGCGCGCGCTGTATCTGCGTAAATCTTCGGCGGAGGAAAAGCGATGAACGGAAGAGCCTGGACGTACGAGGATCTGAGCGCGATCGCCGCGTTGGAAAAGGAATGTTTTCCGACCGAATGCTGGTCGCAGCGCATGCTGGCGGAGTCCTTCCTCGGCGGTAAATTTTTCGGTTCGCTGTTGGAAGAGGACGGCGCGCTCGCGGCGTACGGCGGCATGAGCGTCGTGGGGGACGAGGCGGAAATTCAGCTCATCGCAACGGCGGAAATGTATCGGCGCTGCGGACGGGGCGGAAAGATCCTCGACGATCTTACGGAAGAAGCGCGGCGGCGGGGCGTGCAGAGGGTGTTTCTCGAAGTGCGCGTTTCCAACCGTGCGGCAATGCTGCTTTATCTGAAACGCGGGTTTCGGGGACTGTATGCCCGTTCGCGCTATTATCCCGACGGCGAGGACGCGCTCGTCATGGTCAAGGAGTGGAAGGATTGAATTATATCCGTTGCGGCAAGGGCAAAGACCTTGTGTTTTTACACGGTTATCTTTCGAGTAAGGAGAGCTTTTATCCGCAAATCGAATATTTTTCGCGTTATTACCGCGTGACCGCGCCCGACTTTCCGGGGTTCGGCGAAGGCGGCGAACTGACGCAACCCTATTCGGTGGGCGATTACGCCGATTGGCTCTTAAATTGGCTGAGAGAAGTCGGCGTGGAATACCCGCACGTTATCGCCCATTCCTTCGGCGGAAGGGTGGCTGTGAAGTGTCTTTCGCGCGGAAACGTGTTCGACCGCGCCGTTCTGTGCGGCTGCGCGGGGATCGTTCCGAAACGGACGCTCCAATACCGCGTGCGCGTGAAAACGTATCAGATCATGAAGAGAATCGCGCCGAAGTACGCCCAAAAACATTTCGGCAGCGAGGAGTACCGCACCCTTTCGCCCGTCATGCGCGAAAGCTATAAAAAAATCGTCAACGAAGACCTGCGCGCGGACGCATGCAAAATCGCCCGCCCCGTCCTCTTCGTAAACGGCGCGAACGATACGCAGACGCCCGTATCGTCGGCGCGTATCTATACGGCGTGCGTGCAGAACAGTTCGCTTTACATCATGGACGGCTGCGGACATTTTGCGCATCTCGACGACCCGCTTGCCTTTAATTTGGCGGCAGAGGAGTTTTTCAAATGACTTTATTATCGCTGCTGAACGTATCGTTTTCGGCGCCGCTCGCGTTAAGTCTTGTTGCGGGCGGAATCTTCGTCGGCTGTTTTTCGTTCGCCGTGTTCAAACGGCTGCTCGGCGTGATGCAGCAGGAGCACTATAAGGGCGGCGCGTTTTTGAAGTGGTACTTCCGCCGCGGCAACATTACGCGCCAGCGCGCGGAGCTTTTGGGGCTTTCGCTCGTTCTGCTCGTCGCGCTCTTCAACGTTTGTTTTTCCTTTCTCGGATACAGGGGGGCGAATCTCGTTGCGCTTGCGCCGTTTTTCTTCCTGTTTTTGCTGTATTATCTCACCGAAGAAAAGTATGCGCTTAAAGTAAAGACGGCGGTAACGCCCCGCTTGATCCGCCTTGCCGTTTGCGAGTTTCTCTTGAACGCCGCCCTCGGCACGGGGCTTTGTTTCGGAATGTGCGCGCTCGCCGCATGGGCGGACCTCAAATGGCTGTATTTGCTGCGGTTCGTGCCGCTTGCGCTCGTGCCCCTGCTCGCGCCGCTTACGCTCGTGCTTGCGGGTGCGATCTGCAACGTTTACGAGCTTCCGCGCGGCAGATATTTTGTGAAAAAAGCGCAAAAAGCACTCGCGCAAAGCGCTTGCATTAAAGTGGGCATTACGGGCAGCTTCGGCAAAACGAGCGTGAAAAACTTTGCCGCGACCATTCTTTCGGAACGCTTTTCGGTGATCGCCACGCCTGCGTCGTACAATACGCCGCTCGGCATTGCGCGCACGGTAAACGAAAAGGGGTTGGACTGCGAAATCTTTCTTGCCGAAATGGGCGCGCGGTATACGGGCGACATTCGGGAACTGTGCGAAATGGTGCGTCCTTCGCACGGCGTGGTAACGGGTGTGTGCGCGCAGCACCTCGAAACGTTCGGATCGCTTGAAAATATCCGCCGCGAAAAAGGCGTGTTGGCGCAAGCTTGTTCGCATATCGTCCTCGGCGAAAGCGCCGAAGGCATGAAGGACGGCGAGGGCGTGCTGCTGTGCGGAAGGGATTTCGCCGCCGAGAATATCGTGCTGCGCCCCGACGGCACGTCGTTCGATCTGCGGATCGGCAGCGTCGCCGTGCCCGTTAAAACCAAGCTGTTGGGCAGACACTGCGCCGAGGATATCGCACTTGCCGCCGCGCTCTGTTTTTCGCTCGGCATGAGCGTGGGCGAGATCGCGGGGGGGATCGAGAGGATCGTGCCAGTAGAGCACCGTTTGCAGCGGATCGAGGGCGCGAACGGCGTAACCGTGCTCGACGACGCGTATAACTCCAACGTCGAGGGCGCGCGGTGCGCGCTCGAAGTGCTGCGTCTGTTTGAAGGCGGAAAGTACGTCGTCACTCCGGGGTTGGTAGAGCTTGGCGAAATGGAAGAGCAAGCCAACGCAAAGCTCGGAGAAGAGCTTGCAGGCTTGAACGTGGTGCTCGTCGGCGAAACGCTCGTGCGGGCGGTGCGCGACGGCTACATGGCGTCAGGAGGCGACGAAAACAGGCTTGTAACCGTGCCCATGCTTGCGAAGGCGCAGGAGTATCTGGCGGAGCATCTGCAAGCGGGCGACTGCGTGCTGTTCCTTAACGATCTGCCCGATATTTATTAAATTCTGAAAAGTCCTGTCGTTTTGAGCGAATGATTAAGCCGTCTTCATGTTGAGCGGAACGGATCGGTTTTCTGTCATGTTGAGCGGAACGGATCGGTTTCCCGTCATGTTGAGCGAAGTCGAAACATCTTTTTGGGATTCCTCGACCAGCTCGGAATGACAGTATAGGCGTAAGAAAAATTCGTTGTACCTCACAAAAGATGAAAAATTCTTTTGCGGGGTATTTTTTTTATGAAAACAATCGCTGTATTTTTCGGCGGAAAATCGAACGAGCGCGAAATTTCGATCATCACGGGCACGTTCGCCGCCAATCTCTTAAAGGGAGCGGGATACCGCGTCGTACCCGTTTACTTCGGGGAAGATCGTCTTTTTTACACTTCGCCCGAGATGATGCGCGTGGATTATTTCCGTACATACGCGCCGCAGCGCAAGCACGCCGTCGAATTTCAGACGGGGCGGCTCGTGCGCGCGGGCAAACCCAAAAAGACGGTTGCGCAGATCGACTGCGCCCTCAACTGCTGTCACGGCGGCATGGGCGAGGACGGCACGCTTTCGGCGTTGCTGCGCTATCATTCCATCGTAAGCGCTTCGCCCGATACGGAAGTTTCGGCGGTGTTTATGGATAAAACGCTCTCGAAAATCGCAGCGGAAGGGCTGCATATTCCCGTTTTGCCTTCCGCCGCGCTGCATGAAGGCGAGGGAACGGAAGGCGCGGCGGCGGTCGGATTTCCTTTGATCGTAAAGCCCGCGCGGCTCGGTTCGAGCATCGGCATCAAAATCGCGCAGACCGAAGAGGAGCTTGAAAAAGCGTTGGAATACGCTTACCGTTTAGACGATACCGTTTTAGCCGAACGCTATCTGCCCGATAAGCGCGATATCAACTGCGCCGCGTATCGGAAAGACGGCGCGATCATCGTTTCCGAATGCGAAGAAGTCTTTTCGGACGGCGATATTTTAACCTTTTCCGAAAAATACGAGGGCGGCGGCGAACGGCGCAGCGCGCTGCCTGCCGATTTAGACAAAAAGACGGCGGAAAAAATCAAGGATTGCGTGCGCAAGCTTTACGGCGCGTTCGGCGTGCGCGGCGTGGTGCGCGCGGATTTTCTCGTTTCGGGCAAAGAGGTGTATTTTAACGAGCTGAATACCGTGCCCGGTTCGCTTGCCTGTTATCTGTTCGGGGAGAAGCTGACGCAGGCGCGCGCGTTTTTATGCGAGCTTGTCGAAGACGCCATGCGCTCCCGCCGCGAAGAAAAGACGACGGTTTGCTCGGGGATTTTGAACACGGCGGTTTTTTCGGGCGCAAAGAGTTGCAAACGGCGTTGAAAAAATGATATAATAAGAGCGAGAAAACACAAAGAGGTGCTCGCTTGAAGATTAAAATGAAAACGCCGCTCGTGGAGATGGACGGCGACGAAATGACCCGTATCCTTTGGAAAGAGATCAAAAAAATCTTGATCGAACCGTACGTCGAGCTGAAAACGGAATATTATGATTTGGGGCTTGAAAACCGCGATCGGACCGACGACGAGGTGACGAAGGAGAGCGCGCTTGCCGCGAAAAAATACGGTGTAGCCGTAAAATGCGCCACGATCACGCCCAACTTGCAGCGCATGGAGGAATACAGCCTTAAAAAAATGTGGAAAAGTCCCAACGGCACGATCCGCCGCATTCTCGACGGCACGGTGTTCCGCGCGCCCATTCTGTGCAAGGGCATCCGTTCGTACGTGCCCGGTTGGAAACAGCCCATCGTGCTTGCCCGCCATGCCTACGGCGACGTTTATTCCGCGGTGGACGAAGAGGTCGCTTCGGGCGAGAAGGTGTATCTCGTGCGCGAGGACGCCGCGGGGAAGGTGATCAAAAAGACGCTCGTGCATGATTTCGCCGTTTCGGGCGGCGTGGCGCAGGCGATGCACAACAGCGACGATTCGATCGCATCGTTCGCGCATTCGTGTTTCCGTTATGCGCTCGATTGTAATTTGCCCGTTCTCTTTGCGACGAAGGACACCATTTCCAAACAGTACGACGGGCGCTTTAAGCAGATTTTTGCCGAAGTGTTTATGCAGTACGAAAAGGCGTTTGAAGAGAACGGACTGTGGTATTTATATACGCTTATCGACGACGCCGTCGCGCGCATCGTGCGTTCGGAGGGCGGCATTTTGTGGGCGTGTAAGAATTACGACGGCGACGTGATGAGCGATATGGTCGCCACGGCGTACGGCTCGCTCGGGATGATGAGCTCCGTGCTCGTATCGCCCGACGGGAATTACGAATACGAGGCGGCGCACGGCACGGTGACGCGGCATTACTACAAGTACCTGAAAGGGGAAGAAACCTCCACCAACTCGGTGGCGACGATCTTTGCCTGGACGGGCGCGCTTTGCAAGCGCGGCGAGTTGGACGGCATTGCGGAGCTGTGCGTATTTGCCAAACGACTGGAAGCCGCCTGCGTGGCGACGATCGAAGAGGGGGAGATGACGGGCGACCTTATTCCGCTCTTTTCCCGCGAGGGCGTTACGCCCCGCAAGCTTTCGTCCGAAGAATTTTTGCACGCGGTCGCGTCGCGGCTCGAACGCGCCTGATTGTCGAAAAAAGAGAATAAAAAAAGCGTTCGGAATGTTCCGAACGCTTTTTTCGTGTGATCGTGCGTTATGCGAAGGTGATCCGCACCGAGCAATCTTCCGTCGCAACGACGACGAGGTGCATTCTCGGCGTGAAGTCCGATGCCGCGATCGTGTCGCCGCTCTGTACTACATACTCATCTTTACGCCGATCGTCGTTAAACGAGCTTGCGCCTAAATCGTAAATGATAAAGTTTCCTGCGTTGAAATTGACGCTGTACCCCGTTTTGTCTTGGATAACGAAGTAATGCTCTTCGCCTTTTTTCAGATTCAGGGTAACGGCTCCGAGCGTTGCTTCTTCGGGCAGGTCTTTCGATCCCTCGGCAGGCATCTCGTTCCACGTAAAGGTGTAAGCATAGCTTACGGGGAAGGTGTTTCCGCTGCTCGAAAGGGAGAACGCAAATTTCTCGCCCCGATTGAGCACGACGCGGTACACGTTTGTGGCGTAATCGAACACGTAGCGGATGGAAGGATCGGACACGTTGAGCATGGCGTTTCCGTTTGAAAACGTGACGATATAAAGTCCGTCTTTGGGAGCGGTAAACGAGTGGTATACGAGATCGCCCACGGTAGTATGCTGCTGATCGCTGTAAACGCCTTCGATCGAAACGCGCCCCGTCACCGACGTGTCCGTCGCTTTCATGACGATTTCGATCGCGTGGTCTTCGTCGTATCCGAGTTTATCGGCTAAGGTGAAGTAAAGCGTATCGGCGCCGCCGAGCGATGCAACCGAGAAGGAAACGGGCGACTCATCGACTTCGATACTGAGATAAACGTATTTCTCGTAAACTCCGCCGTTGTACACGATGCGCAGGTTGTCGTCCTCGGCAGAGAGGATATAGCGACCTTTCGCCGTGACCGTATAATAAACGGTGTCTTCGGTATAAACCGCGGCATACAGACCCGTTTGCGTGATTTCGTAAGGCGTTGCCTTCGTTCCGTCGCCCCGATCGGGCACGACGGCGTTGACCGCGCTTTTCACGATGTTTACGTTTGTGCTTGCCGTGCCTTCTTCCGCGGTAAGGCGGAAGAGAACGGTTTTACCCGCTTTGAGCAGCATGCCGCTCAGATCGGCGCTCATGCCGTCTTCGCCGAACACGTTGACGGACGAAGAGGAAAACGCAATTTCGTATATGCCGTCCTCTTGCGCGGTATACGCATACCAAACGCCGTCCGTTCCGATCTCTTCAAGTTCGTCGCCGTCGCTTACCGCGATCGGGTTGGCTTTGTTCGTGCCGGGCACGTAGTTGACGGTTACGATATAGGTTTTGCTTTCCGTGGCGGTAAGGGTTACGGTTTCGCCCGCCGTTACGGGAGAAGCGGAAACGGTTGCGCCCGCCGCCGTGATTTCCACGATGCCGTCCTCAACGTATTTGAGATACACGGGCGTGCCTGCGGTCACTTTTACCGAGAACGAGCCGATTTCAAGCTCGTAGGGATTTGCCTGCGTGCCGTCGCCCTTGGAAGGAACAGGCTCGGGCAGGGGCGTGCCGTCGTCGTAGTAATACGCGGAGAAGAGATACAGACTGTCGTTCGTGTATGAGCCGAACCCGCTGATCCACGCGGAAGCCGATGCGGAGAAGAGGGTAAGGAACTCTTTGAGCGTATCGTCGAGCGGATACATGCCGTCGGCGTTGACGTATTTCAAATAGTATTCGTTATACGCGTCTTTGTCGGTCGGATTGCCGTCGTTGTCATACGACTTGTAGCCGCGCAGAAGGCGGGTGTAGTCGCGCAGCGTGTAGGGCGCGGTAGGGTCTTTCATGTCCTCTTCCGTCGTCACGTTGAAGCGGTAGGGGCTTACGCCGCTGCTGTCAAGCGATTCAAACACCGCGTCGGAATAATAAGGGGGAATGTTGCCTTGGAGCTTGACGAAAACGATCGGTCCGTTTTCGGCGTTCAGGCGGTATTTCCCGTCCGCGCTTTTTACGATGCGCGGCGCGCTCTTGTAAACGCCGATCGCTTTGGGCGTGCCGTTCGGTTTTTCCGCCTGCGTCAACTCGCCCGCGGCAGGTTCTTCCGCATCGACGAAATTGTACTTTCTGCCCTCGTCCGCGTCGCCGATCCGTTCGATCTTTACTTGAATCGGAAGCGGATACGCCGCATTGTCGTTGGTGAAAATGCGCAGCAGCCATTCGGCGTCGGTGGGTTTGGTCTTGTCGATATTGCCCTTGGAATCCTTGTAGTAAAGCGTATCGTCTTTGATGTTGAATTCAAAGATGCCGTTGTAGGAGATCGTTTGATCGTCGCCCGAGGAAGGGGGAGTCGGATTGGTGGGGCTGTCGGCATAGCGGCTGTAAATATTGTGCATGACGAAGTTTCCTTCGGTCATCACGGCGAACTGATACTTGCCGCTTTCCGCGGGACGGAACGAGATGAGCACGGGGATTTTTTCCTGGATGGTCAGATTGAAAATACCCGTCGTTTCGATTCGCGTTTCGTTGCGGTCCTCGGGTTGCAGGATAACGTAACGAATGGTCGTTTCCCGATCGCCTGCCGTAAGCGAGAACGTGAAGTTCGCGTTTTTCGTGCAGGTAAGGGTTACGCCGAGCGATTTCGGCGCGGTAAACGCTTCGCCGTTCGTAACGTCGTACGAGGAGTTGAGCAGTTTGAGCGTGCAGTCGTCGGGTTTGTTCGTAAACAGCGTATAATTGTCGTTTATCGCCGCGCGCATGGTGAAAAACTGCGTTTCGCCCGCTTTGAGCGTTACGGAAAATTCGTAGCCCGCGCGCCCCGGTTTGCTGTCCGTGCCCAACGCCGCTTCGCGGAAAACCGTGGAGCCGATCGTATTGGCAAACGTGTTTTTCTCTTCGTCCGTCATGGCGTTTTCAAACCGAAGATTGTTTTCTCGCAGCAGACGGAAGGTCATCGAGCCGCCGTTACGGTTGATTTTGTAAGGGCTTTGCCGCTGCGAATTGCCCGTATAATCTCTGTCGTAATTGTAGCCCGTGGGGGGATTGACGAACAGATATCCCGTTTTAGGTACGTCGACCTGCGCCGTTCCGTCCGCCTGCGTTGTGCCGATGATGCGTTGATCGCCCGAAATGCTTTCGGCGTAAATGATCTGGCGGTTCGATACGGCGGCGTTGCTGCCCTCGGGCGCAACGATGCTCACGGTGTACGAAACGGTATCTTCTTTCACGGCGGGCACAAGCTCGATCGTGAAGTTTCTGCCTTCGTTGGCGGTATAATAGCCGTCTTGCTCCGCCATGCCGAATCCTTCGGGAATGCCGTCCGTCACGGTGACGAGGTATTCCGCGCGCGGGATATCCGCATGCGCCACGCCGTCATCACCCGTGCGGAACGACTGCGGCGCGTTCTCTTCGTTCTCCGTGTTCTGAAAGGTAACTTCCGCGCCCGAAACGGGCTGCTCTTCGCAAAGGACGGTTACGTTATAATAAGCTTCTTTATTCGGCTTTTCGCCTTCCTTTCCGCACGCAGCCAACACGCCTGCGGAGAGAGTGAGCGCAAACAGCGCGGTAAGGAACACGGCTGCCTTTTTGAATTTCTTCATGGTATTGTCCTACGGTTAAGAATTTTTCAGCGTAAGCGTGATCGTAATGCTGTTGTTCTCTTTGGAAATGGGGTGGCTGGCGTGATCGTCGTTATAGGTGTTGTAGATCAGATCTTCCCCGTTTCCTAAAATTTTCACGACGTATTCGCCTTTGTACTCGGGATTCAGTTCGCTTTCTTTGATCGTGCACACGCCGTTTTCGTCAAGCTCGAACATACGGCAAGAGCCTTCGTCGCCTTCGCAGATTCCGATGCTGAGGACTTCGGAAAGGGCGCTGTCGTAACTGCCGTCGGGCGTTTTTACGGTGATGGTGAAAGTAGTGGGCTCTTTCGCGCCGCAGCCCGCGAACACGCCGACCGCGACAAGCAGCATAGCCGCGCAGAGCACAGCCGCCAGTTTGCTAAAAAATTTTTTCATGATAAAACCTCCGATAAAATTAGTTTTTGTTTTGTTGTTTTGATTATTCTTTCTGGAAGGAAAACGACGGGCTTTTCAGCCCGTCGCTTCCGACAGGGCGTTAATACGTCTGTCCGTCCGTTATACGGTGTAGTAATCGAAGTACACGCAGAAGAGGATCCATTCGCGCGCGGGATTCTTAGAAGTTGCCATCGAGTCGACAAAGACGCCTTTTGCCCAATCTCCGACGACGTTGCCGTTGCTGTCGGTCAGCTGAATGTCGGGCGTGCGGTAAGAGGTGAGGCGGTGAACGAACATGTTGAGGATATAGCTTAGCTCTTCGGTCACTTCCACGAGCGGGTTGCCCGTTTTACGTGCGTTATCGACAAGCTCCAACATATAGGCATTATAGTTGGTAATGCGCTCGCCCGTCAGCTCCCAAAGATGGTTCAAGTCCTCGCTGTAATCGATGCCGTCGTTGCGCTCGGTAAAATCGAAGTCAAGCTTAAACGTTTGCGCGTATACGGGAACGTCGTTGTTTTTATCGTCCTTTTCATAAACAATGTTGCCGTTGGCGTCGCGTTTATAAATGGGTTCGCCGTTGCGGTCGCGCGTCATATAACTAAGCGTGACGGGTTTACCTGCGGCGTTTGTTGCGGGATAGAACACTTTTTCAATTGCGGGGAACCAGCCTTCGTTCATTAGATCGAGATAAATTTTGCTTTGTCTGCGTCCGGGAACGTTGATGTTTGCCGCCCAGTTGCCGTCGGCATCCTGTCCGTAGTTGTCGGGAAGGTATTCGGGAGTATTGTACATGACCTGCCCGCCCGTCGCCTCGTAGATGTCGAGGTCGAAGGTATAGACGCCGTATCCCATGCGGCGTTCCACTTTCACCACGCCGTTTTCCGCTTCGTCGGAATCTTCGGTGATGTGTTCGATGCCGAGGTAGAACGTTCCCAATTCGCCTGCGGTATAGAAATCGCAGCGGACGAAGTAGCACTTTCCTGCTTCGAGGTTCAAATAGACCGTGAAATGATCGGTGCCCGAGCTTGCCATTTCATCCGATTTCAACGTAAGTTCTTCGCCGTTTTCGTCGGTGATATAACACATCGTGTCAAGCTCTTCGCCTTTGGCGTTTTTGCCGTAGCTGCGGAACCGGAACAATCCCGTTTGGTCGGGCGTGAATTCCGCATAGATACCGCGCGGCATATAGATTCTCGTAATGTCGATTTGGTTGTAATCGTCTTTGTAATTTTCTTCGGGAATGCCCGTCGTTTCTTTAAGTTTTACGGAGCAGAAGGGGGCGCAACCCTTAATGGGATCGTGTTTCAGGGGATCGGTCGAGCCGAACACGTCGTCGCCTTTGCCGTAGCGCACATAGTACGAGCAAAGCTCGAGCCATTCGTTTTCGTTGCTGTGCGTCGCGTCGCCCGAAAGATTTTGGCAGAACTTAACGAGAACGTCTTTCAATTCTTCGGTGACGGGCGTATAGTTTTTAATATCCGAAAGGGACGCGTAGCCGAGATAACGTTGTAAGGTTGCGGTATCGGCGTCGCTCAAACCCGTTACCGACGTGCCTGCGCCGACGTAGCTCGCCACCGACATGTTGCTGAAATGCGTGTAGTTCGAGTGAAGGTCGGCAAGCACGAACGGACCGTTGGGCTGGTTGTTTTGATCGAGCAGGTGGTAATAGCCGTCCACGGGATTGAGTCCGACTTTCACGTAATTTTTCCAACCCGTCTGCGTGCCGTCGCCTGCGTAAACGGGATTCGTCGAGCAGTGGTAACGGCTGTCTACCGTAACGGTGCCTGGAATTTCGCTCTTGTCGATCAAACGGATATTGCGGATGATTACGTCGTCGGTGTACACCGCGCCGTCCTCGTTGGCAAAATCGGTGGAGTAGTTGAAGAGCAGGGTATAATCGCCGTCCTCGTTGGCAACGAACGTGTATACCGTTTCGTTTTGAATGCCCGAGTTCTTATAAATGTTCAAACCGTCGCCGATCACGTTGAAGTAATCGCAGCCCGTTTCGGTGCTGATGGATAAATCGAACGTAAGCGCCTGGTTCTTCGACATGTGGAAGTCGAGGAACACGCCCGAATACGAGTAAGTTTGAATGGCTTTGTTGGAAGAGTAGATATACGTGCCGTTTTCGTCGCGTGCCGTAAGCCAAGGCCAATAGTATTCGTACTGCGAATCGTCTTTTTCGGTCACGGCGCGGTAAGTTCCGTTAAATCTCGTTCCGTCCGAATTCATTCCGTTCGCCGCTTCTTCCAACAGCGCCGACTCGGGCATCTTGTAATAGGGCTTGATAAGTTCGATTTCGTCGGGATTATCGGTATCCGGCTTAAAGTTCTGCGAGTAATTGGGATCGGTGTATTTTGCAAAGCGCGCGTCCCAATCGCCCTCTTTGGGGAGCGAACCCTGGTGAATTTCCGCGCAGACGCCGTAACGGTCTACGAAAATGGAAACGGGAACGCCGGACGTTTTGAACATGGAAGAAAGCTTCAAGCTATCGTACGCCATTTCAAACGGAATCTCGCCATCAAACTCCGCGATGAAATTATTGATCTCGGGGTTTGAATCGTAGCTGCTGAGCGCGATGACTTCGACCTGTTTCTCGCCGTTATATCTGGAATACGAATTCGCAAGCGAGGGGAACTCCGATTTGCAGGGACCGCACCAGGTCGCCCAGAGGTTGATGAGCACGAGCGTTTTTCCGTCTTTGAACGCGTCGGAAAGGCGGAACTCTTTCCCCGTCGAGGTGGTAACGGAAAAATCGTACATAACGTCGCCCACTTTGTAAACCTTGCCCTTAGGCGGATCGCGTTCGATGATGCCGGAATTGAGGAAAATTTCCTGTTGGCGCTTTTCGGGATCCGTTCTGTAAGCCGTGGTGGGCAAGCGGTAGCCTGCGGGCAATTCGTCGAGCGTGATCACGTATGCTCCCGCTTTCGCCGTCAGCCGCGCGACGCCTTTCTGATCGGTGCGCGTGCTTGCGACCTCGTTATTACCGTCGTAAAGACTGACGACCACGTCGTACAAGGGCGTGCCGCCGACCGATTTCACGGTGATTTCGTACGTGTCGCCTTTTCCTTTGCCGCAAGCCGCAAGCCCGAGCGCGAGGAAGATCGCGCACAGCACGGAAAGGACGACGGTTACTGCTTTTTTCATGTTTCGCCTCCGATGTTGTTTATACGTTACCGAACCGTTTACATTATTATATCCGTAATCGTACATAATAAAGTTTAGCATAATTCATAAAAAAATGCAATGAAAATTACGTGAAATTAGCCTTCAAAGGATTAGCTTTACTTATACCATCTATAAGCAAATAAAATAGTTCTGTTTGAGCCTTTTATTGTTTGACAAAGAAGCGTAAAGAGTGTATTATAAATGGAAGTTATAGTATAAAGGCGGAATAGGCTTTTTTTCGGGGAGGGAGCGATGAGCGAAAACTTCTTAAAAATAAAAAGAAAGCACTTGACGGCGGCGATCGTCGCAAGCGCGGTTTTTGCGGTTTGCTTTGCGCTTTTGTGCACGGGCGCGCTGCTGCTTGCCTGCAAGCTTACCGCCGTCAAGCTCGGATTTTATTGGATTGCGGCGGCATGCGGCATTGTTTTGCTTTCCGCGGGCGCGGGCGCGTTGCTCTTTCTGCTCGTCCGCCCGAAGGATAAAAAGCTTGCCAAAAAGCTCGACGAAGGGTACGGTCTCGGCGAAAAGGTGCAGACGATGGTGGAGTTTCGCGAAAGCGACGAGGCGATCGTCGTTTTGCAGCGCGAACGCACGAACGAAACGCTCGGAACGCTGCGTCCCAAAAAAATACGCGCGTCGCAGGCGATCCGCTTGGCGATCGTCCCCGTGCTGTCGCTTGCCATGTTCTTAACGGGCGCGATCGTTCCCTCGCGCGCGGGCGCGGCTCCCGTCGATCCGCCTTACGATCCCACGGAAGCGCAGATCGTGCGCATGACGCAGCTCATACGCGAGGTCAAAGAATCGCGGCTCGAAGAGGAGTTGAAGGGCGGAATCACCGTCGTGCTCGAAAATCTGCTTAGCGGACTTAACGACGACGAAACGCAGTCCGCCATGCGCGAATCGGTCACGGCGTCGGTTGCCATGATCGACGGCATGGTCGCGGCGTCCAATTCCGCGCCCGCGCTCTGCGGCAAAATGGCGTCTACAGAACGTATCAAAACGTTCGCCGTCGGTGTGCTCAACGCGGCGTATTATTACAGAAGCGACGGCATTCGTTTGACCGATTTCGAGTCGGTCGGGCGCAAGTACGATAAATCGGAAACGGGCATTCCCGCCGCGCTCGAAAAGACTACGGCGAAGCTGACGGAAGGGTGGGAAGAGTTCGACGGCGACGCGCTGAAAACCAATCTCACCGAACTGATCGGCGAAATCGCGCCCTACCGCTCGGCGGGCTTTGCGGAAACGGACGGCTTATACGCCGCATTTTCGCAGTTGGAGCGTTCGCTCGGGGTCGTGGCGGAAAAGGTCGGAAACGGCTACACGGTGGAATTCTTGCTCGGGGAAACCGAAAATGCGTTCGCGCAGTTCGTAAAAGACGCGTCCGCGCCGCTTTCGATGCAGTCGTACAATACCATGACGGACGAATACGTGCGCGCAACGCTTGCGGATATCTTCGACGTCGAGCTTCCCGCGCTCGCGCTGCCCGACGGCGTGCAGAGCGGCGGCTCTTCGGGCAGCAACGGCGGCAATACCGACGAATCGGGCGGCGGCGAAGGCGACGAGGAGTTCCTCGGCGGCAGCAAGGATACTATTTATTATCCGCCGCAGGAAAAATATCTGCCGTATATGCAGATCATAAACGAGTACGATAAAAAGATATCGGAATATATCAAGAGCGGCGCGATCTCGGACGAACTTGCCGAAATCATCAACGAATATCTCGACATTCTGACGAACATTGCACAGCAGAATGCGAATAAATAAAGCAGGTGGAATTATGGAAAATGCAGAGAAAGTAAAAAAATTCAGCGCTTCGATCGGTAAAATCAGAGACGAACTCGCAAAGGACGTCGTCGGTCAGACGGATATCGTCGACAACGTGATCATTGCGATCATTGCGGGCGGCAACGTTTTGCTGGAAGGCGTCCCCGGCGTCGGAAAAACGCGTTTGGTGCGTTCGCTCGGCAGAGTGCTCGAGCTGCCCTTTTCGCGTATTCAGTTCACGCCCGACCTTATGCCTTCGGACGTGACGGGTACGAACGTCATCGAAAAAGACGAAAAGGGGAAGCTCAACGCGGTGTTCCGCCGCGGTCCGATCTTTGCCAATTTGGTGCTTGCGGACGAAATCAACCGCGCCACGCCCAAAACGCAGTCGGCAATGCTCGAGGTCATGCAGGAGCATAAAGTCACGGTGGGCGGCGAAACCTACCGCCTCGAAGAACCTTTCTTCGTGCTTGCGACCGAGAACCCCATCGAGCAGGACGGCACTTATCCGCTGCCCGAAGCGCAGATGGACCGTTTCATGTTCAAGCTTGTCATGAAATTCCCTTCGGTGCAGGAGCTTGCCGACATCGTAAACATGACGCAGATCACGCTCGACGAAAACGCCGAAGCGGTGATCGACGGCAAAACGGTGCTCGAAATGCGCGAAACGGCGAAAAAAGTGCCCGTGATTGCCGACGTGCTTTCGTACGCCGTCAATCTGATCGCGGCGACCCACCCCGAAACGGAGAACCCTTCGTCGACGGCGGCGAAATATATCAAATACGGCGCGTCGCCCCGCGCGGCGCAGGCGATCATCACCTGCGCAAAGGTGCGCGCGCTCATGAACGGCAATCTGAACGTATCGTATGCCGATATCGACGCGCTGGCATGCCCCGTTCTGCGCCACAGAATCAAGATCAATTACAATGCGGTGAACGACCGTCTTTCCGTTGACGACGTGATCGCCCAGCTCGTAAAGGAAGTGGGCGGCAAAAAGCACGCGGCGGTCAAAACCGAGGAGAAATAATATTTTTCTATGAAGAACCTTGTGATCAACGAGGAGTTTCTCTCGCAGCTCGAACGGTTGCAGATCCTCGTCAAAAATAACGTCGCGGGGCTGTTCGGCGGAAACCATCAGAGTAAAATTTTCGGTTCCTCGTGCGAATTTGCCGATTACCGTGATTATATCGCGGGCGACGATATTACCAAAATCGATTGGAACGCCTACGCGCGGTTCGATAAGCTGTTTCTCAAACTTTATCTCGACGAACGGCAGATGCACACGCGCATTTATATCGACGCAAGCCGTTCCATGGGTTTCGGAAAGGGGAAGAAGGACGAACAGGCGGTGCGGCTTGCCGCGGCGTTCGCCTATCTTTCCGTATGCGAAATGGACAAGGTTTCGATTTACGTGATCCGCGGCAAGGCGTGCGAAGAGGTGATCTCGGGCATGCTCGGCAAAGAGGCGTATTTGGCTAAGATCGGCGCGCTCAACGACATCGTATTCGACGGCGACAGCTTTATCGGCGAGGCGGTTTTACCGACCGGAGTGGGCTACGGCGACGGGCTTTCGGTCATCATCTCCGATTTTCTCACCGATAACGATTACGAAAGCGCGATCGATTTGCTCGCGTCCAAACGGCGCGACATTCTGTGCGTGCAGGTGCTTTCCAAAGAGGAAACCAACCCCAAGGCGCGCGGAAAGCTGCATTATTTCGACTGCGAGGACATCGGCAAAACGTATCGCAAGAACATCACGCGCGAGATCATAAAGGCGTATAAAATGGCGCTCGAATACGCGACGGGGCGTATCCGCGATTTCTGCCTTTCGCGCGGGGGCGGGTACTTGCTCGTTTCGGCGGAAGAGCCGACGGGCGAAATTTTCTTCAAGCGTCTTGCGGACATGGAGGTGGTCAAGTGAGTTTTCTTTATCCCTTGGGCTTTTTGGGATTGCTTGCCATTCCCGTTCTGATCCTCATTTATATCATCAAAAACAAGTATACCGAGCAAGTCGTCGCGTCCACGTATCTATGGACGCTGAGCGAACGGTTCTTAAAGCGCAAAAATCCCGTAAACAAGATCACGGGTATTATCAGCTTGATATTGCAGATACTTGCCGTAACGGCGATTTCGTTTGCGATCGCGCACCCCGTGTTCACGATGCGCGGCGCGGCGGAGGATTATTGCTTCGTTCTCGACGGTTCGGGCAGCATGAACATCGAAGACGGCGGAAAAACGCGTTTGGAAAACGGAATTTCCCGTATCCGCCAGGAGATCAAAGGCTCGGTTGAGGGGAGCAGTTATACGATCGTTTATACGGGCGACTATGCCGCCGTCGTATGCGAAAAAACGCAGGATAAAACGCTTGCCTTGAAAACGCTCGACGAGATCGAGCCGTGTTATACGGCGACCGACCCCGCCGACGCGTTGAAGATCGTGCAGGCGTATTTCGACCAAACGCCGAGCATGAAGATCTTTCTTTATACCGACAAGGCGTACGACGTGACGGAGAACGTCACCGTCGTCAACCTTTCCTCGCGCGAAAAGAATTATGCGCTTGCCGACGTCGATTACGTCATTAAAAACGGCGGCGCGGAAGTGACGGGCACGGCGTTTTCTTACGAAAGCAACGCAAATTTAACGGTGGAAGTTTATTGCGACGACCAGAAAACGCCCGCAAGCAGCGTTGCGCTCCAAGTCGAGCAGCTCGTCGGCGCGCCGTTTACGCTCACCGTCGGCAGCACCGATTTCGCCTCGCTGCGCGTGCGCATCGCGCAGTCCGACGCGCTTGCGCTCGATAACGAGGTGGTGCTTTATAAGCCGTTGGGCGACGTTTCGTTCCGTACGCTTATCGTCAGCAAGGACGAAATTTATCTGAAGGCGGCGCTCTCGTCGATGGGGATTCAGTATACGCTCGTCGATCCCGAACAATACCGCAATCAGGAAAACGAGCAGGGCGGCTACGGGCTGTATATTTTCAACGGTTACGCCCCCAAAGTGCTCCCCCGCGACGGCGCGGTCTGGTTCATCAATCCGCCCGATAATACCCCGCGCGCGGGATTTACCGTGCTCAACCGCGAAACGCTTGCTTCGGCGGGGAAAATGGTATACAGCACTTCGTCGAGCACGCGCGTGCGCAAGCTGCTTGAAAACGTCGTCGTCGCGGACGACATGTACGTGAAGAGCTATGCGCGGTGCGGCTTCGACCGCGATTTCACTTCGCTCCTTTCCTACGACGGCAATCCGCTCCTCTTCGTCGGTTCCAACGACTACGGCAACCGCGAGGCGGTGTTTGCGTTCGGGCTGGGCGAGGGCGACTTCGCCATGTCGGCGAACCTCGTGATCCTCGTGCGCAATCTTATCGGGTATACGTTCCCCGCCATGATCGACGGCACGAAATATACCTGCGGCGACGTTGCGGTGATCAACGTGATGAAAAACGCGACGAGCATCAAGGTGGAAACGCCGAGCGGGAAGCAGGAATTTCTCGACAGCGGCGTGACAGCCGTCGAATATACGCTCAAAGAGGTGGGCGTTTACACGTTCACGCAGAATACGGGCGCAACGCAGCAGCCTTCCGCAAAAATCTATTGCGAGCTTGCGGGCGACGAGCGTATGCCCTCGCAGACGGCGATCGCGTACGTCGTCGGCGGCGAGGCGGTTAAGGCGCACCGCGACGGCGTGTATACCGATCTTCTGTACCTGTTTATTTTTCTTGCCGCGGTGATCATTGCGGACTGGATGGTGTATTGTTATGAGCAGTATCAACTTCGTTAACGCATATTGGCTCTTGTTAGCGATACCGCTCGTCGTGCTGTTCGCCGTCCCGTTCTTTTTAGCGGTACGGCGCGACAACGTGAACGGGCATAACATCGCTTCGGGCGTGATGCACGTCGTCATGGCGCTTTTGCTTGCGTTTTCGGCGGCGGGGACCAACGTCGTGACGACGCTGACCGAAACCGACGTGTACGTGTTGGCGGACGTTTCGTATTCTTCCAACCGCAATCTCGATCAGATCGACGATTATATCGCGGGATTGGCGAAGGCGCTGCCGCGCAACAGCCGCATGGGCGTCGTGTGCTTCGGAAAAGATTACAAGCTTCTCAATCAGCTCGACGGCGCGAACGCGCGGCGCAAAAGCGTGAAAAGCGCAGAGGTGGACGGCAGCGAAACCGATCTTATTTCCGCGCTCGAATATACGGCGTCGCTCTTCCGCGACGGCATCGTCAAGCGCATTGTCGTCATATCGGACGGCGCGCAGACGTACATGGACGACGCGAACGCGCTGAAACGCACGGTGGATAAGCTCGCCGCCGAAAAGATCAAGGTCGACGCGGTCTTTCTCGACAACAATATCAAGGCGGGCGTGAAAGAAATTCAGATCTCTTCCGTGCAGGTCGCGCGCTCCGTGTTCAAGGGGCATGCCAAATCGGCAAGCGTCATTGTGCAGAGCAACGAAATGGCAGACGCCTTCATTACTCTGAAAAAAGACGGCGTGCAGACCGAAGAACGCGCGATCAAGCTTTCCAAAGGTTCGAACAGCGTTTCGCTGCCCCTCGATACCGACGCGGTCGGCACGCACGAATACGAAGTGAGCGTCCGTCCGCAGAACGAAGGCGAGGACGCGAACGCCTTTAACAATACGCGCACGTTTTCGCAGACGGTCAGCGACGATTTGAGCGTTCTGCTCATTGCGGGCGATACTTCGGCTTACGAAGAGATCGCGCGTCTGTTCCCCGATGCGAAGATCAAAGATTATTACGTTCCCGGCTCGGTTAAAGTTCCGATCACGGTGGAAGAGCTGTGCGAATACGATGAAATTATCCTGTCGGGCGTCAACGTATCCGCCATTCCGGGTTACGAAATGTTCATGGAAAGCGTCAACACCGTCGTATCGCGGTTCGGCAAAAGTCTGCTCACGATCGGCGATACTTCGCTGCAAAACGATACGGAAGGCAAATGCGACGTGCTTGCGCGCATGCTGCCCGTGCGCTTCGGCAACGCGAGCGATCAGCCCAAGCTCTTTACGATCGTGATCGATACGTCAAGCTCCATGGCGGAAGGCGGAAAGTTCGACCGCGCCAAGACGGCGGCAAAACGGTTGGTCGACAATCTGAACGAAGAGGACGAAGTAGCGATTATCTTTTTCAACGGCAACCGCGGTTATATCCAGCGCCATACGAAAGTGGGCGACGCCGCCAAAAAAGCCGAGTTGAAAGCGGCGATCGACGCGCAGTGGTTCGAGCACGGCACGGATATCAAGCTCGGGTTTGAAACGGTGCGCGATCTTTACGATCTCGATTTCAGCGAAAAACAGGTCATGCTCATCAGCGACGGACTCGATCTCAACATTGCGGGTTCGGGTTACGAAGGTCCGCTTGCGCTCGTCGACGAGCTGCGCGCAAACGGCATTTATACTTCGGTAATCGACATCGGGCGTTTGGGCGATTCGGGCGCGGCGGCAACCAAGGCGAAAGAGCTTTTGCAGAGCATCGCTTCTTCCGCGCACGGCGGCGGCAAGCATTACGAAATGATCAAGGACGAACAGCTCGATATTGCGTTCGGCGAAATCGAAAACGATCTTGCCGAAACGATCGTCGAGGAAAACGCGTTCGTGGAAGTCAACCGCGTGCGCGACGGCGTGCTCGACGGGGTGGACTTCACCGCAAACAGCTACGTATCGGGTTTCGTGTGCAACAAAGCCGTTCCGCTTGCCACGACGGTGCTCAATGCCGTCTATGAAAAAGAGGGCGGCGACGTGAAGGTTCCCATTTATGCTTACCGCACGTTAGGCAGCGGCAGAGTGGCGTCGTTTACGAGCGATATGGGCGCCTGGACGAGCCGCGGCTGGACGCAGGAACAGCGCGATACGTTCTTTGCGAACGTGCTTGCCACCAACGTTCCGCAGGAAGAGGTTTCCTGTCCGTTCACCGTAAAAACGGACGAGGACGGCGGATACGTCAATTTGGAAGTCGTTCCCGCAACCGTGCGCATCGACGCGGAAGTCGAAGTGGAAGTGACAATGCCCGACGGGCAGAAGATCGAAAATCGCCTGACGCTTGCGGCGACGGGATATTATTACACGTTCGCCATGCCCCAGCGCGGAAAATACGAAATTACCGTTCGCTACCGCTACGGTCAGTACGATTACGCGGTGAAGTGCAATGCGCACAGCTCGTTTACGGCGGAGTACGACAGTTTTGCGGTTTACGACGCGGGCGTGCTCAACCGCATGGTCGGCACGAACGGCACGGTCAGTTTAGACGGGAAACTTTCGCTGAAAAACGACGAAAGCGAAGTGGGTACGTATACGGTAAGCCTTACCGTTCCGCTGCTCGCGGCGGCGGTAGCGCTGTTTGCGGTGGATATCATCGTTAGAAAACTCAAGTGGGAAGACGTTGTCAGTCTGTTCCGCAAAGTCAAATAAAAAAGGCGGCGGCAATGAAAAAATTAGTAGCTTTGTTAATTGCATGTCTTATGCTCTTCGCGCTCGCAGGGTGCGGAGAATTTAAGCCGCCCGTAAATGAGGACGGCAACGGCGGCGGGCCGTCGGTTCCCACCGATCCCGAGAAACCCGAAAATCCCGACGACGAAATGAGCGAAAGCGCGTTCAGCGTCACGCTTATTTACAACGGGCAGCCCTATCTTCCGCGCGAGGACGAAGTAATCCGCGTAGTTTGGACGAATAAGGAAAGCGGCGGCGGGGTGTATCCCGTGCAGGTGAACGCCAAGGGCGTTGCGGTGTGCGAAGGGTTAGACGGCGATTATTCGGTCACGCTCGAAACGCTGCCCGAAGGGTATACCTACGACCCCAACGTTTACGAGGCGTCCAACGACAACAGGCATCTCCGCCTTTTGCTGTTTAAGATCACGCACGACTACGGCAAGGCGACCACGCCCGACAAATACAGCCCCTTAAAACTTCCGGGAACGGGAACGTTCCGCGTTGTTTTGCAGAACAGCAAACAGACGGTATTCTTCCGCTTTATTCCCAACCGTACGGGGCGCTATTCGGTGCAGTCGATCGCCGACGTGACCGCGAATAAAATCAACCCCATTCTCGACGTGTATATCGCGTCGACGGCGTACGTTCCCGACGAGCCAAACGAAACGCGTGACGGCGGCGGGGCGGCGGAAAATACGTTCACCAAAAATTTCTATTGGGAAAGCAATCTTTATTCGGTGGGGCAGAGCATTTATTTCGGTCTGCGCTCGGAAAGCATCGACGAAAACGCCTATCCTCTGAGCATTGACTTTATTCTCGAACGACCGGGTGAAATTACGGGCAGCGAAGATATTGCTTACCGTAAGATCGAAGTCGGGCATCACGGCGGCGATCTGCCCGATTCGGTCGATTACGACAGCTCGCCCAAGCACGTTTCCACGCTTGCGAAGGGCAGACTCGATCAGTCGCTCATGGGACTCAACGAGAACGACGGATATTATCATCTGCTCGATCAAAACGGCGAACCGAACGGCAAAATCGTTTATGCGATCATCAGTAAGGACAGCGAAGTCATCAATACGCTCGAAGACGGGCAGAGCGGTCCGGGAGCGGGCTTTACCGATCCCCGTTTGCCCAAAAAACTTGCAAACGGCTCGCGCGACAGCGATCCGTGCGATTACACCGAATTTATTGCTGTTTATGCGGCAAAATGCAACAGCGACGGCGCGTATCCCGTAACCGAAGAACTGAAAGGCTTTTTCATGAAATACAGCGTCTGTCAGCTGCTGTTTAACGACGGAAAGGGATTTGCCGAGGCGTTTTATCAATCCTCGCATAGTAACCAGTGGCTTTTCAACTGCGTTTACTATGAAGGAAATCCTTTCGGGGAGGATCAGAAGTGAAACAAAAAAGAATTTTTCGGATTATGAGCATTTCGCTCGGTCTTATGCTGTTTGCGGCAGGCACGGGCGCGTGCAGCAAACAGCCTTGCGAGCACGCTTTCCGTTATACCGTAAATACGCCTGCAACGTGCACGAGCGAAGGCGAACGGGAAGGACTGTGCGGGATTTGCGGAACGGTCGTAACCGAACCCATTCCTGTGGATGAAAACGCGCATGCTTACGGAGAATGGGCGGTGACGAAACCGACCGACGCGAACACGGGTTTGGCGGTAAAAACCTGCGCCAACAGCGCGCAGCATAAGATAGAGCAGCTTCTGCCCGTTTTGGGCGCGGACGAATATACCGTAAAGGTGTTGCAAGCGCCGTCGGCGTTCGATAAGGGCGAAACGCAGTATACGCTCGCGCACGCGGCGGGCAATATCGTGTTTACCGTGGAAACGGCGGAAACGGGCGTGCAAACGGTATCCGATGCGATCAACGCCGCGCTTGCCAATAAAAATCAAGTGCGCAAAGGAACGGGCAATTACGTCGCGGATAAGAACACATGGGACCCCCATCCTTTTTTCTATGAATTCGGCGATCGTTACGCGCATATCATCGACGAGGGCGAAGACAAAGAACATTGGTATTCGTGGGAAGCGGACGGCGATTTTTACGGCGTTTTGTTTGACGAGCATTTAGGCGAGGAAGGCAGCGGCGGCAAGCTGACCATTCAAGCGCATCCCAACGGGGACGGTACGTTTGCGGAAGAACCGTATCTTGACGGGTTCCGCTTTGCTATTCCTTGGGCGGGCAGCGACTTCGAGGATTATTACGGCGCCGAAAAATTGGCGGAAGGTTTACACCGTTTTATTAAAAAGAACAACAACCGCGATTATAAGGAACGCATCGAAGAGAAAAACGGCAAAACGTTTTACGGATTTTCTTACAGCTATTTGGCAACCGATACGTATTTCTGTTTCCTCGATTTGGAATTTTCGCTTTCCGATACCTATGCGTTGAAGGATTTGGAATTCAACTGTAAGATTTATCCCAAAGGCACTTGGAAACATAACGAGGAAGAAGGCACGACCGAGCTGATCGATCCCGACGCGGCTTTTTACCATGCGTTTATCGAATACGATCAAACGCTGATCAGCGAGCTATCGCCCGAAGAAGCGGCAAACGTGCCCAAAAATCCTTACGGCATGGGTACGCGTTCGGTGAAGTCGTTCAAGCTCGATTATCACGGCGAAGAAACGAGCGAAACGCTGATTCCTAAAATTCCGACGGCGGTTTCGTTTGATTTGAACGTAAGCGACGTGCAGCCCGAGCTTGCCGATATGGAACTCGATCCCGTTGTGAATATTTACCGCGTTCTCAACGGCAGAGATATTCTGCTCGGTTTGGAAGAGAATACAACGGGGTTCCTTGCCTATTATCAAAATCAGAAAATCAAAATCCGCAGTTGGGTCGCGGGCGAGGTGACGTTCGCAGCCCAAACGCAGAGCGGTTACAGAAAGATTTTCAAAATCGACTTTCAGCCTTCCGCGCCCACGTCGCTAACGGCGTCCGCCTATGAGATCAGTGCGCAGGGCAGCGGTTGGAACAATACCGCTGCGCAGACGACGGTCTATACGGGGCAGCCGCTTTATTTGCGCGCGCTTGCTTCGGAGAAGGAAGAAAAGTATGCCGATCCTTCAAGCACGGCGTCGGCGCAAATCGGCGGCGCGGCGGCGAGCGACGTAACGTTTACGAAAGTAGAGTTTGAAGGGAAAGAAGTGACGCGCATGCTTGCTTCGCAGCCGGGAGATTATACCGTAACGCTCACGTCCGTGCTCGATCCTTCCGTTAAGACGACGCTGCTCGTCAAAGTCGTGCAGGCGCCTACTCCCGAAGAGATGTTCCGCGGCGTTTACGAAGCGAACGTGACCGAATCGACGCTGCGCGGCACGGTGAAAATCGAATTTGCGCCTTCGTCCGATCCCAAAACGGGCACGGTGAAATTGACGTATAAGAACGGCAACGAACAGATATTCGATTATTCGTATACCGAAAACGCCGATCCTGTGCAGGCGGGAACGTTGACGACGACGCATAAATCGGGCGCGAACGATTACGGCGCAAGCATTGCGCTGAACGCGGGATATATATTCGAGCTGACTTATACGACGAAATTCGGCGACACGAACACCGTTTGTTTTGTGCGCGCCGCAGAGTAACAAAAACGAAAAAAGCGCTCCCGTACGGGAGCGCTTTTTTTATTGTAAGATGGTTGTCATTGTCATTATGTCATTCCTAGCACACTCTCCTGTCATTCCGCCCCGCTTTAGGCGGCACGAGCGCACGGCGCGATGTAGCGCAGTCGAGGAATCTAAGATGGTTCGACTACGCTCACCATGACAAAGCGAAAAGCCGCTCACTGACAAAGCGAAAAGCCGCTCACTGACAAAGC
>CAJUGP010000026.1:29217-30465 GCA_910586365.1 uncultured Christensenella sp. | reverse complement strand
CGAATTCGTGACTGGAGTTCAGACGTGTGCTCTTCCGATCTTAACTTTTTCCACCGTTTCTTCGATACGCGCGGGGTGAATTCTGCCGTCTTGGATCAGCCGTTCGAGCGTAAGACGGGCAATTTCCCTGCGGACGGGATCGAAGCCCGAAAGAATGACGACTTCTGGCGTATCGTCGATGATCAGCTCGATCCCCGTCGCCTGTTCGATCGCACGGATGTTTCTGCCCTCGCGCCCGATGATACGCGCTTTCATGTCGTCGCTCGGAAGCGGAACGACCGAAACGGTGGATTCCGACGCATGTTCGGAAGCGCACCGCTGAATGGCAAGCGAAATAATGTTCTTCGCGTTGAGGTCCGCCTCGTCTTTTGCTTCCTGTTCGAGATTGCGCACTTGCAGCGCGCAGTCGTGGCGGGTTTCTTCGAGGATCTCTTCGGTGAGCAGCTTTTTCGCCTCGTCTTTCGTGAGCTGCGCCACGCGTTCAAGCTCCTGCACCATGAGTTCGTGCTGATGCGAAACCTGCTCCTGCTGTTTTTTGACCTCTTCGAGCTTCTGCTCGTAAGCGGTTTTCTTCTCTTCGAGCGCGTTGCGCTGGTGGTCGAGCGCCTCGTTCTTCTTGTCGAGTTCGCTCTCCTTCTTTTCGAGCAAGTCCTCTTGACGGGAAAGACGCGCTTCCTGCCGCTGCTGTTCGGCGCGTTTTTCTTTCATCTCCTGCTCGAATTCGTTTCTTCTTTTGATCTCCTGTTCCTTCGCCTCTAAAATCGCTTCCTTTTTCAGTCTTTGACTTTCGCTTTCGGCATTTTTCAGCAATTCCTCGACGTGCTTTTCGGTATCGTCGAGTTTTTGCGCCGATTTCTTTTTGGAAACCTGTTTCAGAACGACCCATGCGATTACGCCGCCGATTGCAAGCCCTACAATAGGCAATACAACAAAAAGCGCGACGGCAAGACCTGTGGGTACGGCAAGGAGCAGCGATGCCATGTTAAACATACCTGCCTCCTTGAAATTGTGGTTTTGACTTTTATTCTAAATGCCCGAACGGGCATAGTTAGACATGGTCTTGTTTATTATACTATATCGCAATTTATCTGTCAAGTGCTGAAAGATTATTGCCCGAAATTTTTTCCGACGCTCCGTCATGTTGAGCGGTTTTGTCGCGTTGCCCCCCTGTCATGTTGAGCGGCTTTGCCGCATTAAACCACACTGTCATGTTGAGCGGTTCTGTCGCATTGAACTGCACTGTCATGT
>CAJUGP010000026.1:23858-29117 GCA_910586365.1 uncultured Christensenella sp. | reverse complement strand
TGAGCGCAGTCGAAACATCTCAGATTCTTCGGCAGGCTCAGAATGACAGAAACAAAACGACAAACTCAGAATGACAAAAACAAGGCGAACCGCCTTGTCATGTTGAGCGGTTTTGTCGCGTTGCCCCCCTGTCATATTGAGCGGCTTTGCCGCGTTAAACCACACTGTCATGTTGAGCGCAGTCGAAACATCTCAGATTCTTCGGCAGGCTCAGAATGACAGAAACAAGACGACAAGCTCAGAATGACAAAAGCAAGGCGAACCGCCTTGTCATGTTGAGCGGCTTTGCCGCGTTGAACTGCACTGTCATGTTGAGCGCAGCCGAAACATCAAAAAATGCGGCGTTACGCCGCATTTTATTATAATTTTTCCAGACGGGCGAGCCAAAGCGATCCCGAAGCGTCGGAAGGCATGCGCCAATCGGCACGCGGCGAAAGCGAAACCGAGCCGACCTTTACGCCGTCGGGCATGCAATTCCGCTTGAACTGCTGCGAGAAAAACCGTTTGTAAAACACTTGCAGCCACTTTTTCAGCGTCGGCGCATCGTATCGCCCCGCAAAAGCGTACCGCGCCAAATACAGTATTTTTTCGGGTTCGTCGCCGCGGCATAGCATATGGTATAAAAAGAAATCGTGCAGTTCGTACGGTCCGACGATATCCTCGGTCTTTTGCGCGATCGCCCCTTTTTCGTCGGGCGGGAGCAGCTCGGGCGAAATTTCGGTTTCGGCGATAGCGTGCAGGATTTTCCCCGCCGTACCGCCCAGCCGCACCCCTTCCTCGCGCACGAGATATTTTACGAGCGTTTTGGGAACCGACGCGTTCACGGCGTAATGGCTCATGTGATCGCCGTTATACGTGCACCAGCCGAGGGCAAGTTCGGAAAGATCGCCCGTACCGATCACAAGTCCGCCCGTGCGGTTGGCAAGATCCATCAAGATCATCGTGCGGTAACGCGCCTGCGCGTTTTCGTACGTGACGTCGTGTACGGCGGGGTCATGCCCGATATCAACGAAATGGCGCGAAACGGTATCCGAAACGGGAATCGTTTTCGCCGTGACTCCCATCACCTTCATCAGGGCGAACGAATTGTTTTTCGTCTTGTCGGACGTGCCGAACCCCGGCATGGCGACGGCAAGAATCTCCGTGCGCGGTTTTTTGAGCAGATCGAACGCGCGCGCCGTCACGAGCAGAGCAAGCGTGGAATCCAATCCGCCCGAAACGCCTAACACCGCCGTTTTCGCTCCGACGTGCTCCAACCGCCGCGCCAGCGCATGCGACTGAATTTGCAAAATCGTTTCGGTGCGCTCTTGCCTGTTTTCCCCTGCGGGAACGAACGGCGTTTGCGAAACCTCGCGCAAGCTAATATCGCCGACGCCGATAAATTCAGCGCCGAACCAAACGTACTCCTCTCTTTTCTCCGCGCCGCGCGAAGAAAGATTTTCAACCGTGTTCAAGCGTTTCCGCTCGTTTTTCAAATATGCAACGTCGATTTCCGCCGCGGCGACTCCGCCCGAAAAAGGCGGCGTTTCCGCAAGCAGCACGCCGTTTTCATAGATTAAATGATTGCCTGCGAACACGCAATCGCCCGTACTCTCGTACATGCCTGCGTCGCAGTAAACATAACCGCAAACGCACTTGCCCGACTGCGCGGAAACGAGCGTCTTGCGGTAATCGCGTTTTCCCGCCGTTTCGTCGGAAGCCGAAAGGTTGACGATAATATCCGCCCCCGTGCGCGTATGCTTGACGGACGGGCTGTCCGCCGCCCATAGATCCTCGCAAATCTCGCATGCGACGCAAACGCCGTTCTTTTGATCATAGAAAAGCGCGTTCGCGGAAACCGAAACGACGCCGCCGTCAGGCAACCGAACGATGGCACAATCGTTTGAAAAGCCTTTCGCAAAATACCGAGCCTCGTAAAATTCGCCGTAATTGGGCAAATAGACCTTCGGCACCATGCCGATTACCTTTCCGTTTGCCGCCCCCGCCGCGCAATTATAAAGCCTGTTGCCGATCACGACGGGCAAGCCGACGAACACGAGCATGGTTTTCCCCTCGGTCGCTTCGGCTATTTTTTGCAGCGCCTCCAAACAGCCGTCCGTCAGCGTCTTTTGCAAGAACAGATCGCCGCAGGTGTAGCCGCTCAAACACAGCTCGGGAAAAACGAGGATTTCCGTCCCCTGTTCCGCCTGCTCTTCGACGGCCTCGATGATCTTCTGCGCGTTATAATGAGGATCGGCGACCCGAAGCTTCGGGCTTGCCGCCGCGACTTTTACGAAACCGTGTTTCATTTATTCGGCGTCTCCCGCAACGCTCTCGGCAGGCATTTCCTTCGCCGTACCGCGGATTTTCGATTCGATTTCCGCCGCAAGCTCGGGGTTGTCTTTTAAGAACTGCCGCATTTTCTCTCTGCCGTTCGCCACTTTCGTATCGTTGTAGCTGAACCAAGCGCCGCTCTTTTTGATCACGTCGTACTGCACGCCCAAATCGATAAGGCAGCCTTCCTGCGAAACGCCTTCGCCGAACATAATATCGAACTCCGCCTGACGGAAGGGAGGCGCGAGCTTGTTTTTGACGACCTTCGCGCGCGTGCGGTTGCCCGCCGCCCCTTCGGAATCCTTGAGCACGTCTTTCTTGCGGACGTCGATCCGCACGGAAGCGTAGAATTTAAGCGCCTTACCGCCGGGAGTCACTTCGGGATTGCCGAACATGACGCCCACCTTTTCGCGCAGCTGGTTGATAAATACAACGCAGGTTTTGCTCTTGTTGACGATCGCCGTCAGTTTCCGAAGTGCCTGCGACATAAGGCGCGCCTGCAAACCGACGTGACTGTCGCCCATGTCGCCTTCGATCTCGGCTTTGGGCGTGAGCGCCGCAACCGAGTCGACGACGATCATGTCGATCGCCGAGGAGCGCACGAGCGCGTCCACTATGTCGAGCGCCTGTTCGCCCGTATCGGGCTGGGAAACGTACAGCTCGTCTAAATTGACGCCGAGATTTTTGGCATACACGGGGTCGAGCGCGTGCTCCGCGTCGATAAACGCCGCGACGCCGCCGAGCTTCTGCGCCTGCGCCACCGCGTGCAGCGCAACCGTCGTTTTACCCGAAGATTCGGGACCGTAAATTTCCACCATTCTGCCGCGGGGAAGTCCGCCGATCCCGAGCGCCAAGTCGAGCGATAAACAACCCGTGGGGATCACTTCGATATCGGTATTGCCCGCATCCTTTCCGAGCTTCATGATCGCGCCTTTGCCGTACGCCTTTTCGATTTGCGCGAGAACCGCGTCTAATGCTTTGAGTTTGTCGTCGTTCATATCTATGTTTCTCCTTGATTTTTTACCGAATATTTACTTGACTTCCTTATAGGCAAGGAAGAGCGCAAGATTAACCGCCGTATCGATCACGCGGTTGCGGTCGCCTTCAAAATGCAGCTTATACGTCTGCACGCGTTCCTTGGTCGCAACGGCGAGAAAGCAAAGCCCCACGGGGGTATTGCGTTCGGCTGTCGGACCGGCGTTGCCCGTCGAGGCGATCGCAACGTCGCAATGCCCCTGTGCAAGCAGTCCCGCCGCCATTTCGTAAGCCGTTTCTTCCGAAACCGCGCCTTTCGACATAAGCGTGTATTCCGAAACCCCTAACCTTTCTGCTTTGGCTTTGGAATCGTACGTGTTCAGCCCTTCGTAAAACACGCGGCTCGCCCCCGAAACGGAGACGATCGCCCGCGCGATCGCGCCGCCCGTAAACGATTCCGCCGCCGCGATTTTCAAACGGTGCAGGGCGAGCGCCTCGACAAGGCGTTCCTGCACGGAAATATCGTCCATGGCGTAAATATATCCGCGCAAGCCCGTGGCAAGAATGCGCACCACTTCGTCGGCGATCATCTTGGGCGTGTTGCGATCGTAGATGATCTCCACGCGCAAATCGCCGTTTTTCTCGCCCACGTGAAGGTCTAACTTTCCCTGCGACGCCGCTTCCGCCTGCGCGATCGCCGCCGTGAGCAGCTCGGGCGGAACGGACATCGCGCGGATCACGACGCGCAAAAACGAATTTTCCCTGTGACCGTCGATCGTCCCCTGCCCCGTACGAACGGCGTTTGCGCCCTCTTCGCCCGCGGGGAATACGGCGACCAGCCTGCCCGTTTCCTTCATGTGCGCGAAACTTCCTTCAAACGACGCGCCCATCGCCTCGAACGCGCCGAACGCGCTTCGCAAAAGCGGTTTATCGCAAATCAGAAACACGCCGCCGCAGTCGATCAGCAAGCGCGAGAGCGCCGCCATGAGCGCGTCCGCTTCCTCGTAAGGCAGCATCACGACTTCGTCGAGAAACACCCCGCCCGAAAGCAGCGCGTCGCACACGGGCGCGTATTCCACCGCATCGACGGGATTTTTTTTATTTCTTAAAACAACCGCCGCGTATTTCAATTTTCCTGCTCTCCGTCTTGCTTTTCCGCCGTCTGCGGTTCTTCGTCTTTTAACACCGCTTTGTTTTTCACAAGATAATTGACGCCCGATACGACGGTCAAAAGCGTGCTTACGACAAGCAGCGCCTGCCCGATCAGCGCAAGAACGATGCCCGCCTGCGTGCCGACAAACGTCATGGCGACGAGAATGAGCGCGATTGCAAGGTCCTGCGTCACCGTTTTGATTTTGCCGAGCTTGTCGGCGGCGAGAATGAGATTTCTGCCCGCCGCGATAATACGGAAGCCGCTTACGATCAGCTCGCGCGCCAAAATCAGCGAAACGCATACGCCCGCCACGATGATGCCGACCGTGCCGTACACGGCGATCTGAAACGCGGTGGGAATGGTCAGAATGACGATAAGCGCGGTCGAAACGAGCACTTTATCGGCAATGGGATCGAGAAATTTGCCGAAATTGGTGACAAGATGACGCGAACGGGCGATATAACCGTCGAGCGCGTCGGTCGCCGCCGCGAGCAAAAAGACGACCGCCGAGGCGAGAAAACACCATTTGGAAAAATATCCGCAATAGAACACCGCCACAAACACGGGGATCATGAAGATACGCGTCAACGTAATTTTATTCGGTAAATTCATTTTTTCTCCTTTCTACTCTCTTTACGGTCGATTGCCGCCGCCCGTACGAATTGCGCCCGCAGCACTCACGCCGTTTTATCGTTTCGAGCGGTTTTTGTCGTTCGGTCGGGCTTTCATGTCATTTCGAGCACGCTTCCCTGTCATTTCGAGCGTGCTTCCCTGTCATTTCGAGCGCGCTTCCCTGTCATTTCGAGCGCGCTTCCCTG
>CAJUGP010000026.1:0-23758 GCA_910586365.1 uncultured Christensenella sp. | reverse complement strand
TCATTTCGAGCACGCTTTTCTGTCATTTCGAGCACGCTTTTCTGTCATTTCGAGCACGCTTTTCTGTCATTTCGAGCGAAGTCGAGAAATCCTTTTAGAACAATGCCGAGATGCCTCGGCTGCACTTCGTTCCGCTCGGCATGACAAGCAACCTGCATTTTCTGTTCACGTCATGACAAGTATTCGCATTCCTGCGCTCGGCATGACAAGCAACCTGCATTCTCTGTTCACGTCATGAAAAAAATTCCCGTCGGAAACAAACGCGAAGGCAATCAAACCCGTTCGCCGTAAAGATCGTATGTATCCGAACGCGTGATATGCACCGCGTATTCCTCACCTGCAACGGCTTGCTCCGCCGTAAAATAAACGCTGCCGTCGATTTCCGCCGCCTGAAAATACGCCCTGCCGACAAAGCACTGCTTTTCGTAGTCGATCCCCTCGCACAAAACGTTCAGCGTTTTTCCGACCCACTCTTTCAAATACGCTGCGGAAATTTGCTGCTGCGCCCGATACAGCGCGCGCACGCGCTTTTGTTTGGTATGCGCGGGAATCTGCCCTTTCATACGGTACGCGCCCGTATCGGGTTCGCGCGAATAGGCGAAAAAGCCGCAATTCGTGAATTTTGCCTCGCGCAGAAATTCGCAAAGCGCCGCGCTCTCTTCCTCCGTTTCGGTCGGAAACCCCGCGATAAACGTCGTACGAACGGCAAGATCGGGGATATTTTCCCTCAGTTTGGCAAGCAAGGCAAGATACTCCGCTTTGCTGCCCTTTCTGCCCATGAGCTTGAGAATCCTGTTCTCGCTGTGCTGCAAGGGAATATCGAGATAACGGATGATTTTGGGATTGTCGCGGATTTCGGCGATCAGCTCGTCGCTTATCGCATCCGGATAACAGTATAGCAGACGAACGTGACAGATATTGTCAAGTTTAGAAATTTTTTTGATTAAATTTACAAAATTATTTTCGCCGATATCCTCGCCGTAGCGCGTCGTATCCTGCGCGACGAGCACAAGCTCTTTTGTTTCGCCAAGCCCTTTCGCCTCTTCAAGCAGCTCTTCCATGGGTACGGACTTGTACTTGCCGCGTATTTTGGGGATTAGACAATAGGTGCAGTGATGAAAACAGCCGTCGGCAATTTTCAGATATTTGAGGTGCGGCGGCGTGGTGATCACGCGTTCGCCCTTTTCCTCGCGCGCGGCGGCGCCGACCGCGTTGACGCGTTCGCCCTTGTAAGCGCGTTCGAGGGCGGGAAAGAGCGCCGATACGTCGTTCACGCCGAGCAGCACGTCCGCCTCGGTGAGCGCGGGGAACACCTCTTCGGCAAACTTCTGCGGCAAACAGCCCGTTACGACGATTTTTTCGAGCGCGCCGCCGCGGTAGCCGTTGCATTCGAGCACGGCGTCGATCGACTCTTCGCGCGCCGCGTTGAGAAAGGCGCAGGTGTTCACGATCACGATCTGCGCGCGCGAAAGATCGTCGGTCAGCTCGCAGCCGTGACGCTTGATCTCGCCCAGCAGCCGTTCGCCGTCGACGCGGTTTTTATCGCAGCCCAGACTGATCATGCCGAACACTTTTTTCATCAGTCGTCGTCCCCTCCGTAAAGCTTCTTAAACTCTTCCTTGGAAAGCAGCACCTTGCGCGCCTTGGCTTGTCCGTCGAAGGGCGTAATGTATTTTTTCTTCTCCATCCATTCGATCATCTTGCCCGCATGGTTATACCCCACCGAGCACTTACGCTGAATGAGCGAAATGGACGCCTGCCCCAAATCGACCGCGACGCGCAACGCGTAAATATACTTTTCGTCCACCTCTTTGTCGTCCGCCTCGCCGCCGACCGAGGAAGAGCGGGTTTTGTTGATATACTCGTCCACCGATTGATCGTAATACGAATGATTGTTGGCTTTAATATCCTTGATGACCGCCTCGACTTCCTTCGACTTGATAAGCACGCCCTGCAAACGCTCGCAGGCAGACATCTTTTCGGTTTTATAGAGCATATCACCCAAACCGAGCAGCTTATCCGCGCCCGTTTCGTCGAGCACGATACGCGAGTTGATTTCCTGCGCGACGTGGAAGGCGATACGGGTGGGCAGGTTCGCCTTAATGATACCCGTGATAATATCGGCGGAAGGACGCTGCGTGGCGAGCACGAGGTGCATGCCCGCGGCGCGCGCCTTTTGCGCGATCCGCTGAATATAGACTTCGATATCCTTTGCGACCGTCGCCATCAGATCGGCAAGCTCGTCGATGACGATAACGATCTTGGGAAGTTTTTCTTCGCCCTCTTCGAGGTGCTCGTTATACTCGGCGATCTCGCGCACGTTGATCCCCTGGCGCACCTTCTTTTCAAACAGTCCGTAACGGCGTTCCATCTCGTTCACCGCCCAGGCAAGCGCGGCGACGACCTTCTTTTCCTCGGTGATGACCTCGCGGATCATGAGATGCGGGATCCCTTCGTAAATGCCGAACTCGATTTTTTTGGGGTCGATGAGAATGAGCCGCAGATCTTCGGGTGAATATTTGTAGAGCAGGCTGACGAGCATGGAGTTCATCATGACGCTCTTGCCCGAGCCCGTCGCGCCCGCCATGAGAATATGTTTCATGGAAACGATATCGCCGCAGACGGGTTTGCCCTCGATGCTCATACCCATGGTAAACATAAGCGAGTTGGGTTTGGCGTTTTTATATTCTTCCGCCTGCATCACCGTGCGCATGCTGACGGGCGAACGGTTTTTGTTGGGCACTTCGATGGAAATGGCTTCGGCTAAGGGATTGGAATAAATATTCACGCCGTCCTGCGCATGCAGACGCATGGCGATTTCCGCATCGCGGCGCAGAACCGTGCTCACCGAAACGTTACGGGGAATATCGATATTGTACTGCGTGACCGCAGGTCCGCGTTTCGCGCCCAAAAAGGTCGCTTCGACGTTAAAGCCGCGCAGCGTTTCCTGAATAATTTCCACGTTGCGCTCCACCTCTTCGTCGGTGACGGTGATCGTTTCGTCGTAGACGAGAAGATTATCGAAGGCAGGCGCTTGATACCGCTCTTTTTTGCGCGGCGCAGGCGCGGGAGCGGGAGCAGGCTCTTCGGCGCGCGCGGGGGGCGCTTCCTCGGGGATACGCGACGAAATACGCGATCCGCCCGAAAGCGCGGGACGGAAGCGTTCTGCATTGTCGGTCGGCTCGCCTTCGTCGATTTCATCGTCGTCGAACATTTCCGCCACGGAGCGGCGCGCCGCAGGGCGCGCGTCGAACACGCTTTCGCCCGAAGAAAGACTTCCTTCCGCCTCTTCTCCGTGCTCCTCTTCCGTTCTGCGCAGACCGCCGCGTTCAAAACGGGGCGTTTCCGACGCGGCAAAGCGCGAAGGTTTTTCTTCTTTCGCTTCGGGAACGGTAAAGCGCGAGGGTTTTTCTTCCTGCGGCTCGGGAACGGCAAACCGCGAGGGCTTTTCTTCCTGCGGCGGAGGCGGAGCGAACCGCGACGCCGTTTCTTCCAAAGACGGCGTGTTTTTCTTCGTTTCTTCGGACGATCCCGCCAAATAATCGTGCAGCGAGGTGCGCCGTTTGGAAGGCTGCGCGGAAGGCACGTATCGCGGAAATTCGGGCGCGGGAGCAGGCTCTTCGGCGCGCACGGGGGGCAGTTCTCTCGGATCGGCTGCAACGGGCGGCGCGCTCTGTATTGCAGGCGCGGACGGCGCGGCGGAAATGGGCTGTTCCGGCTCGTTCAGCGGCTGCGTAAACGTTTTTTTCTCCCCCGTCGCCTCGGGCGCGCGGTAGGAAGGCGCCTGCGGATAATTGAACGATCCGTCCTGCGGCACATAGCCGATCGAAGAACCCGTCACCTTGCGCGGCATCTGCGGACGCGGTTTTTCCGCCTCTTTTGCGTACTGCGCGGTATACGACGGCGAAGGCGCGGGCGGCGTATACGTAATGGGACGGGTGCCCGTATAAGCGGCGGGATCGCCGTTCGAGGTTACGGGCGCGGAAGAACCGTCCTGCCGATACACGGTGCTGCGCCGTTGCGCGGAATTGAAATGCGAATCTTTATTGAAAATGAGGTTTTCCTGATACAGCTTAGCAGGATCCTGCGCGTACAGAATATCGCGGCTGGTCGGATCGGAAACAGAAGAAACGGTCTGCGCGGGCGCGGACGGCGCGGGATACACGACGGGCGGCGGCGTTTCTTCGCGCCGCTGCGTTTGGGTGCGTTCCAAATCGTCGAACGAAACCGCTCCGGGATATTCGCGCGCGGTTTCCCCGTCAACAGGCGCGGATTTTTGTCTGCGCGGCGCGTTGCGGAAATGATGCCACAGCCGCGTGGCGGTAACGCAGTAAAAGAGCGCACCGAGGAGCAGAAGCGAAAAAATGATATAAGCGCCCGCCTCGGAGAGCAGATAGCGCACGGGGAAAGCGATCAGCCCGAACAGCACGCCGCCGCCCGTTCCGCCGCTTGCGCCGCCCTTCGCCGCGTTCCAGCAGCCGCCTAAATATCCGCCGTAGCCTGCGGAAACGAAACGCTCCGCCGTAGCCGTATGTACGATAAAAAACACGGCGAGCGTAACGAGCAGCCCCTTCACGATCCAACCGACGGGAAGAAACTTTTTCCCCGATACGAGCGTGAGCGACAGATACGCCGCAAGGATCAAAAAAGGATAAACGAAAAAGCCGAGCAATCCCACAAAGAACGCCGTGATCGCCGTGCCGATATCGCCGAACACGAGCTTGCCCGTAACGACGATCAGAAATATGATAATGCTGAAGAGCAGCATCGTCATGCCGACCGTCTCCCGCGTTACCACGCTTATTTTATTTTCTTGTTTTTTCTCCCCGCGTCCCAGTCCGTTCAAAACACACCCTCCGCTTTTACGGTATATCTTTCCATTTTATCACCTATCAGTATAACAAATTCGGCGGAAATTTTCAACGATATTCGGATAAAAATTTAATTTTTTTCAAAACAAACGTTTTTCGGCAAAAACGGCGCCCGCTTAACTGGCGCCGTTCGATTTCTCTTGCCGCACAGAATTGATCTTCGTTCCGCTCGAAATGACAGATCGAAGCGTAAATCCGAGAAAAAAGCCGCCCAATTAAGGGCGGCTTTGCTTAGTTATTAAAATAGGTTACACAGTACGACAAAGGTTTTACGCGAATGGTTTTCGCGTACTCGTCGGACAAGTTTTCATAATAATTTAATTCAAATGTACTGTCATCTAAAAATTTTATTTTTACGTACCGCATCGTCAAATTTGTTAAAATCGCCTTATGATAATGAAAACCATAATAATAATAAAATGTTTTGCCGATAAATTTTGACGGATTTATCACAAACTCTTGTCTATTCACTTCAATGGAATAAGAACCGACGAATAGATCCCTATCTTTTTTTTGATCGTCCGGTGCATTAACATACTCGTCTTCCGTTATTTCTTCCGCCTCGTATTCACTTTTATATTTTGAAGTATATGTACTGGAACCGCTACCATTCATGTCAAAAGTAATACTCTGAATTTCTACCCATTCGCCTTTTTTAGCGGAATTATAAATCGGCTTATCCGCAGAACTCCCGCACCCCGCCGCCGTCAGCACGACAAGGATAAGCGTCAGAAAAGAAACGAAAAGTTTTTTCATAAATGTCCTCCGTGAGAAGATAATTTAATTATATCATAACGTTGAAAAAAATCAAGTAATTTGTTGAATTTGTTGAAAAAGTGAAAAACCGCCCAATTAAGGGCGGCTTTGCTTAATTATTAAAATTACGAGTGCATGTTTTCAAGCAGCAGCTTATCGGCAACGAGCGCGATAAATTCGCTGTTGGTGGGTTTTTCGGTGCCGATATACACGCGTGCACCGAAAATGGCGTTGATCGCGTCGATCCGCCCTCTGTTCCAAGCGACTTCGATCGCATGGCGGATCGCCCGTTCCACCTTGCTGGCGGAGGTTTGATATTTTTCGCCGATCACGGGATAAAGCACCTTCGTCACGTTGTTAATGACCTGCGGATCGTCCACCGCCATTTTGATTCCCTCGCGCAGATAGGAATATCCCTTGATGTGCGGCGGAATGCCGATCGAAATAAAAATATTGCTGATACGCTCGTCGATCGATCCCGCGCGTTTGCGCTCGTACTTTTCACGCGTCGGTTCGGGCGCCGTCGCCTGTTCCGCCCGTTCGGAAACCACCTTCGCCGAAACGGGCTTCATCAGATAATACTGCGCGCCCAACGCAAGAATGCTGTTGATGATCTTATCGTCGGTATAGCTGCCGAGCACGATAAACACCGTTTTCACGCTCTCCTTTGCAGCTTCTTGCAGCACGGAGAAACCGTCCGCTCCCCGAAGGGTCATATTCATGACGACAAGAGCGGGCGCGTACTTTTTCAAAAGTTCAAAACCTTCCGCACCGCTGTCCGTCACTCCGCAAATTTCATACCCGTCTTTCACGAATTGTGCCGAAAGTTCTTGCGCGAACTGCTCGTTGCTTTCGAGAATAAGTACTTTTTTCTTCATATCCTGACACCTCTTTTCAAAAAGTGACTTTATTATATCATTGCATTTACGATTTGTAAATTCATTTTTGTACGAAATTCGCCTATTTTTTTACGAAATTCATAGAATTTTGTAAATAATTCGTTTATTGTGTCGAATTGCCCCGAAAACGGCACAAAAAAAGCCCCCTTTTTTCAAAGGGAGCTTTGTTTTTCAAGTTCTCAGTTTGCCGTGCTTTCGTCGGTGCGCGCGTCCTCAAAGATCATATCGCGGTAGCCGCCCGTATTCTGCGCGGAAACGTTCTTGTAATCCTTCATGCCCGTACCCGCGGGGATCAGCTTGCCGATGATGACGTTTTCCTTCAAACCAATGAGCGGATCGCGCTTGGTGCAGATCGCCGCCTCGGTGAGCACGCGGCTCGTTTCCTGGAAGGACGCCGCCGAAAGGAAGCTGTCGGTAGCGAGCGCGGCTTTGGTAATGCCGAGCAGCACGCGTTTCGCCGTTGCGGGAATACCGCCCGCCATGATCGCCTTTTCGTTCTGCTCCTCGAACGTGAACATATCGACGAGCTGACCCGAAAGAAGATCGGTCGTACCCGCGTTTTCGATACGCACCTTGCGGAGCATTTGGCGGACGATGATTTCAACGTGTTTATCGTTGATGTCAACGCCCTGCGAACGGTAAACGGATTGCACCTGTTCGAGGATATAATCCTGCACGCCCTTGACGCCTTCCACACGGATAATATCCTGCGGGTTGACCGAACCGGCATTGAGCTGCACGCCGGGGGTGACTTTGTCGCCCGTTTGCACTTTTAATTCGGCGTTGAACGGAAGCTCGTAGTCCTTGACCTTTTCGCCCGTGGTATCGTCGGTAATGATAACGTGTTTGAGATTGTCTTTATCGTCGATCGTGACCGTGCCGTTAAATTCGCAGATCGTCGCAACGCCCTTGGGTTTTCTCGCCTCGAACAATTCCTCGACGCGGGGAAGACCTTGCGTAATGTCGCCCGTAGCCGCGATACCGCCCGTGTGGAACGTTCTCATCGTGAGCTGCGTACCGGGTTCGCCGATCGACTGCGCCGCGATAACGCCGACTGCCTCGCCCACCTGAATGGGAAGCGTGGTCGCCATGTTCTTGCCGTAACACTTCGCGCAGACGCCGAAGCGCGTGTTGCAGTTGAAGATCGAACGGATGCTGACGCCGTTTTCACGGTATTTTTCGATCGCGCCGATGCGCTTCGCCATCGACTCGGTGATCATTTCGTTGCAGGGAACGAGCACCGCGCCGTTTTCGTCCAAAACGTCTTCCGCGACGAATCTGCCCGTCAAGCGGTCTTCGAGGCTTTCGATCGTTTCGCCGTTCGCGCCCAAGATCGCTTTCATGATCGTGCCGCGGGGGCGTCTGCCCGCCGAGCAATCCTCTTCCCGCACGATAACGTCTTGCGAAACGTCGACAAGACGGCGGGTAAGATAACCCGAGTCCGCCGTTTTCAAAGCGGTATCGGCAAGACCTTTTCGTCCGCCGTGCGAGGAAATGAAGTATTCGAGCACGGAAAGTCCGTTGCGGAAACACGATTTAACGGGGACTTCGATCTTTTTACCCTGCGGGTTGACCATGAGTCCGCGCATACCCGAAAGCTGCTTGATCTGGTCGATCGAACCGCGCGCGCCCGAATCCGCCATCATCCAGATGGGGTTGAACTTATCGCGCGCGCCCTGCGCTTTGAGAATGGAAGCGACTTTGTCCGTCGCGTCGTCCCACACGTCGATCACGGCGTGGTAACGCTCTTCTTCTTTGAGCAAACCGCGCGCGTATTTTTTGGAGATCTTGGCGACCTGCTCTTCCGCGTCGGAGACGATCGCCTCTTTTTCGTCGGGGATCTTCATATCGAATACCGACGTCGTGAGCGCGGCGAGCGTGGAATACTTGTAACCGCGTTCCTTGATCGCGTCGAGCACGGCGGACGCCTTGGGCGCATAACCCGTTTTGAAGCACGCTTCGACGATTTTGGAAAGATGCTTTTTGCCGATCGCGCGCGAACCCTTGATCGAATTGATAAATTCGGTGGAAAGCTCGAGTTTCAAATAATCCTCGGGCATTTCGCGTTTGACGAAATCGAGATCCTGCGGCATGCCGTCGTTATAGATGATTCTGCCGACCGTCGTTTTGATCATACCCGTTACGGAAAGGATACCCGTATCGACGTCGCGCGTCACGAACACTCTTCCGCGCACGCCGTTGTTGGATACGGCGTCCTCGAAATGCTTTTCGTAAGGCAGCGTTTCGTCGAATTTACCCACGGGCAATTCCACCGTACGGCGGACGTAAATTTCATCCTGACAGTGCACTTCCTTGAGCTGGTAGCTCATGAGCGCCTCGTCGAACGAAGCGTACACGGGCGGGATATACTCCTCGCCGTACTCCGAAAGACGGTTGTTTTCGTCGTACTTGCACCCCTCTTCCTTGCGGAGAATGGTAAGGTAGTACGCGCCGATAATCATATCCTGCGTGGGGCTCATGACCGACTTGCCGTCGGCAAGCTTCAAGATATTGTTTGCGGACAGCATGAGGAAGCGTGCTTCCGCCTGCGCCTCGATCGAAAGAGGAAGGTGAACCGCCATCTGGTCGCCGTCGAAGTCGGCGTTGAACGGTCCGCAGACGAGGGGCGAAATCTTGATCGCTCTGCCCTCGATGAGCACAGGCTCGAACGCCTGAATGGACAGACGGTGCAGCGTAGGCGCACGGTTCAAAAGCACGGGGTGTTCTTTAATGACCTCTTCGAGCACGTCCCAAACGAAGTCCTTCCCCTTTTCGACGGTGCGCTTTGCACTCTTGATGTTATGGCATTTGCCCGTTTCCACAAGCTTTTTCATGACGAACGGCTTGAAAAGCTCGATCGCCATTTCCTTGGGCAGACCGCACTGGTAAATTTTGAGTTCGGGTCCGACAACGATAACCGAACGCCCCGAATAGTCGACGCGCTTGCCGAGCAGGTTCTGACGGAACCGACCCTGCTTGCCGCGGAGCAAGCCCGAAAGCGATTTCAGCTCGCGGTTGGAAGGTCCGCTCAGCGGTTTTCCCCTTCTGCCGTTGTCGATAAGCGCGTCCACCGCTTCCTGCAGCATGCGCTTTTCGTTTTTAATGATCATTTCGGGCGCACCCAATTCGATCATGCGTTTTAAGCGGTTGTTACGGTTGATCACGCGGCGGTACAGGTCGTTGAGGTCGGACGAGGCAAATCTGCCGCCGTCGAGCTGCACCATCGGGCGAAGATCGGGCGGAATGACGGGCAGAACGGTGAGCACCATCCATTCGGGACGGTTGCCGCTCTTGCGGAACGATTCGATGATCTCGATCCGCTTGATCGCCTTGATGCGCTTGGTTCCCGTCGCGTTCTTTTCGATGATCTGCTTGCACTCTTCGCTTTCTTTGTCTAAATCGACCGCCATCAAAAGCTCGCGGATCGCTTCCGCGCCCATGCCGACCTTCAAGCCCGTGACCGAGCTGTCGCCGAGCGCTTCTTCGGTTTCGCGCAGCTGACGGTCGTTGATGACCTGTTTGTATTCAAACTGCGTGTTGCCCGGATCGAGCACGACGTACGACGCGAAATAGATTACCTGTTCGAGCGGTTTGGGACCCATATCGAGCAGCAAACCGATTTTGGAAGGCACGCCGCGGAAATACCAAATATGCGATACGGGCGCGGCGAGTTCGATATGCCCCATGCGCTCGCGGCGCACTTTTGCGCGCGTGACTTCCACGCCGCACTTTTCGCAGATAATACCCTTGTAACGGATACGCTTATATTTGCCGCAATGACATTCCCAGTCCTTCGTGGGTCCGAAAATCTTTTCGCAGAACAAGCCGTCGCGTTCGGGCTTCTGCGTGCGGTAGTTGATCGTTTCGGGCTTCGTCACCTCGCCGTACGACCATTCTCTGATTTTTTCGGGCGATGCGATGCTGATCTGTATACTGTTAAAATCGTTTAATTCGTACATGTTTTATCCTCCCGTCACTCGTCCTTGTCGTCGTCGCCGAACAGATCGCCGAGCGAGAACTCCTCTTCCACGTCGGAAAGGTCGTCCTCTTCGAGATCCTTGTCGCCGAACAGATCGTCGGAAACGAAGTCCTCGTCGTCGCCCGCCTCGTCGTCGAACAGCGATCCGAACTCCTCGTCGTCCTCGTCCTCTTCGTCGAGACCGAAGTCGAAATCGGGAACGGGCTCGCCGTCCACGCGGCGCGGCTCGCTCGCAACGTCGTCGTCCTCGAATTCGCGGATGATGAGCTCTTCGTTGTTCTCCGTAAGCACTTTCACGTCGAGCGCAAGCGACTGCAATTCTTTGAGCAGCACCTTGAACGCCTCGGGAATGCCGGGTTCGGAGATATTGTTGCCTTTTACGATGCTTTCGTACGTTTTCACGCGCCCGACGATATCGTCGGATTTCACCGTAAGGATTTCCTGCAAGATATGCGCCGCGCCGTACGCTTCGAGCGCCCAAACTTCCATTTCGCCGAAACGCTGTCCGCCGAACTGCGCTTTTCCGCCGAGCGGCTGCTGCGTGACCATGGAGTACGGACCGATCGAACGCGCGTGGATCTTGTCGTCGACTAAGTGGATCAGCTTGATCATATACATGATACCGATCGTAACGCGGTTTTCAAACGGTTCGCCCGTTCTGCCGTCGAATACCTGGAACTTTCCGTCGACCTTGCCTTCGGGGTTGAACAGGTTGTTTTCTTCAAACAGCTTTTCGATATCACGTTCGGTCGCGCCGTCGAATACGGGGGTGGCGATCTTCCAGCCGAGCTGGCGGCACACGTAACCGAGGTGCACTTCGAGAACCTGACCGATATTCATACGCGAAGGAACGCCGAGGGGGTTGAGCAGAATCTGCAGCGGCGTGCCGTCGGGAAGGAAGGGCATGTCGCTCTGCGGCAGCACGCGGGAGATAACGCCCTTGTTGCCGTGGCGGCCCGCCATCTTGTCGCCGACTTGGATTTTACGCTTCTGCGCCACGTACACGCGCACGAGCTTGTTTACGCCGGGCGAAAGCTCGTCTTTGTTTTCGCGGGTGAAAATCTTCACGTCTACGACGACGCCGCCTTCCCCGTGGGGAACGCGCAGCGACGTATCGCGCACCTCTCTCGACTTTTCGCCGAAGATCGCGCGCAGCAATCTCTCTTCGGGGGTAAGCTCGGTTTCGCCCTTGGGCGTCACCTTACCGACGAGAATATCGCCCGACTGCACTTCCGCGCCGATGCGGATAATGCCCTCGTCGTCGAGGTCTTTGAGCGCGTCGTCGCCGACGTTGGGAATATCGCGCGTGATCTCCTCTTCGCCGAGCTTGGTGTCGCGCGCTTCCGTTTCGTGTTCTTCGATATGAATGGAAGTGAACACGTCGTCCTGCACGAGCTTTTCGGAAATAAGAATGGCATCCTCGTAGTTGTAGCCTTCCCACTCCATGAAGCCGACGAGAATGTTTTTACCGAGGGCAAGCTCGCCGTTGTTGGTCGAAGGACCGTCCGCGATGATCTCGCCTTTCTCCACTCTGTCGCCCGTGGATACGATGGGACGCTGATTCAAGCACGTGCCTTGGTTGGAGCGCTCGAATTTTTTGAGAGGATACTCGGTGATAAAGCCGCTGTCCTCTTGCACTTTGATTTTGTTGGAAGAAACGGAAACCGCTTTGCCCGCTTCCTTCGCACGGACGATCACGCCCGAATCGCGCGCGATTGCCGCCTCGATTCCCGTTGCGACGATCGAGCTTTCGGTTTTCAGCAAGGGCACTGCCTGCCGCTGCATGTTCGAGCCCATGAGGGCGCGGTTGGTATCGTCGTTTTCCAAGAAGGGAATGAGCGCCGTCGCAACCGATACGAGCTGCTTAGGGCTGACGTCCATGTAGTCGATTTTTTCGCGCGGCATTTCGGTGATGAGTTCTTTGTAACGGCAGCCGACGCGTTCGTTTACGAAATGCCCCTGTTCGTCCAAGGGTTCGTTCGCCTGCGCCACGACATAGCGGTCCTCTTCGTCCGCCGTAAGATAATCGACGCGATCGGTCACGACGCCCGTATCCTTATCCACTTTGCGGTAAGGCGACATAATAAAGCCGAACTCGTTTACCTTCGAGAAGGTCGCAAGCGAAGAAATCAAGCCGATGTTCTGACCTTCGGGCGTTTCGATCGGGCACATACGCCCGTAGTGCGAGTGGTGAACGTCGCGGACTTCAAAGGTCGCGCGGTCGCGGTTCAAGCCGCCCGGTCCGAGCGCGGAGAGCTTTCTCTTATGCGTCAGTTCGGCGATGGGGTTGGTCTGATCCATGAACTGCGACAGCTGCGAAGACCCGAAGAATTCGCGGATGACCGCCGAAATCGGGCGCACGTTGATGAGCGCCGAGGGCGTTACCGTCATGGGGTCGGCGGTCGCCATGCGCTCTTTGATCAAGCGTTCCAAACGCGACATACCGATGCGCAGCTGGTTTTGCAGCAGCTCGCCCACCGAACGTACGCGGCGGTTGCCGAGGTGGTCGATCTCGTCGATCGAACCGATGCCGTACTGCAAATCGAGGTTGGTCGATACGGCGGCGACGATATCGTCGATCGTGATGCATTTATGGTTGAGTTTTTCAATGAGCGGACGGATGATCTTCTTTTCTTCGGGCGTGACGCCGTTGACGCGCTTCAACTCTTCGAGATCGACTTGATCGCGGTTCGGCTCGTCGTCGCGCTCCAAAATCTCGTGGAAGAGCTTACAAGCCGCGACGAATTTCAAACGGTTGTCCTTTCTCTTCTCGCGGTTTTTCTTTTCTTCCTGCTTTTCGTCCGCCTCGGGCGCGGTTTCGCGCGTGAAGTAGACTTCGTTGATCTCATCGATATATTTCTCCGCAACCTCTTCGACAGAAAGCGTTTTGCACTCCTCGGCGATCTTCTTCGAGAATACGAAGTTGGGATAATAAACGGTTTTCAACAGCCCGAACGCGCGGGGATTTTTATCCGAGAGCGCCTCGAAATCCACCGTTTTGTTGGAGAGGATCTTATGGCGGATCTCCCCTTCGACGGGATCGTTTACGAAGACAAACACCTCGCCGATGCCCGCGTTCTGAATCTCGCGCGCCTTTTCTTCGGAAACGATTTCTCCCTTGGAAACAAGCAGCTCGCCCGTTTCGGGGTGGAAGATGTCGTCCGCGATGCGGCAGCCGGGAAGGCGGTAGGCAAGATTGAGCTTTTTGTTGAACTTATAACGCCCCACCTTCACCACATCGTAACGGCGGGTATCGAAGAAGAGGTTGCTCAGATGCTGGCGCACGGAATCCTCGGTGGGAACTTCGCCGGGGCGCAACCTTCTGTAAAGCGCAATCAAACCGTCCGACTCCGAACGGATGGGCGGGTTGTCCTTTTCGTCTTTTTCGATGGTCGCGGCGATCATGGGATTGTTACCGAACAGCTCTTCGAGCGCGCGGTTGCTTCCGAAGCCGAGCGCGCGGAGCAACACGGTCGCGGTCAGCTTGCGCTTTCTGTCGACGCTCACCCACAGCACGTTCTGCGGGTCTTGCTTGAATTCGAGCCAGGCGCCGCGGTTGGGAATGACCGTGGTTTCGTAGATCTGTTTCCCCGTCTTGTCCGTTTCCGCCACGTTGTTGACGCCGGGGGAACGCACAAGCTGCGAAACGATTACGCGTTCCGCGCCGTTGATGATAAACGAACCGTTCTCGGTCATGAGGGGCACGTCGCCCATAAACACGTCCTGATCGAGAATTTCGCCCTTGATCTTGTTGACGAGGCGCACCTTCACCCGCAGGGGAAGCGCGTACGTCGCGTCGCGGTTGCGGCACTCTTTTTCGTCGTACTTCGACGATTTTCCGAACTCGTGTTCGAGGAAAGAAAGCTCGAAGTGGTCGGAAAAGTCGGTAATGGGCGAAAAGTCCTCTAAAATTTCCGCAATCCCCTCGCCGACAAACGATTCGTAAGATTCGCGCTGAATCTCGACGAGGTTGGGAATCTCGATCACTTCGTTGATCGAGCCGAACTTTCTGCGCTCGGTTTTACCGTACTTTTGGATTGGTAAGTTCATCCGTCAAATAACTCCTTTTGATGTTGTTATCATTTGGCGATCTACCGAGTATATCTTTTCATCGATAAAAATCGAAATGTTCTGAAATTTTTTCCGTCCGTCTCTTTACTTTTGCAGCGCAGTCTGCTATAATAAGGAGAACGTTCGGCTGCGAACGGCGCGAAAAACCGCCGAAAACGCAAATTACCACAGAATAAGCATAATGATACAGTATGTTATTATAAACCGCATGGGAAAAGATGTCAATCGCTTTTCACGGGCAAAAAATAATTTTTTGAAATTTCCCGAAAAAAAGACAAAATTCGACGGAGGAACGGGCGATATAACATGAGAATCGATAAATTTTTGAAGGTATCGCGAATCCTGAAACGGCGCACGGTCGCCAAAGACGCCGCCGCGGGCGGAAAGATATTCGTCAACGGCAAAGAGGTAAAACCCGCCTATCAGCTGAAAATCGGCGACGAGGTGGAAGTGAAATTTGCGACGGGCGCGCTGCGCTTCCGCGTCAAGGAACTGCGCGAAACGGTGAAAAAGGACGACGCGCAGAATTTATACGAGGTGATCGCTTGATCAGCGTAATCGTCTGCGCCGCGGGCAAAGGCGCGCGCGCGGGGTTTGAAGAAAATAAAATTTTGCGCGAACGCAACGGCATGAGCATTCTCGCCTACTCCCTTTCCGCTTTTTCGCAATGCGAAGAGGTCGGGGAGATCCTCGTCCCCTGCCGAAAAGAGGATTGCGCGCGTATCGAAACGATCCTTAGCCCCTACAAAATCGCGCGAACGGTGCGCGGCGGCGCGTTCCGCACGGAAAGCGTGTATTTTGCGCTTTGCGAGGCGAAAGGCGAAATCGTGCTCGTTCACGACGGCGCGCGCCCCTTCGTCGCGCCCGATACGATACGCGGCTGCATCGCAAGCGTAAAGCAATACGGCAGCGGCGTTTGCGCCGTTCCCTCGATCGATACGATCGCTCTTTCCGAAGGCGGGTGCATTGCGAGCGTGCCGGCGCGCAAGTCGGTTTTCGCCGTGCAGACGCCGCAGGGTTTTTATACGGACAAACTGTTGCAGGCGTTCCGAACCGCGTACGACGAGGGAACCGAACAGGACTTTACCGACGAAAGCGGCATTTACGCCCGTTATATCGCGCCGCCGCGCCTGTGCGAAGGCGCAAGAGGAAACAAGAAGCTCACTTATCCCGACGAGTTTGCGTTTGCCGACCGCGTGGGGTTCGGCGTCGATACGCACGCTTTTTATACCGAACACGAGGGCGCGCCGTTCGTCAATTTTATTACGCTCGGCGGCGTAAAAATCCCCTCGGACCGTATTTTGAAAGCGCACAGCGACGGCGACGTCGTGCTGCACGCGCTCATGGACGCCTTGCTTTCGGGCGCGGGCTTGCGCGACATCGGGTATTATTTCCCCGATACCGACGATACGTACCGCAACGCGGACAGCGCGGAGCTGTTGAAAACCGTCATGCTGCTGCTTACGGAACGGAGGCTTTCGCCCGTGAACGTCAGCATATCGATTCTTGCGGAAACGCCCCGTTTATCGCCGTATATCGAATGTATGCAAGAAATTATCGCAACGCTCTTGCATCTTCCCGTTTCCTCGGTGGGGATTGCCGCGGGTACGAACGAAAAACTCGGCTACGTGGGCGAACAAAAAGGCATCACCGTCTACGCAACGGTGATGCTGAACACTCTTCCATGATATTAAGCGATTTTTCGTCATGCCGAGCGCCCTGCCATGTTAAGCATCTCCCCTGTCATGTTGAGCGCGCCCTCTTGTCATGTTGAGCGAAGTCGAAACATCTCGGATTCCTCGACTGCGTTACATCGCGCCGTGCGCTCGTGCCGCCTAAGGCGGGACGGAATGACAGAACCGCCTATCCTGTTGAGCGCGCCCTCTTGTCATGTTGAGCGCGCCCTCTTGTCATGTTGAGCGCAGCTCCCCTGTCATGTTGAGCGAAGTCGAAACATCTCGGATTCCTCGACAAGCTCGGAATGACAGGTCATCTCAAACAGAACCGATAAATACAAAAGGAACCTATCATGCCCAAATCCACAACGCAATTCGTCTGTTCGCAATGCGGCTACGCCTCGCCCAAATGGCTGGGACGCTGCCCCGATTGCGGAACGTTTAACACCATGTCGGAAGAGCCGATCGCGCCCGCGCCGACGGGCAAAAACAAAAGCCCGTTCCGCACGGGCAGCGCGCGCCCCGTTCCCCTCTCTCAGATCGCATACGAAAAATACGAACGCACGTCTTCGGGAATACCCGAACTCGATACCGTGTTAGGCGGCGGCATCGTGCGCGGTTCGCTCGTGCTCGTCGGCGGCGACCCCGGTGTGGGAAAATCCACGCTGCTCACCGAAATATCCGCGCATCTTGCGCAAAAGCATAAAGTGTTATATCTATCCGCCGAGGAAAGCTGCTCGCAGGTAAAACTACGCTGCGAACGGCTACACCTCGATTCCGACAATCTGCTGCTGCTCAACGAAACGAATATCGACAACGCCGAAGAGGCTTTTTTAGACGCCGAATATGTGGTAGTCGATTCCATTCAAGCGGTTTATACCGAATCGCTCACCTCTTCCGCGGGCAGCGTGGGGCAGGTTCGCGAATGCGCGGGCAAGCTCATGCGTATCGCCAAATCGCACGGCATCACCTTTTTTATCGTGGGGCATGTAACAAAGGAAGGCGCGCTTGCCGGTCCGAAAGTACTCGAACATATCATGGATACAGTGCTGTATTTTGAAGGCGAACGCACGGAAAACTTCAAGATACTGCGCGCCGTGAAAAACCGTTTCGGATCGGTGCAGGAAGTGGGCGTGTTCGAGATGACGGACGAAGGCATTTACGGCGTTACCGACTATTCTTCGCTTTTTCTTTCCGAAACGCGCGGAATCGCGGCGGGCGCGGCGGTCACGCCGTCCGAAACGGGCAACCGCTGCATGACGGTCGAAATCCAGTCGCTCATCTCCAAAACGGCATTCGGACTGCCGCGGAGAATGGCTTTGGGCATCGAGCTAAACCGCTTGATCGTGCTTGTCGCCGTGCTCGAAAAACGGTGCGGCATTCCCTTAGGCGCGCAAGACGTTTATCTGAACGCGATGGGCGGAATTAAATTGAACGAACCGAGCGCCGATCTTGCCGTATGCGCCGCCCTTGCGAGCGCGGCGCAGATGACGCCGATCGACAAATATACGGCGGTGTTCGGCGAAGTGGGTTTAACGGGCGAAGTGCGCGGCGTGAGCTTTGCGGAAAAACGCGTAAACGAATGCTTGAAAATGGGATTTAAGCGCGTAATCCTCCCCTCGAAAAATCTGAAACCGTGTGAAAAATTCAAAGATAAAATCGAGCTTGTGCCCGTTTCCTACGTATCGCAGATGATCAAAAAATTATTTTCGCAAGAATAACAAACAGCCCCCTTTCGGGGCTGTTTCCTTTTTGTGTCCTCCTTGCCAAAGGGGGATAAAGGGGGATCGTCGTTTCCGTTATTTAATCCCCCCTGCTCTTCACATGTTGAGCGCGCCCTCATATCATGTTGAGCGCGCCCCACTGTCATGTTGAGCGTAGCCGAAACATCTCGGATTCCTCGACTGCGTTACATCGCGCCGTGCGCTCGTGCCGCCTAAGGCGGGGGCGGAATGAAAAAATACTTTCCCTCTCCAATCATAAAAAAACGGAAGAGCCAAGCCCTTCCGTTTACTCCTTAATTCTGTTTTACACTCCCTTTATATGGGGGCTTTACCTTATTTCGTCCCCCTTGCCAAAGGGGGATAAAGGGGGATTGTCATTTGCGTTATTTAATCCCCCCTGCTCTCTCCGCTCGCTTCCCCCCTTTACAAGGGGGGCATACGGCTTTTAGCCATATTTCAACAAAAACACGGCTAAAAGTTGTAAAATTTACGTTAAAAGGAGTAAAAAAATGAAAGATGCAGCCAACAAAAAACTAATTCTCGATTTCATGAAAGAAAATAATCTTTCAAAAAAGCAATTTTGCGAACGGTGCGGAATAGGCGTTGCGGTATTAAATAAATACCTCAATAACAACAGCAGATTCCGCATATCGGCATTGTCCAAAATCGCAAAATTGATCGGTGTCGAAATAAAAGATTTATTTATTTTAGTAAACGAAAAAGAAACGGATGAATATTTTACCGTCTGATTTTATTCTGTTTTTTCTTCGGAAACAGGTTTCTCTTGTGCAAGATCCTCGCCCGTGTTGCGGTTGATCTTATTCCATTTGGGTCGGCAGAAAATGCCGATCGCCATCGTTACGCAATACACCACCGTAAAAAAGGGAAAGAGCAGCGCGCCCGAAATCAACTGACTGCGCTTCGTTGCGCCCATCTTTTTATAATCGAGCAAGACGAGCAGCAGCCCCTGCGTGATACCCATGACCATGAACAGCGCGCCGAGCGCGATCGCCACGATGATGAGCAGCGGATAAAGCCCCACGCCCGTCAGTCCCGCCGCCGTTGCCGCCGCCGTGGTAAATATGCCGTTCAATCCCAAATAAAGCGCGGCGTAAATATAATAGCCCGGCAGCCAAGTGCAAAGGATCAAGCAAATGATCATGAAGAAATACGTTAAAAGCTGTTCGAGGAAGGAAAAACGGAACTGCGTAACCGTATTGAGCAGCATGCGCGGCGTATATCTTCCCAAAAGCCGAACGTTGCCCGACGCAATGCGCTTATTGCGGTTCATGGTATCTTTGAACGACGAAGGAAGATCCTCGTATACCACGGCGTCTTCCACGAAATGACAGCGATAACCGTCTAACATGCGTTTGAAACAAAATTCGGTATCTTCGCAAATGCTCTTCGTATCGTATCCGCCGATCTTTTCGATAATGCGCATATCGGTCATCGAACCGGGTCCGTTCACGTGCGCGTCGAGATGCAGCCGTTCGCGCACGCGCGAAGAAAAGCGGGAATCGAAGATATAATACAGTCCGCAGGCGCGCGTAAACTGATTTTGCAGCATATTGAGCGCCGATTCATACGGGCGCGCGATCTGCACGCCGCTTGCGAACGCGTCGTTCATCAGCTCGAAAAATTCGTCGTTGACGTGGTTATCCGCGTCCAAGCGAACGGAAAAATCGTATTTCGTTTCGCATTCGAGAATACGGTCGTAAAGATATTTGAGCGCGTACGAAACCATGGCATGTTTGGGGTCGGGATCGTTGAATTCGTATACGATCGCCCCCGCCGCGCGCGCCCGTTCCGCCGTTTTATCGGTGCAGTTGTGCGCGCAAACGAACACGTCGAACAGCTCTTTTGGATAAGTCTGCTTTTCAAACAGGAGCTTCACGGTGTTATAAATGACGTCCTCTTCGTTGTGCGCGGAAATCACGACGCAGATACGGTGCTTTTTTTCCGCCTTGGGAAATTTCTTTTTGGGCAGCCAAAAGAGCAGCATATAAATCACCTGCAACGCGAACGGAATGCCGATGATGATGAGAATGACGTTATTGATTTGCGTAAGAACGTTATAAAGCGTAACGTGCCAGGGCATGAGCGCCTCCTATTTTTGATTGCGCGTTACGCGCGCCGAACCGCTCGGCAGTAGCAAACGGGCAGCCCCATGTCGGTAAACCGCCGTTCGTACTCCGTTACGATATTGTCTTTTGCGTATTCGCTTGCATGCAGATCGTAAACGGCGTCCGTCACTTCAAAGCCCTGTTCGCGGTACATGCGCAGCGAGTAATCGAAAAAGGGTCGGCTGTCGGTTTTTTGCTCGATCGCTCCCCCCTCGCACAGCAAAGCGCGGTAAAGCGTAAGAAAACGGGCGGAAGTCAGCCGCTGTTTTTCACGTCCCGCCTCGGGCAGGGGCGTCGAAAAATTCAAATAAATTGCCGCAATGCTCCCCTCTTTCAGATAACAGGGAAGAATTTCGGCGGGTATGTTGAGAAAGCGCACGTTTTCAAGCCCTTCCGCCGCGATTTTTTCCATCGCCGTGATGATCACGTTGGAACACACCTCGACGGCGATATAGTTGACGGCAGGATTGCGTTTGGCTTTTTCCGCCACGAACGCGCCGTTGCCGCACCCCACTTCGAGTTCGACGGGGTTCTCGTTCCCGAAAACGGCTTTCAAATCCACGAGTGCGCGGAACGTTTCCGCCGCCTCTTTGGTGTTGCGGCAGGGCTTTCCCCGTGCAAGCAGAAGCGCGCCGAGCGCTTCCATGCGCGGTTCCAAATTGCGCTTTTTGTGCATGCGCATGATCTTATTTCCCCGTAGAGCCGAAACCGCCCGCGCCGCGCACGGTTTGCGAAAGCTCTTCCGCCTGCTCGAACTCGGCGGGAAGATACGGCGCGACGACGAACTGCGCGATACGGTCGCCGCCGTTTACGATACGCGTTTGATTTCCGTGATTATGTAACGCCACCATGATCTCGCCGCGGTAATCGCAGTCCACCACGCCCACTTTATTGGCAGGGGCAAGATCTTGTTTGCAGGCAAGTCCGCTGCGCGCGTAAACAAGCCCCACCGTTCCTTCGGGCAATTCGACGGCGATCCCCGTATGAAGAAACGCCGTTTGCCCCGCCGCAATGGAAACGGGCTGTTCTTCGCAGGCGAATAAATCGGCGCCCGCCGCGTATTGCGAACCGTAAACGGGCAGCTTCGCGTTGGGATTTAATTTTTTTACGTTGATTTTCATGCTATTTCCTCGCAACACAGAATACTATACTTTTATCGTTTTGTCAATGATTTTACCGTGATAACGCCATGTTCGGCAAAGAAAAAAACTCCCGCCGCTCGCGGGAGTTTTTTGCGCTGACGTTACTTCACCGAATACATGATATCGGTATACGTAGGATACGGCCAATATTCGGCGGAAGTGAGCTGCTCCATTGCGTCGGCAAGCGTACGTACGGCTTCCATGTCGGGCACGATCACGTGCGCCATTTTCTGCGACGCCGCGCTCTCGCCCGCGGGCATTTCCAAAAGATCGGTTTCGAGCTTTTTCACCGCCGCCGCCATGCCGTCGTTCAGCACGGCAAGCCGCTGCGCCAATTCTTCGTCCGCCGCGCATACGATTTTTTCGCTTACCGCCCGTTTGGCGGCAATGACCGAACACACTTCCGCGATATAGCCGTTGACGGCGGGATATACGTCGCGTTTCGCCATTTCGATGAGCGTATGCGCCTCGATGTCGATCGTTTTGATATAATTCTCCAAACTGATTTTCGCGCGGGCGACGACTTCGCGTTCGGTATAAACGCCTTGTTTGACGAATACGTCGATATTATCCTGCTTGAAAAATTCGGGTACGGCGTCGGCGGTCGTCTTGTTGTTCAAAAGCCCTCTGCGTTCCGCCTCTGGCTCCCATTCGGGTCCGTAGCCGTTGTAATTGAAGATAATGCGGTAATGCTTTTTGAATAATTTTTCGGTGTATTCCTTGCACGATTTGGAAAAATCCTTCGCACCCGAAAGCGTTTCCACCGCTTCGGAAAAGAGCTGCGCCGCGATCGTGTTGAGCACGATATTGGGATCGGCGACCGACGCCTGCGAACCGAGCATGCGGAACTCGAATTTATTGCCCGTAAAGGCAAAAGGCGAAGTGCGGTTGCGGTCGGTCGTATCGATGGGGAAAATAGGCGATTCGGGCACGCCGATCGAACCGGGAACGGCTTTTTTGGGCACGTACTGTTTGCCTAACACGATCGCATCGACGATCGCTCCGAGCTGATCGCCCAAATACACCGAAATGATCGCAGGCGGCGCTTCGTTCGCGCCCAAACGGTGATCGTTGCCCGCCGTGGCGACTGCCGCGCGCAGAATACCCTGATAGCGGTCTACCGCCGCGATGACGCAGGCAAGCACGAGCATAAAGAGCGCGTTGTTTTCGGGATTGGGTCCGGGGTCGAGCAGATTCAGCCCCGCGTCGGTCGAAAGCGACCAGTTGTTATGCTTGCCCGAACCGTTCACTCCCTCAAACGGCTTTTCGTGCAGAAGGCAGACGAGGTTGTGCTTTTTCGCCACCTTTTTCATCAGCTCCATCGTAAGTTGGTTGTGGTCTACGGCGACGTTGGAAGTCGTGAAAACGGGCGCAAGCTCGTGCTGCGCGGGCGCGACCTCGTTGTGCTTGGTTTTGGCGTAGATGCCGTAACGCCAAAGCGTTTCGTCCAAATCGCGCATATAATCGGAAACGCGCGTTTTTAAGCTGCCGAAGTAATGGTCTTCCAATTCCTGCCCGCGCACGGACGGCGCGCCGAGCAGCGTTCTGCCCGTCAGCACTAAATCCTTGCGCTGCAAATACGTTTCTTCGTCGATAAGGAAATATTCCTGTTCGGGTCCGACCGTCGTCGATACCTTTTTGCATTCGATGCCGAACAGCTTCAAAAGGCGTTTGGTCTGCGTATCGAGCGCCGTCATCGATTTGAGAAGCGGCGCTTTTTTATCGAGCGTTTCGCCCGTATACGAAACGAATACGGTGGGAATGTAGAGCGTGCCCTCTTTGACGAATGCGGGCGAGGTGGGATCCCACGCGGTATACCCGCGCGCCGCGGACGTTTCGCGCGCGCCGCCCGAGGGGAACGACGAGGCGTCGGGTTCGCCCACGATAAGATTTTTGCCCGTAAGCTGCATAATGACCCTATCGCCCGAGGGTTCGATAAAGCTGTCGTGCTTTTCCGCCGTCAGATTGGTAAGCGGCTGAAACCAATGCGTATAGTGCGTCGCGCCTTTGGAGATCGCCCAATCCTTCATGGCGTTGGCGACGGCGCTTGCAATGGCGTTGTCGAGCGGCGCGCCCTCGTCGATAGTCTTGCGCAACGACTTATACACTTCTTTGGGCAGAAGGTTTTTCATGACCTCGTCGTTAAAGACGTTGCTTGCAAACAATTCGGTAATGTTCATATTTTCTCCTATCGCACCGGCTTACTTTCCGCCGACTTCATTATTATATGATTTTTATGCTTTCAAGTCAAACGTTTGAACCTTCTTTTGCCGCATGCATCCTTCAAAATTACTTATCGAATGTATAAGCGCGGTTTATGGATGATCGCCGCGTTCTCTAAGAGATTCCTCGACTGCGCTCGGAATGACAAATAAGACCGCCCGCCCCCTCGATCACCTTATCGCCCTCGTCCCACATTGTCACCCTCGCCCCCTCTTTGTCACCCTCGTCCCTTCTTTGTCACTCATGCCCCCCCTTTGTCACTCATGCCCCCTCTTTGTCACTCATGCCCCC
>CAJUGP010000025.1 GCA_910586365.1 uncultured Christensenella sp. | reverse complement strand
AGTTCAGACGTGTGCTCTTCCGATCTCCTTGCACTATCTTTCGCCCGTCGATCCCTCGGGCGGCGCGGGCGACCGCTACGAGCTCGGCTTTCTGAAAGCGGGCGAAACGACGTTCACGGGCGAACACGGCGAACAGCTCGTTGTAACCGAACGCACCGCCGTTCGGCTTTACCGTCAAGAGGACGGCAGTTACACCGTCCGTTTTGAAAGAGACGGCGTATCCTACACGGCGGAAAACGTCAGCGCAAACGCGATCGAACACCGTTCTTCCGACGCGCTGCGCACAAGCCTTATCGTAATTCTCGCCGTTCTCGCCGCGCTGATCATCGGGGTATATATCTATCTTTTACCGCTGCGCAAGCGCAAAATAAAATAAAAAAACGCGTATTCCGTTGACAATACGCACAAGATATTATAAAATTGTACCTGTCAGGCAGCTGTCATTCCGAGCTTGCCACCTATCATTCTGAGCCTGTATACCAGTCATTCTGAGCCTGTCGAAGAATCCCGCCTGCTCATCTGTCATTCTAAGCTTGCTTACTTGCCATTCTGCACACTTGCTCATCTGCCATTACGAACTTGTATACCTGTCATTCTGAGCTTGCCGAAGAATCCCGCCTGCTCATCTGTAATTCAGAGCCTGCCACCCGTCATTCCGAGCTTGCTTACCTGTCATTCCGAGCCTGTCGAAGAATCCCGCCTGCTCATCTGTACCACCCGTGTCTGTATACCTGTCATTCTGAGCTTGCTTACTTGTCATTCTGAGCCTGCCGAAGAATCTCACACAAACAAAACAAATAAAAACATTGGGGAGTTTTTTATGAAGCCGTATCTTTCGCCGCTCGTCTTGCAGCGCGCCGATCCGTATCTGTGCAAACACAACGGAAAGTATTATTTCACCGCAACCTGTCCCGAATACGACCGCATCGAACTGCGTTGCGCCGATACCGTAAACGGAATCGCGCAGGCAGAGGCGCGCGTCGTGTGGACAAAGCATGAATCGGGAGAGCTTGCCTGCCATATCTGGGCGCCCGAACTGCATTACGTTATGGGCAAATGGGTTATTTATTTTGCCGCGGGGCATATTCCCGAAATTTGGAAGATCCGCCCCTATGCGCTTATCTGCACGGGCGACGATCCCATGAAAGACGAATGGGTGGAAGGCGGCATGATGCAGCCCGCCGACGGCGACGAATATTCCTTCACCGATTTTTCGCTCGACATGACGGTGTTCGAGCATAAAAAGAAATGGTATGCGATTTGGGCGCAGAAATTCGGCACGGAAGAAGCCCCCACCCCCATTTCCAATCTCTATATTGCGGAAATGGAATCGCCCGTCAAACTCAAAACCGTGCTCGTTTTGCTGACGACGCCCGACTACGATTGGGAACGGCAAGGCGGTTTCTGGGTAAACGAAGGTCCCGCCGTGCTCAAAAACAACGGCAGAATTTACTGCACGTTTTCCGCCTCGGCGACGGGCGCGTGCTATTGCATGGGGCTGCTTTCGATCGACGAAAACGACGATCTGCTCGATCCGCGCCGTTGGGTAAAATCGCGCTATCCCGTAATGAAAACCGACGAATCGCTGCAAATTTACGGACCGGGGCACAACTCCTTTACGACGGGCGACGACGGCGAAGTCATCACGCTGCTGCACTTCCGCAATTACGAAAAGATTACGGGCGATCCCTTAGACGATCACAACCGCCACGCGCACGTCATGAAGGTGCAGTTCGGCAAAGACGGCGCGCCCCTCTTTGTTCCCGACCCCGCGCACCTCTACAACACGCCCTTTGAAAACGAAAAGCAAAAAAACATTAACGCATAAAAAAAGCCTGCCTTTCGGCAGGTTTTTTCATGCGTTGCGATTTAATTTTTCCCGCGCGGTAGCACGGAAACCTCATAATTTACCCATCTATTTTTTTTCTTGTTTCATATCTAGTTACATCAAATCCTTCATTCTCATTTTCCTTAGCATTTAACACCACATTACCGTTTTCAACTTTCTCAGTTAGCATAAACTGAGTCTCTCCCTTTACAGAATTGCCAATTTGGAAAGCGCAGTTGTCAAATTCCACCTCCGAGAGCCCTATTGCCTCAGAAAAATCTATATCACAGAAAATGCAATTCGAGAATTTCGTTCCCGCCAAATTGATGCCCTTGAAACTACAATTAACAAAGGAACTATTGTTAACCTTAGACCTTGTGAAATTAACCTTATTTAGATTGCTTTGATCAAAATTACACCTGGACACGATCGCCGCATTTATTGTGGATTCGCTCAAATTTGCATTGGTAAATTCGCATGCATATATGATTGCTTTTTGCAAGTCTATTTTATAGCAATCGGCTTGGTGAAACGCACATCCCATGATTATCGCATTAGATAAATTAGCTTCTGTCATATCGCTATAAATCATAACCGAATTGTATATAAACGCCGAAGTCATATCTGCCTTTATATATTTGCTGCGCAACATATTGAGATTAAGTATTATAATGCGATTTGCAAGTACTTCGGAGAAATCGCTATCAAAACAGGACACCATACTTTCCTTGTCGAAATTTTTTATCTCCGAAACCATTTTAGCATTTTCTATATCTGCCATCAGGCGTTGAGCGCCTTCCTGTCCTCCGCGAGTCATATTTTTAGTACGTAAAATTCTTAAAAGATATATGGGTATGTTTTCGCCCTGTCCAATATCCTCTTCCGCCTTGCAGGCTTCGCGGGACTTGACAAATATACTGTTCAGCATTAAAGCTTTTTTGAAATTGACGCTGTTAAGCGAACAATCCACAAAGTTTGCACCTATAAGGTTTGCTGCGTTAAAGTTCGCTTCGTCAAAGTTCGCTTTATACGCATCAAGAGAAGCCAAGTTTGCTCTTTCAAACATTGCATTTCTAGCGTCAGTGTTGTACATATCAGAGTAACTCAAATCGGAGTCTTTGAATGAAGCTGATCGAGCATTTACAAAGCTGAAATCTGTATTGGGCATAGAAACGTCATTTACCGAGGCAGATTCCAAAACTGCTACGCGAAAATAAATCTTTCCGTAACCATTTTCACGGTGCTCTTTACAAGTTACGGCATCTTCCGGTGTTTTCAATTTTACTTCCGCTATTCGATATGTATCAAAATTATCAAATAAATCTTTATCAATTTTACTGTATTTACGATAATTGATATATTTTTCAAGCATAGCCTTGGCGCCATCGCTTTCTATTGAATCTGCGCTATCCCCTTTAAGGGTTCCCATTAAATAATCATACGATTCGTTTAATACCGAAGAACCTGTAAAATTTTTAGATTCGTCGTATATCAGGATATTGACGTCAACTTTATTCTGGTTATCCAAATCGATAAGCTCGCTGTTAAAGCGCTCTAAGACATTTACACCTAAACTCCTTAATCCTTCTGCATTCCTTAACTTTTCAAACTCGTCCCTGTATCGTTCGTTTAAATCATATACCTGCCCATTTTGTTCAGACGTTGCATTGAAGGTATTAATTTTCCATTCTATACGACGCATATTTTGGGCGGAAATATCTTTATGTTTTTTGCGTCGAAGAGCGTCAATAGCACTTCCTTTCTCTATATCCTTGCTTTCTATATACGTAATAGAATTGATGAGATCGGTCAAACCTTTATCATATGAATCAACTCGTTGATCACGCAAAATAACAGAATTCATTTGTGCAGAATTGAGTTTTGCATCTGTCAAGTCCATACCCGTAAGATCGGAATAACTGAAATTAGATTTGGTAAAATCCGTGTTGCTTGCATCGGCTAAAACAAAACTGCACGTAGACAAATCGCAATCGCGCACAATGGCGTTTTCCATGCAAATATACCTAAAGGATGAATGTGTAAAATTGCTATCAGACAATTCGGAATAATTGAACCAACCCTTATCCATAATGCTATTACCAAGGCTTAACTTATCCGTTCTTACAAACGACATAAACCGATCTAACAATACACGCTTCAATACTATTGCATAGTTAAGCACGGCAACGATATTGTTATCTTTACGCGATCCCCTTGTTCTTAGCTTGTATTCGCCCAGCTTATTCTTTTTGGTATCAAAACGGGTAAGATGAATCATGGCATCCCGATATCCCACTACAGCCTTATACCCATTAAAAAATTCGTTTATAATTACCCCCGTATCCTGTTTATATTTATCAATTAAATCACGCTTACCTACGGAGTTTTTTTCTTTATCGCTATTGAACCTTCTGTTTTCAAATGCCATTACAACCCGATCAAACACCCTTTCAACTTCGCTATTATTAAAAGGTCGCCGTTCAAACGTAGCGTCGGTTATAATTTTATATTTTATATGATCCAAAAAACGCTTTGCATCGCGCACATCAATAAGATTTGCCTTGGGACGCCGCTTCTCCGATTTCTTATCCGCTTTCGTATCCGATTTCGTATCCGATTTCGTATCCTCATTCGTATTTGCATACTGCGCATACAGCCACATAAATCCGTTTTTCAAACTTTCGTTACGATATTCGTTGTTCATAATCGACTTATCGATATTATTGTCGCTTATACGCCCAATCATATTTTCCAAAAGTCGAACAATCTTACCTAATTCAATTTCGTATCTGCCGAACAGTTCATCGGATAAATCGCCGTTAATGTCAATAATATCGCCGTCTTTATTTGCTTTTATATAAGCAGCGTTAAGGGTATATTTATATTTATCTTGAGAAAATTTATCAAGTATTTCGTCGCCGCTGCACTTTGTAATCCAATTATCGTCATCAAATGCGGATTGATCAGAAAGCTCTGCTCCACTTAAAATTTTATTATATTGTTTAACAATAAAACTTCTGCACAAATCACGGTTTTTTACGGAGTAACGGTAAATAAGTCCGTCGCTGTCCGTTATTTCTCGACTGCAAAGTATAATCCAAATTATAACAAAAATAGACGCGCCTACGTACATGAGGAAAACAGCCCATTTTCTGTCGGTTAAAGCAACCTTTACCTGTTCCAGACTTACTCCGGAATCGTGTAATAAATTCATTACCACGCCCCAAACAATTGTTATAATTGACCCTACGGCAATACAAATCATGTTTTTACGGTAGAGCGTTAGTATGGAACGGACTGCATCGCCGACTGTAGGATCTTCTTTTACCCGTACTTTAAGTGAATCATTCAGAAAAATATACGCCGTCACATATAATCCTATAAGCGTAGCGATCGTGGTTATCAGCATTATGGTAATATTATTCAATACACTTGTAAAAACATACCCGTCAAGGTGTTTACAAACTGCTATACCCACTATTACCATGGAAGCTATAACGAACGCAATTAAAGATATTACGAGGTATCCGCTTCTTTTATATCTTGTAAAAAGACTTTTAACTTTGCTTTCCTTGCCCTTAATCTTTTTATTGTCGTTTCCCATATCATATTCCTCTTTTGTAATTGAACTGATTAGCTTTCCATCCAATACGGCAAAGCCAAAGTGTTGTTCTGACAGTTGACGCATTGCGGCCCCAAGAGTAGACCATGCTCTTTGCAAATTTGCTGAGATTGAATATAGATTTCGTAAAGCTCAAGCATAGACGGAGCGCACAGATAGTTGAGTTCTGTATCGGGCAAGGGTCTGAAAATCGAAAGAATCGGTTGAATACCGTTTGCCGTCAATTCCTCTATGCCTTTCTTCAATGAATCAAATGATTCCAAACCGACAATCAGCATGCTACGCACAGCACCGCTGCGTCCCATCAAAGTCGTGGCAAATCTCAAACGCTTTATATACTCGTTTTTTGTTACCATGCGCTTACCGGGGCAATAACGCTTTGCTATTTCATCGTCGTACACTTCCAAATTGCAGGAAATCTGATTCATTCCCGCATTGTACATTGACAAGATTGTTTTTTCGGGATAAGGAACAATCATTGCATATATGTCGGCGTAAGCAGCGTATTTACGTATTATTTTTACAACGCTGACTATCTTGTCGTGGTCCAGCGCCGCCGCGGTTTGTCCGCCGATAAGAAAATGTTTTAACCCCAATTCCTTTGCATGAGTACAATAGTCCTTTACGACTTTATCTATCACGCTCAACGGCAAATCTTCTTTCTGCGCCTTGATATTACAGAACTTACATTCCGTGCGCTTGTCTTTTTTATAAACGCAAGAGTTTGTAATATGTACGCGCAACCTGTCGGTAGACAGGAAAGCGACTTGATCATAGTCAATACCGTCAACCTTGTTTGTACTTAAAAAATCTTTATCATATGTTTCATCAATTTGCGTGAGTTTCCTTCCATAGTAATAAATATAATTTTTATCGTTTTCTCTCGTAAGCGTGAACGGCGAAAACTCTACAAACTTAATATCGACAGGCGTATTGATAACGAGATATCTTTTTAGGCTTTCTCCTGCGATATCCTTCGGTATATCGATTTTAATATCTATCGCATTGTTCGTTGCAGGGCGAACGCTTTTGTTGTTCAAATCAAGGTATTCGCAAAACTTTTCGTCTCTCACAACCCCTTGTGTAAGCAAAGCGATTTTAAGACGAATAAAATAATCTTTCACGAACGTCTTATCTTTTAACGTTTCCTTATCGTAACCCGTTACAATCTTATCATACCACAACGTTTTGTAAGGTTCGCTTACATTCTCGTTGATGCGAATACAGTTTTCAGCATTGAGTGCGGCTATATTCGTAGAAAAAATCACTCGGTACAAATATGCTAACGAATTAGTAAGCAGCGTTTCGTCATAGCCGTCGTCGTCTATATCAAATACGTTTATATCCGCCAACGCGTTGTTCTTAGCGAATTTTCTGCAAATCTCACGAACGTGCACGCTGTGGAATTTTGTGCCATTGTCAATGTAAAAATAACTGCTATAGTTGACTTCTAATTTGCTTATAGCCGAAAAACTTTCGTCCCATTGCCCGTTAAAAGCGGCAAGATTGATTTTCTGTAATGACGGCAACCCCGCTTGGGCTGCTGCAATATCTATCAATCCTGTAGATGCCTGAAAGCGGTTGTTCATTTCCAATAAAACAACTTTCTCTTCGTTATTATTGGTATTGTAAACCATTCCGTCTATACCGCATACACCGCGATAACCCATCGACTGGAATACCTTACATGCCTCGATTACATAACTTTCAAATTTCTCACGGGTTTCTTGATTAATCTGGCGATAAGTGATGAAATCCGCACCGCGATACAACAATCTGTTATCATCCTCTTTCATAAGCTGAACCGAACCGGGACTTAACAAAACCTTATCGTCAAAAATAACCGCGTGAATGTTTACGGGAATATTTTTTTCTTTATATATTGAAATGATATAGTTATTAGGTTCTAACTGAGATAAGGCATCACTCAAGTTATCGCTATTGATGAGATACGTCCCATTGCCCCCGCTGGATACCGGCGCCTGGAAAATGAACCTGCACTTTTCGTCTAATTTACGGTCAAAGCTCGCAACAAGATTGAGGTAATCGCTGTTGTTGCGATGAAATTCGCCAAACTTCCTTTCCAAAAGCGGAACAACTCCATCGAGTGACTTTTGGAAAAACTTCTTATTGTTTGTTTGCGACATCAGCTCTTTATCATTTACACAAAGAAAATAATCCTTATACTCTTCCAAACCGTCTACATAATAAATCATATTTGGATTGTAAAAGTAAAAGCGCGCAGAATTATCCTTCGCTATAATCTCTTTTATGGTATTTAAGAAAAAAAGATCCTCATCAGAATCCGAAACATTGTGGTTTACGCGATTTTTGTCTGCGTTGCAATAAGATATATTATTTTGTTTACCATCTCCAAAAATAGTAATAGAGCCGTAAAATTCAATATCTTTAACAAAGTTTATATCCGACTTCCTAGGACCTACCCAATAAATTTTATGTTGCATTGAATTACACCTTTTAAATAGTATACTTTAATTTACTATGGAACTGAGATAAATCAGCTCTTTTTACTCAATCTTAACTTCAACAAAAATCAGATCACTTTGTTGGGTTTTTTCATGCGTTGCGATTTAATTTTTCCCGCGCGGTGGCGAGCATCAGTTTAATGCGGTTTTCCTGATTGACGCGTGTCGCCGAAGGGTCGTAATCGACGGGCACGACGTTCAGATCGGGATACAGATCTTTCACCGCGCGCGTCGCACCCTTGCCCGCAATGTGGTTCGGCAGGCATCCGAAGGGCTGCGCGCACACGATATTATCGACGCCCGATTCGGAAAGCCCCGCCATTTCGGCGGGAATCACCCAGCCTTCGCCCATTTTTACGCCTTGATTGCACACTTTGTCACCCAACGAACGCAGATGCTCGAAATCATGGAAGGGTTGGAATCTGCCCTGTTCTTTCATCCATTTGATCATCTGCCGTTCTTTTTTATACATGACCTTATACGCCAAACGGTAGATAAACGCCAATTTTTTATTAATTCCGTAAAATTTCGCGTCGTTCACGCCGTTGATCACACAGTACAGCACGAATTCGAGCAGCGGCTGCGCAACGGGCTCACACCCTTCCGAAAGCAAAAAATCTTCCAAATGCGAATTGCCGAGCGGCGAATACTTCACGTAAATTTCCCCGACAATCCCCACTTTCACTTTTGTTTCTTTGTTGACGGGCACCGCGGCATACGCGTTCAAAAGATATTTTACCCAGCGCTTGAACTTCGTATAACTTCCGTCGTCGTACGCCTTACGCATCGCCTCGATACAGGCAAGGCGCACCCGATCGGCGTCGCCTTCGTTTTGCTCGTACGGCTTCACCTGATTGAAAAGCCACATGATAAGATCGCCGTAATATATTCCGTAACTGAGCTTTTTCAATAAACGGAAGGACATAACAAGCCCGTTCCCCTTTTCCAAACCGACAAAGTTGAGCGAAAGCACGGGAATTTGCGGATATTCGGCGCGGAACGCCTTACGGTAAAGAGAAATGTAATTGCTTGCGCGGCAGCCGCCGCCCGACTGAATAATGAGCACCGCCGTTTTATCGAGGTCGTATTTTCCGCTTTTGAGCGCGTCGAAATACTGCCCCAACACGCACAGCGCGGGGAAGCACATATCGTTATGCAGGTGCTTCAAGCCCTCGTCGATCACCGCTCTGCCTTCGTTATGCAGCACCTCGCACCGATAACCTTCCTGCCTGATCGCGTGCGTAAACAGCTCGAAATGCCAGGGCAGCATGTCGGGAATGAGGATTGTGTAATCCTTTTTCATATCCTGTGTGAAAAGCGGATATTCTTCGGTGAAATCCACCGTGATTTTTTGATCGTGTTTCGTTTTCTTCATCGGTTCTGCTCCTCGATCGCCGCCAACATCGAACGCAGACGGATTTTCACGACGCCGAGGTTGTTGATCTCGTCGATCTTAATCTGCGTATAAAGTTTCCCCGCGCTCTCCAAAATCGTGCGCATTTCGTCCGTCGTGATCGCGTCGATCCCGCACCCGAACGAAACGAGTTGCACTAAGTTAAACCCTTCGCGGCGCGTCACGAATTCCGCCGCGCGGTAAAGACGCGCATGGTACGTCCATTGGTTGAGCACGTTCACCTTGACGAAATTACCCTCTTCAAACACCGCATCCTCGGAAAGCACGGCAAGCCCCAGCGAATTAAGCAATTTTCCGATACCGTGGTTGATCTCGGGATCGGCGTGGTACGGTCTGCCCGCAAGCACGATGATTTGGCGGTTTTCCGCTCTTGCCTGTTCAATCACCCTTTCCCCTTCCGCAACGACGCCGCGGTGCCACTCTTCCATGCGCCGCATGCCCTCGCGGTAAGCGCGTTTCAGCAAAGAAACGGGCAGCTTATAGCGTTTAAGCGCCTTCGCCAACGCCTTTACGGCAAGCCTTTCGTTGTTGGGATTGAGATAAGGCATAACGAGGTTCTCCTCGTTCAGCCGTTCGTTGTTCGCCTTCAACAGTTCGGAATAATACGCCGCCACGGGACAGTTGTAATAATTCGACGAATCCCGCTCGTCGAGGTTGTAGCTTTCGCAGGGATAGAAGATAAAATCCACGTGCTTATCGAGCAAGCTCTCCACGTGCCCGTGCATGAGCTTGGCAGGATAACAAACGGTGTCGCTCACAACGGTGTGCTGCCCCTTGAAATAGAGTTCGCGCGAGCTCTTTTCGGAAAGCACGACCTCAAACCCGCACGTTTCAAAAAAGCCCGTCCATAGAGGCAGCTGTTCGTACATGACGAGCTGCAAAGGAATCCCCACTCTGCCGCGCGTTCCTTTTTTGCCCGAGGGCAGCGAAAGCAGTTTGTTGTATTTATACGCATACATGTCGAGCGGACGTTCGGGCGGTTTCAGCCCCGCGCCGCGTTCGCATTTGTTTCCCGAAAGGAAGCGTCTGCCGTCGGAAAAAGTCAAAATATTCACGTTGCAGTGCGACGTGCAGCCGTTGCAGTTGACCGACTGCGCCGTATACGTAAAGTTTTTCAGCTCCGCCTCGGTGGCGATCGTACTGATGAGCTTATCCTGCCTGGTGTTTTCTTTCGCGTAAAGCGCCGCGCCGAACGCGCCCATCAATCCCGCGATCGCGGGACGCACGACCTGTTTGCCCGTTTCGATCTCGAAAGAACGCAGAACGGCGTCGTTGAGGAAGGTGCCGCCCTGCACTACGATATGTTCGCCCAACTCCTCGCTCGTGCGCGCGCGGATCACTTTGTAAATGGCGTTTTTCACGATTGAGGAAGAAAGCCCCGCCGAAATATCCTCGACGCTCGCCCCCTCTTTCTGCGCCTGTTTTACCGAGCTGTTCATGAACACCGTGCAGCGCGAGCCAAGCTCCACGGGGCGTTTTGCAAACAATCCGATGCGCGAAAACTCCTCGATCTCCATGCCCATGGCTTTGGCGAACGTCTGGATAAACGAACCGCAGCCCGAAGAACACGCCTCGTTGAGCATAATCGAATCGATCGCGTGATTTTTCACCTTAAAACATTTGATGTCCTGTCCGCCGATGTCGATGATAAAATCCACTTCGGGATTAAAATGCAATGCGGCTTTGAAGTGCGCCATCGTTTCCACGACGCCGAAATCGATTTTCAGCGCGGCGCGCATCATATCCTCGCCGTAACCCGTCACGCACGCGCCGCGAATGGTGATCCGCCTTCCCGTCAGTGCATAAATCTCGCGGATCTTCTGCACCACGATATCGAGCGGTTGCCCGTTGTTGCTCTGATAATGCGAATATAAAATTTCGTTTTCGGGCGTGATGAGCATGAGTTTCGTGGTCGTCGAACCCGAATCGATGCCCAAATAGGCGTCGCCCTTGTATTCGAGAATGTTGCGGAAGGCAAGATCGCTGCGCTTGTGCCGCGCCACGAACTCGTCGTATTCGCTCTGCGTCGAAAAGAGCGGTTTGCCCACGGTGATATTGCCCGAATCGGATACGGCGGAAATACGCGCTTGGATCTCTTCCAAGCTCTCCTCTTTGCCGTGTTCGGCATACATTGCCGCCCCGATCGACATAAAGCAAGGAGCGTTCTCGGGGAACACGGCGTGTTCTTCGTCCAGCCCCAACGTATCGCAAAACGCCTTGCGCAACCCTTTTAAGAAATACAGCGGACCGCCGAGGAAGAGCACGTTGCCCTTGATCCGCCGCCCCTGCGCCAACCCCGAAACGGTTTGATCGACGACGGCGCGGAAAATCGAAGCGGAAATATCGGCTTTGCTCGCCCCTTGATTGAGAAGCGGCTGAATGTCCGATTTGGCAAACACACCGCAGCGCGACGCGATCGGATACACCTTATTCGCCGTCAGCGAAAGCGCGTCCATTTCGTCGACGGTTATATCGAGCAGCGTCGCCATTTGGTCGATAAACGCGCCCGTACCGCCCGCGCAGCTCCCGTTCATGCGCTGTTCGGTTCCGCCCGTTACGAAGATAATCTTTGCATCCTCGCCGCCCAACTCCACGGCGACGTCGGTTTGCGGATAAAACGCTTTGATCGCGCCGTAAGCCGCCTGCACTTCCTGCACGAATTCGATTTTACCGCGCTGCGCGATGCCCAGCCCCGCCGAACCCGTAATACACGCGCGGAATGTATCGCCGTACGGACGGAGCTTTTCCAGCTCGCCGAGCACGCACTCCTTCACGCGTGAAAAATGACGCACATAAGAGGAATATAAAATTTTTCCGTTTTCGAGTACGCAAACCTTAACCGTGGTCGAGCCCACGTCGATACCGAGTAATTTCATCTCTCAACCTGTTTTATCATACGTAATAAAACCCCGAAAAGACGAGGTTTTTTCATTATATCACAATTTCCGCAAAAAATCAACTCTATGAAAGAAGGGAAGATACGGAAATTGCCCTTCCGCACACTCTCCTGTCATACCGAGCCCGTTTGTCATTCCGCACAGTCCTTTATTCCGAGCGCCCTCTTGTCATTCCGCACACCCTCTTGTCATTCCGCACACCCTCTTGTCATTCCGCACACCCTCCTGTCATTCCGAGCCTGTCGAGGAATCCCTCTCCTTTTTGTGTCGTTACAACTTCGAGATGTTTCGACTTCGCTCAACATGACAGTTTATTCCCTTATTCCGAGCACGCCCTCCTGTCATTCCGAGCCTGTCGAGGAATCTCTCTTACCGAGCGCCCGCTTATCATTCTGCACACCCTCCTGTCATTCCGAGCCTGCCGAGGAATCCCTTTCCTCTTCGCGCGGCCCATTCTCCTTTTTTTTCTTATCGAGTTTTATGAGGTAAAATAAAACGTGTGCAAAACACAGCGCGCCGAACACCGCCGTCAGCACCCAAAACACGGTATCCTGAAACGCCCCCGTTCCGAGCCGTTCCACCAACAAGCCGCCGAAGTCGAATACAGCGTGCAGAAATACGCCCGTCCAAATATTCCCCGTCCGCAAATACACGGCGGAGAGCATCGCCCCGATCAAAAAGCTGTAACCCACCTGCATTAGCGTAACGCCGATCCCCGCTCCGCCGAGAAGATTGACGAAATGCCACGCTCCGAACGCCGCCGAACAGGCTATGACGGCTAAAATCACGCTTTTCTTGCGCAATAAATCGAGAAAAAGCGGCTGCAAAATCCCGCGGAAGAGCAATTCTTCCAAAAGCCCGATCGCAATACAGTCGAGCGTGAACAGCCATAAAAGCTCGAAGCGTTCCACCCGCGCCTCCCCCGTAATCAGAGCGGAAAACGGAAAATTCGCCAGCGCGACGAATAAACAGGGCAAACACCATAACAGAGCGCACCCCTTCACGCGCGGCGAAAGCACCCGTTTATAACCGCACAGAACCGCCGCGGGCACGAGCGCCGCAAAGACAAGCAGACGGGAAAGCGTCTCCTTGATCAGTCCGTTCGTAGCCGCGTCCTGCGAAAAGGTAAAAACGTACTCGAACAAAACGAGTAAAACGCATGCGAGAGCGCACAGCGCGATCAATAAAATTTCTCTGCGGTATTTCTTCATCAAGCACTATTATAACGCAAACCGCGCCCGAAATCAAGCGTCCGCGCCGTTTTGGTTGACAGATCGGCGTTTTTGTTCTATAATAAACGCATAAGGAGCGCGCTATGTATCCGAACGATTTGATCCCCGGAACGGGGTTCGACCTATACAACCTCTTTCTCGGGCTGGGACTTGTCGTCTGTTTTCTCTTTTTGTGGTTCTCGCTGAAAAAAACGGGATTTAATTTCGACGCGATCAGCGCGATTTTCATTACGGGACTGTTCGCCGTTTCGATCGGCATTTTCTCCGCCATGCTCTTCCAAAGCATATACGATTTCATCGCCGATCCCTCGGGCGGCTTTCGCCTTACGGGAAAAATGACTTATCTCGGCGGCGTGATCGGCGGCGCGGCAAGTTATCTTATTATCTATAACCTTTATATGCACGTAATCGCACCGTGCACGAAGATAAAATGGCTGCAAAACAACGCCAACGCGGGACTGTGCGACGCGCTGCCCGTCATTCCGACCTGTATCGTGCTCGCCACGGCGATCGGCAGAATCGGCTGTTTCTTCGCGGGCTGCTGCGCGGGAAATCCCACCGACGGCAGTTGGGGGCTTGCCTGCTCGCAAACTTACGAGGGCGTTAAAGTCGTGCCCGTTCAGCTCTTCGAGTCGGCGTTCCTCTTCGTGCTCGCCGCCGTCATGATCGTGCTTTATTTCCGTTACCGCTTTCACCTCAATTTTTCCGTCTATCTCATTGCGTACGGAATTTGGCGCTTCTGCATCGAATTTGCCCGCGGCGACGAACGCGGCGGATTTATTCCGGGACTCACCCCCTCGCAGTTTTGGTGCATTATCATGGTTCTGCTCGGGATCGGCTATATCTTCCTCTATCGGTACGTGCTCAAAAACAAAATGAAACTCTCCGCCGCGCGGAAAAACGGGCAGGAAACGCCGACGCAGGAAACGGCGGACGTCTCCGAACACAACGACTAAAAAAGTTCTTTCTGCCGCGCCGCAAAAAAGTTTTACAAAATGCAAAAAAATGCGTAAAAACGCTTGCCTTTTTTTAATGTTTTTTTTATAATAAATGAGCGTGTTGCGCAAGAATGCTTCTGTGGCTCAGTCGGTAGAGCGATTGATTCGTAATCAATAGGTCGCCGGTTCAAGTCCGGCCAGAAGCTCCACAACCAACCTAAATTGAACCGTTAAAAGGTTTGATATAGGTTGGTTTTTTATTGTCAAGCACAACGGCGGTTTATGCCGCGAAAGCCGCTTGACATGAGAATGGCGTGCGGTAGGCTATTTTGCCAACGGCAAACAATAAGCCCCGCAGGGGCGGTACGTTTGGCTCTTTGCCTGAATACCGCACGCCTACGAGGCTCATGTCAAGCGGAACGTGGAATAAATAGCCGTTGTTTCAAATCGTTATAACTTTAAGATTATAAGCATTTTGCGCTTTCCCGTATTTTTAACTTTATTGTAAAAAGAAAAGCCCTGACTGTCGTCAGGACTAATTCTTATCGGGTTGTTATAATGAATTTCATTAAAGTTGTCAAACACCACAACCTTTTTAATGAGATAATTGACTATCATTTGCGATTCTTCCTCTAATGCTTGTGTGTAAAACTGCCGTATAACGCTCTCTGGAAGCCTTACGGCGCACTTACTGCGTTCTATGAGTATCTGTCGCTCTAATTCCTCTTGTTGCTTTTCAAGCTCGTGTAGCCGCTTATTCGTGGTATTGCTGATAATGCCGTTTTCAATCGCGGTTACAAGATTTTCTAACGCTCTGTCTATCGCCGCTTTTTGTTTTGTCAAAAGTTTTAAGTTCGTGTTTTCGGATAACTGATTATCTTGTAACCTCATGAGGTATTGAACGGCATAATTTAGAATTTGCGGCTTGCTCAATTCCTCAATAGTTGTTTCAATTACAAGTTTCTCTAAATCTTCTTTCTTTATCGGCGGAAGTTGGCAACCGTTGTGGTCTTTCTTCCGTCCGATACACTTGTAGTAATGTATCACTTCGCCGTTTCGCGCTGTTCCCGTGTCCGCGCTTACAGGTCGCCCGCATTCGCCGCAAAACACTTTATGGCGAAGCAGGTAAACTGTTCTTATGCTTCGTTTCCCGAATTTGTTTCTATTTACGATTTCACGGACTTTATTGTAAATCTCGGTCGGAACGATTATAGGATACATATTATCTATCACTTCGTCGCCGTGGGTATATACGCCCGAATATTTGCTATTCCGCAAAATATCATAAACAGTATTGCTCGCAAAAGGTCTGCCTTTATAAAGAATACCTTTCTCGGTCAAAGACTTGATAATGTCTTTCACAAAAACACCGCTCGCATATAACGGACTTGTTCGGCTCGTTCCTCATCAATAACGATTTTGTGGTCTACGACCTTATAGCCGAATAACAAGCCACCGCCTTGATAGTTTCCTTTCAACCTTGTTTCCCGCATACCGCGTTTTACTTTTTGGGAAAGCTCTGCGCTGAAATATTGGTTCATGCCTTCAAACAGGATTTATATATCGCTTTGGGCGACAGGTGGATCCGCGACCTTCCGCCCGATCTGCCCGACATGTGCAAAGTATTTTACGGACTGTTTTCAAAGAACGGCGAAAAGATCATGACGAACGAAGCGCTTGCCCTGCTAACGGACGACAACACGAGCGAAGCCGATTACGTTTGGCTGCCCGTGCAGTTCCGCGCGGACGGCACGCCCTATCTTGCCTTTTTGCGTGAATGGAGCCTTTCGGACTTTGCGTAAACGCAGCGACCTTTGGGTATTAAAAAAGCGCATACCTTTCAAGGTATGCGCTTTTGCTTTTACACTTTTTTCCGTTTGGGCACGAACATTTTCACGCGTCCTTCGAGCGTTTCCACCGTAATATCGCCGCAAATGCCCTCTTCGCCGTCGAAATCCCACACCACGTCGGCGCGCGTTTTGATCTCCACCCGCTTGCCGTACAGCGTTTGAATGTTGCGCCGCCGCACCTTAACGCCGCGCAGAAAGAGCGCCGCCATCGAAAAATACGCCCCGATCTTCTGCCGCAGATTGGGCTTGTGCGCCTGCCGCACCACCGCCGTTTCGAGCAGACCGTCCGCCATGCTCGCGTCCTTATTGACGGGGAAACCCGCCACCGAACGCCCGTTCAGCACGAATAAAAACACGGCGGAGCCTTCGTAAGAGTGTTCGCCGCACGTGATTTTTACGGGGAACACGTCGAGTTTCATATTGTTTTTCAACCCTTCGACGGCATAAGCAAGCTTGCCGAGCGCGCGTTTGTACTTCTGCGGCGTGGAATAAGTCACCTGCGTGAACGCGCCTGCCGCAGCTATGTACATACAGTAGTGCGATCCGTTCACGAGCATGCAATCGAGATTTTTCACGTGCCCTTCGGTTATGATTTTCAGCGCGCGTTTGGTATTTTTGGGAATCGAAAGCGACTTGGCGACGTCGTTCGCCGTGCCTGCGGGAAGATATCCCACGTGCACGCCGCTGTTTCCGATGCCCTGCAAAACACGGTTAAACGACCCGTCGCCGCCCGAAAAGACGATCGCGTCGTATTCCTGCGCGCCCTGCCGCGCTTTTTCCGTCATATCCTCGCCGCTCTTCGTCGCCACGGCGTCCACCTGATCGTATTTTTTACCCAGCGTCTTGCAGATATATGCGAGCTTTTTTTCGATCGTTCCCGCGCCGCTGTTCGGGTTATATAAGAACAAACACTTCATAGTATTTTTATTTCCATTCTTCGGTAAATTTATAATCGCTTTCCGCTCAGCCGAAGAGCGATGCGGCGTTTACGATCGCCGCCGTGAGTTGAACCTGCAAATACCTTAAATCTTTTGCGAAAAGAATGCCGCTTGCGATCTCCCTGCCCTTGCGTTCCGCGCTTGCGAGCGCGGCGTTCCACCGCTCGAAAAAACCGCCCTCGTTGCTCTTGCGCAATCCGCTGAGCGAAGCAATCGCACCGCGCACCGCGGCGCGCGCCTCTTCCTGCGAAATTTCCGTCCGTTCGAGTTTGTTTGCCGTATCGAAGAGCAGCCGCGCGTTGCTGTCCGCCGTTTCCACGTTGGAGCAAACTTTTTCCGCATACGCCGCCGCGCTTCCGCTCAGCTCGAAATCGCCGCTCGCGTATTCCACCGTCTGCACGCTTAACCCTTTGTCGGTCAGGTTGCGCCGCACGAATTCCGCATCGCGTTCGAGATAATAACAGGAAATCACCACGTGATCCTGTTTTCCCTTTTTGATGAGATACCCCGCTCCGCCCGAAAGATACACCTGCGTCGAAACGCTCACCGAGGTTTCTTCGTCGCAGACGCGTACGAGCAGATAATAGGTTTTGTTTAACTGTATCCGCGCATAATCGCGCACGCTCCACCATACGGTAAACGCAAAGATCGAGAATAATACGGCGGCGAACACAAACCCCGCCGCCGCGCGCTGCCAAAAAAATCGACGTTTCACGCCCTATTTTATGCTAATCGCGCATATCTTTATGCCTGCGGCGCAGAATATCGCCCGCCGCAAGCGGAACGGAGCAGGCAAACGTGTAAATCCCCTGCACCGCCTTCGCGTCGCGGCAGGGGTTGCCCTGCGCGTCCTTCATATCCGTTACGGCGATCTGCGATAAAAACGCCGCCCCGGGCGAAAGCACTTCGAGCGTTTCGCCTTCGTAAAAACGCGTGCGCATTTCCGCCTTGACCCTGCCGTGTTCCCAACCGAGCACGTTGGCGATATATTCGCACGAGCCTGCCCGATCGTTCCCGTAGGCGACCGTTTGACTGTTTTCCCCGAAGGCATAAGCAACGGTAAATTCACGCCGCGCCGCGCAATCGAGTTCGCGGGCAAGCGTTTCGCTATACCCTTCGTCGAGCATGCGGCGGTATGCGTTGACGACGGTGGCAAGATAATATTCGCTCTTCATGCGCCCCTCGATCTTGAAGGAACACACACCCGCGTCGGCAAGCTCGCTTAAATGCGCGCTCATGTTCAAATCCTTGCTGTTCAGCAGATACGTCCCCTTGCCGTCCTCGCTCAGATCGAGCCACCCTTCCGCACCCTCGCTCTGCACGCGGTATTTACGGCGGCACGCCTGCACGCACGCGCCGCGGTTGGCGGGGCGGTTATCGAGGTAATCGGAAAGATAGCACCTGCCGCTGTAAGAAATACACATTGCCCCGTGCACAAACGCTTCCAGCTCCAACGCAGGATTTTCGCGGCTGATCTCTTTGATCTCTTCCAACGAAAGCTCGCGCGCCAACACAACGCGGCTTGCGCCCGCTTCCCGCCAGAACGCCGCCGCCTGCGAATTGAGCGTGTTCGCTTGCGTGGAAATATGAATCGGCAATTTCGGCGCGGCTTGCTTGCAAAGCCGCAGCGCGCCGGGATCGGAGATGAGCACGGCGTCCGCGCCGCAGTCCTGCAAAAAACAAAAATAGGCGCGCAACGCGCCTTCGTCACGGTTTTTCGCAAAGATATTCGCGGTAACGTACACCTTTTTTCCGTGCGCATGCGCAAAAGAAATCCCCTCGCGCATTTCTTCCTCGGTAAAATTATCGGCGAACGTGCGCAGCGAAAAATCCTTTCCGCCCAAATAAACGGCGTCCGCGCCGTATAAAAACGCAAGATAGAGCTTTTTCAGATTGCCCGCAGGGGCTAACAATTCAGGTTTCATACACTTTCCTGCTCACCGCAAGCCCCTCGGCAAGCGGCAGAATTTCCGTCGTGAAATCGGGGTCGTTTTGCAGCATGGCAAGGTATTCGCGGATATGCTCCGCCAGCATGCGGCGTTTTTTGGGCGGTTCGCCCGTCACGTAACCGAAGAGCAGCACGTCGTCGGAAACAAGCGCGCCGCCGCCTTGCAAAAGGCGTTTGCAGTCGGCAAAATAACGGCGGTACTGCGCCTTCGGACCGTCTAAAAAAATCAGCCCGTACGCGCCGTCCTCTTCGAGCGCAGGGAGAACGCGCCCCGCGTCGTCCTCGATGAGCGTCACGCGGTCGGTCAAACGAAAGCGCGCAAAATTCTCCCGCGCGCGACTTGCTCGCGCCGCGTCGCATTCGATTGCCGTCACGCGCTCCGCGCCGCACAGCAGCATGGCGATCGAGGTAAGCCCTTCCGCCGCGCCGATTTCCAAAACGCGTCGGGGCTTGATTTCCCGAACGAGAGACAAAAGCCGCGCAAGCGTTTCATCCGCCGCGGTGGGATCGCGCCCCTCTTTCGCCCGTTCGCGCAAAATCTGTAATTGTCCGTCTAACGCTTCGAGCATTTCAGGCGCAGCGCTCCACGATCCTGCCGACGACGGGATACGGCGACTTTTTCACGCTTTCGGGCAGCGGTTCGTCGCCGCCGTTGATGCGTCCCAACAGAGCGCGCAGCGTTTCGAGCTGCTCTTTGTAAAGAGACGAATGGGCGCAGGCTTTCTCAAATGCGTCAAACTCTTCGCGCGCCAGGGCGTATTCGCCCCAATCGAGATTGAAGAGTACGACGTAGAACGCCGTGCGGTACTTCCAACCGTCGCCGCCGCTATGGCGCAGCAGATCGACGTATTTTGCCGCCTCGGCAAGATTATCGACGGCAAGCTCGCCGCGGATATAGAGCTGATAGGCGACGGTGCGGTACATCGGAAAAAAGAAATGGTTTGCCGCGGCTTTATCGAGCGTTTCGAGCGCGCCCGCATAGTCGCGCGCGCCGAACTTCTTTTCAAACGTTTCGTATATGCGTTCACGGTAAACACTGCCCGCCGTCACCCAAAGGGCGAACAGCGTCATCGCCGCGCCGACCGCGATCATGACGGCGTTTTTCCAAACGATACCCAGCACGGTTACGGCAAGAAACGCCGCCGCGCTCACGCCGACCAAAGCGCATACCGCAATCAGATTTCTTCTCATACTTTCCCCTTTGCCTGTCGCATCAAGATTCCTCGGCTTCGCTCGGAATGACAGTTTACTTGTTCCGCCCGACATGTTGAGCACCGCTCTCCTGTCATGTTGAGCGCAGTCGAAACATCTCCCCGTCATTCCGCTCGCCCGCCATGCCGCTCTCCTGTCATGTTGAGCGTAGCCGAAACATCTCTTCTAAACACGCCTCACCTGTTTTCTTTCGTTAACAAGATTCCTCGGCTTCGCTCGGAATGACAGTTTAAGCCCGCCCGCCATGCCGCTCTCCTGTCATGTTGAGCACCGCTCTCTTGTCATGTTGAGCGCAGCCGAAACATCTCTTTCTATCGCGTCTTAAATTTCGTTTACGATCGTCACGATCATGGGCGATTGTTTGGTCTTTTTATAGAGATACGTTTTCATGGCGCGGCGCACGGCGTTTTTCAGTTCCCCTGCGCCGCCGCTTATATTCGCGCTATCGATGGCATGCGCCACGACGTCTTTAAGCTCCGCCATATAATTGCGCTCGTCCGAAAAAACAAATCCGCGCGGTTCGATCACGGGTTCGCCGACGATCGCGCCCCCCGAACAGGCAAGCGAAACGATGAACAGCCCCTCGCTCGACATCAGAATACGGTCTTTCAGCACCTCGCTCGTGCCCAGATCCTCGAAGCCCGCGCCGTCGATCAGCCGCGCACCCGCCTGGAAGCTTTCGCCTTGCTTCAAGCTGTCGTCGGTAAGCAGCACGCATGCGCCGATTTCGGGGATAAAGGTCTGCGCGGGTGACAATCCCATTTCCTGCGCCAACAGAACGTGACGCTTTAAGTGACGGTATTCGCCGTGCACGGGGATAAAGAATTTGGGTTTTAAGAGCGAATGCAGAATTTTGTGCTCTTCCTGACAGGCGTGTCCCGAAACGTGGATCTTTTCCAAGCTTTCGTACACGACGTCCGCGCCGCGTTTATAAAGATTGTTGATCACCCTGTAAACCATGCGCTCGTTCCCCGGAATGGGACTTGCCGAAATGATCACGGTGTCGTTCGCGCCGATCGTCACTTTGTTGAATTCACCGTCCGCCATACGCGTAAGCGCGCTCATCGGCTCACCTTGCGAACCCGTCGAGATGATGACGATTTCCCGATCGAAAAAGTTTTTGGTCTTTTCGACGTCGACGAGGACGCCTTCGGGAATACTGATTTCCCCGATCTTCGCCGCCGCCTCGACCACGTTGAACATACTGCGCCCCGAAAGCGCGACCTTTCGCCTGTATTTGACGGCGATATCGATGATCTGCTGCAAACGGTGCACGTTGGAGGCGAACGTGGCGATAATAAGCCGCTTATCGGCATGCGCCGCAAACAGGTGTTCGAGCGTGGTTCCCACGACCTTTTCGCTCATAGTAAAGCCCTGCCGCTCGATATTGGTCGACTCGCCCAAATACAGCAGCACGCCGCGTTTTCCGTAAGAGGCGATCTCTTCGAGGTCGATGGGCGCGCCCGCGACGGGCGTCAAGTCGATCTTAAAATCTCCGCTGTGGAAGATGATCCCGTACGGCGTTTCGATTGCCAAAGCCAGCGCGCCTGCGATCGAATGGTTCACGCTCACGAAATTGACGTTGAACACACCCGCCTTTACTCTGTCTTTGGGCTTGACCGTGCGTTCGTCCACGTTGTTCAAACGGTGTTCGCGCAGCTTGTTGTCGACAAGCGCCAACGTCAGTTTGCTGCCGTAAACGGTAACGCCGGGCAGCTCTTTGAGGAAATACGGCACGCCGCCGATATGATCTTCATGCCCGTGCGTTAAAAACAAACCGCGGATCTTGTGTTTGTTCTGCACCAAATACGAGATATCGGGGAAAACAAGGTCGATCCCCGGCATTTCTTCCGTCGGGAAAATACTGCCCGCGTCGATCACGATAATATCGTTGCCGTACTCGATCGCCGTCATGTTTTTGCCGATCTCGCCCACGCCGCCGAAGAACAGCACCTTTACGGGCTTTTTCTTATTCTTCTGTTTGCGTTCGGTTTCATTCTTCTGCGGGGGAACGCCGCGCTTTTCCCCTTTGTTTTCGCGGCGCGCGCCGTTTTGCGGCGCTTCTTCCGCGGCAAAGGGTTTCATCTGCGTGCCTTTTCCCTTTGCGTGCGAAGGGCGTTTCTTCTTATAGCCCGCCTCTTCCATCGCCTCGCGGCTGCGCAATCCTGCGTTTTTGGGCGCGTGCGGCGCGCCGTCCGCCCGCTTCGCCTTCTCCGCCTGCTCGCGGCTGTACTGTTCCAAGCCGTTCAAAATCGCAAGCTCGATCGCGTCCGTCGTATCGTGCGTACGTTTGTTTTTGTCTGTGTTTTTCAAAAATAACTCCTTTCGATCTGCATTACAGCATATGTATCCCCCGTCTGCGGCGGAGGATGAATTTTTCGTATAAAAACGAAAGAGCCGAGATACTCGGCTCTCTAAGTTTTACTTTCTTACAAAGTCCGATTCGGATTTCCCGACAAGGACGGCTTTTACAAGCCCTTCCTGCAAAAGATCTTCCTCGCTGCGGTACGGGAACTGCGATACGTAATCGACCGAGCGTTCTTCTTCGAGCACCGCGCCGTTCTTTTCCATTAACAACCCGATGAGGCGCAACGCGCGTTTCAACGCAACGCCGCTCTTTATTTTTACCATCGTAGGGGTCTTTTCATACATTTTGGTATCGCCCGCGAAGGTCTGGTGATAAACCGATTCGGGCAGCTCGTAAGGATCGAGCGCAAGATACAAACACAGCGTTTTGCCGCGCACGCCGACTTTGGCGATCGTTTCGTTCTCGTACGAGAAACGGTCGTTCGCCCAGTTGATCTGCGACGCCGTGCTCGGATAGGAAAGGAAGGCGTTTTTCAGCTGCGAATAATATTCCTTGACGTCGGTGTCGCTCGTGACGATTTTCGCCGTGAAGCTGTACTTATAGCGTACCGTCTGCTCCTCTTCTTCCTCGACGACGGGAGCGGGTTTCTTTTTGGGCGCAGGCGCGGGCGGCGCGACGACCACGACGGGCGCCGGATCGGGTTCAACCGCAACCGCGGGCGCGGGTTCGGCGGCAACCGCCAATTCTTCCGCGTGTTCTTCCGCAGGCGCGCTCGCCTGTACGGGCGCAACGACGACGATATCTTTCATATCGTCTTTGAGAAGCTCCGCCACGCGGACGGCGATACGCTCGTAATCGAGCTTTTCTTCGACGGCGGACGCGATCTTCTCTTCGCTCAGCGCGGCAACTTCCGCGCTCTTTTCGGCGTTCTCTTTACCTTCTTCGCCGTTGAGGGCGGCGGCGACGCGTTCGGCGATCAAATCGTAATCGATCAGGGGGATCGCTTCCGCAACCTTATCGGCAAGGGCGTTCTCGTCGATCGGACCGATTGCGGCGGCAACCTTGTCGGCAACTGCGTCGGCGTCGGTCTGCGGGATCGCCGCGGCGACCTTATCCGCCACCAAATCGTAATCGACTTCGGGCAGCACGGAAACGATTTTTTCCGCAAGCACGTCGTAATCGAGTTCGCTTTCGGTTTCGTTCTCGGCATGTTCCCCCTCGGGTTTTTCGGTTTTCACCGCCGTGCGTTCTCTGAGTTCTTCGCGTACGGAGGTTAAGAGGTCGCGCGTTTCTTCGGCGAGCGTGCGCACTTCCTCGATATCGTCGTGCACTTCGTACCCGTCGATGATCTCCGTCGTCGCCTCTTCGCCGCCTGCGGTGCGCGGACCCATGCCGCGGATCGCGGCAAGCAATTCGGCGCGAAGCCGCTGCACGCGTTCATCCTGACGGCGTTCAAGCTCCTTGCTCATTTCGGCAAGCTTTTCGTCGTTCTTCTGTTCGATCGCCTGCGTACCCGATTTCACGGCTTCGACAAGCTCTTGCTTCAGCTTGTCGTACCCGATTTGATTGTATTCGTAAATCGTGCTGTTCTGTTGCGCTACGTAACGCAATTCGGCAAGGAGCGACTCTACCCCTTGCTCGAACGAATCGACGAGCGCCTCGTATGCAGACATTTGCTGCGCGGAATTATATTGCAGCTCCTTGCTCACCGTCTCCTGAACGTCGTTGACCGACTGGCGAACCTGACTTACACTGCTTGCAATGCTCTTATAAACCCCCTCCAAAACGACGGGATCGGAGTTGTCATAATTCTGTGCCATAAAAACCTCGTAATTAGTGTTTTCAGTATACTTAACAATCACGGAAACAAGAACATTCCATCATTGCCGTATTCTATTTTACACTAAATTTGCTCAAATGTAAATACTTTTATCGATTTTTTTCTAAAACCGTGCCGATATTTTTTGCAAAAAAGAGAAATTTTACAAACTTTTGCGCGAATTCTCCTCAGATTGTTGTCAAAATCTTCCAAATCGATTATAATAAGAATAATATACTATTTTGCGAGGTGACAAAATGCGTACTTACAACTTCTCCGCAGGTCCTTCCAAGCTCCCCTCCGACGTGCTCGAAGAGGCGCAGCGCGACCTTCTGAACTTTGCGGGCACGGGCATGTCCGTAACCGAGATTTCGCACCGCAACAAAGCGTTTGAAGAAATCGTAAACGAAGGCGAACGTCTGCTGCGCGAGCTTTTGCATATCCCCGACGACTATCTCGTGATCTTCGTACAGGGCGGCGCAAGCCAACAGTTCGCGGCGGTACCGCTCAACCTGATGCACAAGGGGAAAGCCGACTATCTCGTGACGGGCAACTTTGCCAAAAAGGCTTACGAAGAGGGAAAAATTTACGGTGACGTTTGCTGCGTCGCATCCTCGCAGGATAAAAACTATTCTTATATCCCCGATCCGAACGCGATCATGTTCCGTGAAAATACCGACTACGTGCACATTTGCTCGAACAATACGATCTTCGGCACGCGTTTTACCGAATTTCCCAAAACGGACGCGCCGCTCGTGGCGGATATGTCGTCGGATATCCTCTCGCGCGAAATCAACGTCAACGACTTCGGCGTGATCTATGCAGGCGCGCAGAAAAATCTGGCACCCGCGGGCGTAACGCTCGTGATCGCCAAACGCTCGCTTGCGCAAGATCCTCTTTCTATTTGCCCCACCATGCTCAAATGGCGCGTGCAGGACGAGAACAAGAGTCTGTACAACACGCCGCCCTGTTTTCCCATTTACGTGGCAACGCTCGTTCTGCGCCGTTTGAAAGGGTTGGGCGGGATCAAAGCCGTTAATGAAATCAACGAATATAAAGCAAACTTGCTCTACGATTTTATCGACGGTTCTTCGTTCTACCGAAACGACGTCGTGAAAAAGGACCGTTCGATTATGAACGTGCCCTTCGTCACGCCTTCGGCCGAAACAGATGCGAAGTTCGTAAAAGAAGCGGCGCAAGCGGGTTTGGTATCGCTCAAAGGGCACCGTCTTGTAGGCGGCATGCGCGCCTCGATCTACAACGCCATGCCCGTCGAAGGCGTGCTTTCGCTCATCGATTTCATGAAAAAATTTGAAACGGATAACAAATAAACCCGCTTGCAGATTTCTCGACTGCGCTCGAAATGACAGTATGTAATGTCATTCCGAGCTTGCCGAAGAATCCCGCCCGCTCTTTGTCATTCCGAGCATGCCAAAGAATCCCGCCCGCCCTTTGTCATTCAATGCCTACCCCCTTGTCATTCTGAGCTTGCCGAAGAATCTTATAAAAAAGAGATTTCTCGGCTGCGCTCGAAATGACAGTGGGAAACGCTTTTCCAAACTTGCCGAAGAATCCGAAAATTATATTCCGAAAAGGTGAAAATTATGAAAATTCTGAAACTAAACGCCATCAGTCCCGTAGCGGACGCCATCTTCAAAGGGCACGAGTATTCCGACAGCGTGCAAGATCCCGACGGAATCATGCTGCGTTCCGCTTCCATGCACGACTACGCCTTCGGCGACCGACTGTTAGCGATCGCCCGCGCAGGCGCGGGCGTCAACAATATCCCGCTCGACCGCTGCGCCGAAAAAGGGATCGTCGTTTTTAACACGCCCGGCGCGAACGCCAACGCCGTTAAAGAGCTTGTTTTATGCGAACTCTTCCTCGGCGGAAGAAAAATCACGGCGGCGGCGAATTGGGTGCAGTCGTTAAAAGGACAGGAAAACGTTGCGAAAACGGTGGAAAAAGGCAAGAACAACTTTGTCGGGCAGGAAATTGCAGGCAAAACGTTGGGCGTGATCGGGCTGGGCGCGATCGGCGCCATGGTGGCGAACGCCGCCGTCGATTTAGGCATGTCGGTTTTGGGCTACGACCCCTTCCTTTCGGTAAAGAACGCTTGGCTCATCAACAACCGCGTTCAATTCTCCCCCGACCTTTCGCGCCTGTTCGCGGAATGCGATTTCATCACGCTGCACGTTCCCCTTACGCCCGAAACGAAGGGCATGCTCGATAAAAAAGCCCTTGCGCAATGCAAAAACGGCGTCGTTATCATCAATGACGCGCGCGGCGAGTTAGTCGATACCGACGATATGATCGAGGCAGTAGCAAACGGAAAGGTATCGCGCTATATCACCGATTTTCCCGATGAAAAGCTGCTCGGCGTGGAAAACGTCGTGTGCGTGCCCCATCTCGGCGCAAGCACGCCCGAGGCGGAGGACAACTGCGCCGTAATGGCGGGAAAAGAACTGATGGACTATCTGCAAAACGGCAACATTGCAAACGGCGTCAACTACCCTTCCGTATCCATGCCCCGCACGAGCGCGGCGCGCATCTGCGTGCACCACAAGAACATCAAGGAAATGCTGAGTAAAATTTTGGCGATCGTCGCTTCGCAGGGAATCAACGTGGCGCACATGCAGGATTCGAGCAAGGGAGAATACGCCTATCTCATTCTCGACTTAGACGAACCGCTCGGCGAACCTGCGCTCAAACTGATCGCAAGCATCGCGGGCGTCATACGGGTGCGTGCGTTATAAAAGCAAATATCCCCGCAGATCTGCGGGGATTTATAATTTTTTGTGCATCCTCTTTTCCACCTGATAGCGGTTGAATACGACGCCCGCGGTAAAACAGATCATCAGCCAATAGAGCCACAGCAAAAAGACGATCACAACCGACAGCGCGCCGTACAGCTTTTCGGCGTTGGAAAACCGCAGATAAACCGAAAAGGCAAGCGATGCCGCAATCCAGGCGAGCGCCGTGAAGAAACTGCCGAGCGCCGTATCGGCGGGATACGTGCGATACGGACAGATATACCAATTCAGCAGCCAGGCAAGCAAAAACGAAACGGCAAGTCCGAGCGTATAGCGCACGGGATAGGTCAAATAAGGCGAATAGCCCTCGATCAAAAAATTGACGGAAACGAGCACGCCGCCCGCAAGCGCAAACAAAATTAAAATCGCAAAGGTTAGAAGCACGGCGGAAAGACGCACCTTCCAACCGTGTTTTTTTCTGCGATAATCATAGATGATTTCCCCGCTGCGGCGCAGGTGATAGAAAAATCCCGTGCTCGACCACAGCGTGGTCACGAGAAACAAGACGCTTACGCCAGCCGTCGCCTGTTCGGCGCTCGCCTGAATGGTTTCAAGCAAATCGCCTGCCCAATCGAACAGACCCGATGTCAGAAAATCCGCCTGCGTTTTGCCGAACAGCAGCGTCAGCCAAAATAAAAAAGGCGTCAGCGACATGATCAAAAAAAAGACGAGCGTGCCCGCCACCGTCGTAAAACGGTGTTTGACGAGCACGGCATACCAACCGCGTACGCGCGTGCATGCGCGCAGAAAACAATTATGCGGTTTTTTCTCTCGGGTTTTTTCCATGCTACGAGTATGTGCAAAAAATTTGACAAACCGCACGGCAAACGCCTATAATGTAAAAAAAGGAAAAAATATGGAAGTTAAAGTAAAATCGGTCTACCGTCACTATAAAGGCAACTACTATTTTGTGGAAGACGTTGCCACACACTCCGAAACGGGCGATAAAATGGTTGTGTACCGCGCGCTGTACGGCGAGCGCGGCTTATGGGTGCGCCCCTACGCCATGTTCGCGGAAGAACTTCCGCCCGAAAAACGCGGCTTGCAAACGCACCGTTTCGAGCTTTGCGATTAATTCCTAATTTTCAAATCAAATTTTAGGAAATAAAAATCGCAAGAAAGTTATTCTTTCTTGCGATAGTTACAGTGTGGTAGTAAAATTTAATTAACTTTTATCTTAATAAAGTCGTTAACAGATTGCCTGTTCCAACTTTTCTTCCAAGTTCATCACGTGTCGTATTATTGTTTTTTTCATATGTACCTAATTTTTTTCCGATTGCATCACGCAAGGTAACTTGCCTTCCGTCATCTTCAAGCGTTCCTATTTTTCTTCCAAGATTATCTCTTAATGTTTCAGTTGCCATATTATATCTCCTTAGTAAATTGATTTGCCACACTGTAATTTCAAAGTTATTAAATTTTAATTTTTATTATTGCCAAATGTGCGTGTTGAAAAAACTTTTTTCCAATAATTTTCACGTTCTAAAATATAAGGTGCGTTGCCATCACGGTTAAAAAAAATTTCTAATATAGTAAAAACAAAATTATTTTCATAATTCGGATTAAGTTCAATTAAATTTTTCAAAACAACATCACCACCGTGTCCGTTTGTATTTACATAAAAACTCCACCGTTGCCAAATACCATTATATCCATATGTACTTCCAATATATATTTTTCCCGTTAGACTATCAGTAATGGCATAAATGCCATTTACATTCTCAAGCAAAACACGCCAATTATCAACGTTTCCTTTAATTATCGTTTTCAATTCTTGAAAAGGCAATGAAATCTTATCGTATCCGTTAAAAAGCTTATTTACTTGGATGTATTTTTTCTCCAATATCGTAATAACCGGCATGGTTTCAATATTAGAAATATTAATTTTTGCTTGCTTTGGTCCTTGTTTCTTTTTGTATTCGACAATCAACCTCTCTATAAAGTGAGAATAACGATCAATAGGTTTTAAGTCGTATGTTTGATGCCCATCCGAAAAGTTATTAACACCCAAATTCAAATATGCCCCCAAAAAAAGCCATTGTTCCCATTTTTGATCTTTATCTAACCGAATAAACTGCAGACAGTATTTCGTATTTATGTTTCTAAAACTTGTGTTTTGATCAGCACGCTTTTTCCAAGATATATGTTCAAGCAGACGTTCGCTGTTTTCTTCAAAGGAATAAACCTGTTCATAATTAGCATGATTTAGGCATATTGTCCAATCTTCGTACTCATTTTTAGAAATGTCAAAAATCTCGTTTAAGTAAATAATCATAATAACTCCCATTAAATAAAAAGTGCGCCAACCGAGGTCAGCGCACGAAAAACGCAAATCCCGATTGTCGCCAAACAAACTTATACAGTAACGGATATTCACGCACACGCATTTTTGGGATTTGCATTTTTACCAAAATCCAAAAAAAGCGTATGCGCAAAAAAAGAGTAAAATAAAAGAATACCCCTTTTATACTGTATGTTATTAAGTTTGTTTGGCATAGATAGTATAGCATTTTTCAAAGAAAAAATCAACACTTTTATAAAAAATTTATCGCTTGAACAGCAAAAAAACGCGGCTATTGCCGCGCTTATTCTAAAACTTACTCAATTTTATTTCGTGCCGAACAGCCTGTCGCCCGCGTCGCCCAAACCGGGAAGAATGTACCCGTGTTCGTTGAGCTGCCGATCGAGCGTGGAAACGTAAACGGGAACGTCGGGGTGGGCGGAAGCTACCTTTTCGACCCCTTCGGGCGCGGCGATGATCGACATCAGCTTGATCTTTTTGCAGCCGCGTTTTTTGAGCGCGTCGAGCGCGTCGCATGCGCTCCCGCCCGTCGCTAACATGGGATCGACGAGGAACACCGTCTTGTTCTCGATCCCTTCGGGCAGCTTGCAGTAATACTCCTGCGGTTCGAGCGTTTCTTCGTCGCGGTACATGCCGATATGCCCCACTCTTGCCGTCGGGAACACCTTATGCACGCCGTTCACCATGCCCAAGCCCGCGCGCAGGATGGGCACGATCGCAATGCTCTCTTCGGGTACGCGGTACTGCGTCGTTACTTCGAGCGGCGTTTCCACCTGCACGGCTTTAAGCTGCACGTCGCGCATGCTCTCGTAGGTCATCATCGTAGTGATCTCTTCCACCAGCTCGCGGAATTCCTTCATGCCCGTTTTCTTGTCGCGCAGAATGGAAACCTTGTGCTTGATGAGCGGATGATCGAAAATAAATACGTTCTCAAAGTGTTTCATTCGGATTATCCTCCGTTTTTTCTTCGGACGGAAGCGGTTCTTCGTGTTTTTCCGCAGGCTGCGCCGCCTCGTCCGCAACGGGCGCCGCCGTTTCGTCGCATTTCTTTGCATGGATATTGACGAGCAGATTGGTCAGAATGCCCAAAATCAGCGAGCAGGCGATCGACGTCACGACGACCTTGCCGAAGGATACGACCAAGCCGCCCACGCCCGCGATCAAAATCACGGAGACGACGAACAAATTGCGGTTTTCGTTCAGATCGACGTTTTGGATCATCTTCAAGCCGCTGACGGCGATAAATCCGTAGAGCGCCACGCACACGCCGCCCATCACGCATTTGGGAATGGACGAAAGGAAGAGCGTGAACGGCGCAAGGAAGGCGCACACGATCGCCATACAGGCAGTGACCAAAATGGTAATGACCGAAGCGTTACCCGAAATCGCCACGCAGCCCACCGACTCGCCGTACGTTGTATTGGGGCAGCCGCCGAAGAACGCGCCCGCAACCGAACCGATGCCGTCGCCCAACAATGTGCGGTGCAAGCCAGGTTCTTTGAGAAGATCGGTTTCGATGATCGAAGAAATGTTCTTGTGATCGGCAAGGTGTTCGGCGAACACGACGAACGCCACGGGGATATACGCCACGGCGATCGTGCCGATATATGCGCCGATGCTGCCGACTTCGCCCGCGTCGAGCGCCCCTTTCGTGAAGATCTGCACAAACGCGAAATCGGGATACCAGGCTTCCGCCGTGCCGAGCGTGGCGAATTTACTGAAATCGATCACGCGCAAGACCTCGGCATTCGGCAGATAGCTGAACGCCGTAAACACGGCGGCAAGCGCATATCCCGAAAGAATCCCGATGATAAACGGGATCATTTTCAGCATTTTTTTTGCCGTAGACCGAGCAGACGATCGTCACGCCGAGCGTAACAAGCCCGCACAGCAGCGCGATCAGAGGATGCGCGTAGGTTACGCTCTTCGTCACTTCTTCAAGAACGGCAACACCGTCTTTGATGACGGCGACAAGCTCGGTCACGCTATACGTTGCGCTGCCCGACGACAAATCGCCGATCGCATTGCCCGCAAGCGAAAGCCCGATAATGGCGACCGTCGGTCCGATCACGACGGCGGGCATGATTTTATCGATCCACTTTACGCCCGCGAATTTTACGGCGATTGCGATGATCACGTACACCAAGCCTGCAAACGCCGCGCCGATCAACAGACCCAGCATGCCGAGCGACATACTCACGCCGCCCGCGAACGCCGCGCCCATCGAACCGAGAAACGCGAACGAGCTGCCGAGAAACACGGGGCTTTTGAATTTGGTGAACAGCAAATAGACGATTGTACCGACGCCCGCGCCGAACAGCGCCGCGGCGGGCGTAAGCCCGTTCTGAACGATCATGGGAACGGCGATCGTCGCCGCCAAAATCGCAAGCAGCTGCTGCAACGAAAACAAGATCAGCCGCGCAACGGGCGGTCTGTCTTTTACGTTATAAATCATTTTCATTCGTTTATCCTCTCTTTTGTATAAGAAAAGCCGAAAAAAACCCTTTTCCCTAAAAAAAAGCACCGCAATAAAGCGGTGCTTTCCTTCATTCGATTACAGAATCTTGGAAACGACGCCCGAACCGACCGTTCTGCCGCCTTCGCGGATAGCGAAACGGAGACCTTCTTCGATAGCAACGGGCTTGATCAGCTC
>CAJUGP010000024.1 GCA_910586365.1 uncultured Christensenella sp. | reverse complement strand
AAGGTCGGTTCCCAAGCCTGCGGAAAACATGATGAGCACGACGCCGATTTTGCTAATCACGGAAAGAACCTGTTCGATCGGTTCGGAGAACAAAGCCTCTTGCAGCCAAGCGAGCGGGATATATTTGAGTACGCCGATCAGAATGCCTGCAAGCAGCATGCCGATCACGGCGGGCATGCCGCATTTGTGCGCGCCCAAACCCATGAGCTTGGAAAAGAGCAAAATTATGGCGAGGGGGAGTAAAAATTCAAACGCTTCCATGTTTCATCTCGAAAATAGTATTGAATAACCTTTAACATTATAGTCTTTTTTCGGAAAAATGCAATTATTTTCCATACCGATTTTATGCCGCCGCGCCGAAAAGTGTTATAATTTTCACGTGTTTTCTTTTAACCGCTTGTTTTTTGCGCGTTGCTATGTTATAATACAAGCGAGAAAACTTGCTTGCAAGGGTTTTCGAGCGTTGGAAAAAGAAAAAATCGAAAATATGGAACACGAACAGATTCTGCCGATTTCCGCGGAAAGGGCGAAACAAATGAATCCCGTTACGCTTGCGTTTGTCGGCGACGCCGTGTATACGCTTTTGGTGCGCACCCGTTTATCGCTCGAAAGCGGCGTAAAAACGGGCGAGTTGAACCGCCGCGCAAGCGGAATCGTATCGGCGCACGCCCAAAGCGGCGCGCTCGAATCGGTTTTGCCGCATTTGACCGAAGAGGAGAACGACGTGTATCGCCGCGGCAGAAACGCCAAAAAATCCACGAAGAGCAAAAACGCCACGGCGTGCGAATACGTACGCTCGACGGGCTTCGAGGCGCTCGTAGGTTACTTGTATTTGACGGGGCGAAATGCGCGGATCGAAGAACTTTTTTTCGGAACGGAAGAAGGCGAGATTCCTCGACTTCGCTCGGAATGACAGAAACGGCGTTCGGAATGAAAGAAGGGCGGTCGTTGAAAGGGCACTGCGTCGGAACGGAAGAAGGCGGGATTCCTCGACTTCGCTCGGAATGACAGAAGAGCGCTCGGAATGACAGAAACGGTGCTCGGAATGACAAAAGGGTGGTCGTTGAAAGGGCACTGCGTCGGAACGGAAGAAGGCGGGATTCCTCGACTGCGCTCGGAATGACAGAAACGGCGCAGACATCAAAAAATGTCATGTTGAGCCGCCGCAAAGCGGCGTGTCGAAACATCTTCACGGGAGCTTGATTTGAAAACATACGGCAGAAACGCCGTTTTAGAGCTGTTGAAAACGCAAAAAACGGTAGACAAAATATTGATGGAAAAGGGCGCGCAGGGCACGCTCGGCAAAATCTTCGCCGAAGCAAGGGCGAAGAATATCCGCGTACAGTTCGCAGACCGCGCCGCGCTCGACAGGGAATGCCCCGAAAAACGGCATCAGGGCGTGATCGCCTATACGACCGATTTCGTTTACAGCGATCTTTACGATCTGCTCGGCGGAGAACAAAGCCTGATCGTGCTGTGCGACGGCATCGAGGACGTGCATAACTTAGGCAGCATTCTGCGCGTTGCGGAGTGCGCGGGGGCGGCGGGCGTCGTCATTCCCAACGCAAAGGGCGCGAGCGTGACCGAGGCGGTCGTGCGCATTTCCGCAGGGGCGGCGGAGCATATCAAGGTCGCCCGCGTCGGGTCGATCAACCGCGCGATCGAAATTTTGCAGGAAAACGGTTATTGGGTTTACGCGCTCGACATGAACGGCGAATGTATTTACAAAAATAATTTAACGGGCAAAGTCGCCCTCGTCGTAGGCGGCGAGGACAGCGGCGTAAAGCGTCTGACGCGGGAAAAGTGCGACAAAGTGCTCACGATTCCCTTGAACGGAAAGGTCAATTCTCTCAACGCGTCCATCGCGCTGGGGATCGCCGTATACGAGGTGGTACGTGCCGGACGAAACGCTTAGCGACGAAGCGCTTGCGCTCAAAGCGCAAAACGGCGATACCGCCGCCGTGGAAGAGCTGATGCGCCGCTACAAAAACGGCGTGCGCTCCCATGCGCGTAAATTTTTTCTCATCGGCGGCGAAACCGAAGATTTAGTGCAGGAGGGCATGATCGGGCTATATTACGCCGTTCTCGGCTTTCGGGAAGCGGCGGGGAAGAGCTTCAAAAATTTTGCCTATCTTTGCGTGACGCGCCGTATTTACGACGCATTGCGCAGCGCCGCGCGCAACGTGCCATGTACCGACGGGAGCGATCCCGATACGCTGCCGCGCGGTCAGAAAACGCCCGAAGAATTTTTACTTTTGCTCGAAGAACAGCGCGAATTTTACACCAGGCTTTCGCGCGTGCTATCCGATTTTGAATACCGCGTCGTTACGCTCTATCTCGAAGGCGTGAGCTATGCGGATATCGCGGAAGCGACGGGCAAAGACGTGAAGAGCATCGACAACGCGCTTGTCCGCGCCAAACGCAAACTGCAAAGCGGATATGCGGGCAGGTAATTCACCGCCAACGAATAAGGAGAGCAAATGGCTCATATTTCACTCTATCGAAAATTCCGTCCCGATACGTTCGATAAAATCGTGCGGCAGGAGAGCGTCGTGCGCGTGCTGCGCAACCAGATCGAAACCCGTTCCGCGGGACATGCGTATTTGTTTTGCGGACCGCGCGGAACGGGAAAAACGAGCGTCGCCCGTATTTTTGCGCGCGCCGTCAACTGCGAACGCCCCGTAAACGGATCGCCCTGCGGCGTATGCGAAACCTGCCGCGCGCTGCAAAACAGCCTCGATATCGTGGAGATCGACGCCGCATCCAACAACGGCGTGGCGGAAATGCGCGATCTGAGGGAAAAAGTGCAGTATCCCCCCACGGTGGGAAAATATAAAGTTTATATCATCGACGAAGTGCATATGCTTACGGACAGCGCGTTCAACGCGCTTCTGAAAACGCTCGAAGAGCCGCCCGCGCACGTCGTGTTCATTCTCGCCACCACCGAACCGCATAAAATCCCTGCCACGATCTTATCGCGATGCATGCGCATGGATTTCAAGCTGATACCGGAGGAAGACCTCGAAGCGCATTTGAAGCGGCTGCTCGAAGAGATCGGCAAAGAGTACGAGGACGAGGCGGTTGCGGTCATCGCGCGTGCGGGCGCGGGGAGCGACCGCGATATGCTCTCGATCGCCGAAACGTGCATCGCCTATTCGGAAAAGCTCACGTATCGCGACGTGACCGCCGTGCTCGGCGCGGCTGATTTTTCGACGACGCTTTCGCTCGCCGTATCGGTTTTGCAAGGGGATACGGGCGCGGCGCTTAGCGCAACCGAACACGCGCTTGCGGGCGGAAAAGCGGCTGGCGTCATTTTGCGCGATCTGCTCGAACGGCTGCGGCAGATTTCCATTGCGAAAAACTGCCGCGACGCGGAACGTATTCTATCTTTGCCCAAAGAGTTATATAATAATGTAAAAGCGGCGGCGGATGCCGCAGACGGCAGGGCGGTCCTGCGCGCAAGCGAAACGTTCGCCAAAGCGGAGAGCGAACTGCGGTATGCGAGCGCGCCCAATATTGCTTTGGAAACCGCCGTGGCGCGCGCCTGTCTGCCGCAGACCGAATACGATCTCGATGCGCTGTTGGTGCGCGTCGCGGCGCTCGAAGCGCAGCTTCAAAAATTGCGGGACGGCGCGCCGCTTGCGGTGCCGCCGCAGGAAAAAGCCGCCGCGCCCGTTCCCGAACCGCCTGTTTTCACGCAGACGCAAGAGGAAGAGCCGCCGCCCTTCGACGAGAGTTATCTGCCGCCCGAAGAGCCGTATTTCGGCGAAGAAAGCTTTGCGCAGACGGTGCAGCCGCCGACCCCGCCCGCGATCGAAAAACCGTCCGTTCCCGTCCGAGAGGAAGCGTATGCGGGGAGCGACAGCGCGGAAACGGTATTCGGCAGATTTATGCGCCATTTGCGCAAGACGAGCCGCAACGGCGTGCTCTTTACCATGTGCGCCGATTTGACGGCGCGGTTTGAAGCGGGCAAATTCGTGCTCGTCACCGAATCGGAAACGGTGTGCCGCGCGCTGAATAAAGAAAACCACAGGGCGACGATGAGCGAGGCGCTTTCCTCGCTCGGCGTGACCTCGTTCGAGGTACGGCTTGCCTCCGCCGCGCCGAAGGCGACGAAGGAAGGGCTTGAACAGCTTCAACGCGAATTTTCAGACTACAAGATCGAAATCAAATAAACGGGAGTAAGTATGGCAGGATTTAATAAAGGCGGAATGGGGGGAGCGGGAATGCAGAACCTCATGAAACAGGCGCAGAAAATGCAGGAAGAAATGCGCGAAACCGAGGCGCTTTTAGACGATTGGGAAATCGTCGGCACGGCGGGCGGCGAAGCGGTCGTCGTGTATATGAACGCGAAAAAGATCATCGACGGCATCGAGATCGACAAATCGGTAATCGACCCCGAAGACGAGGAAATGCTCGAAGATCTGATCACGGCGGCGATTTTGGACGGCTATAAAAAAGCCGACGAAGTCTACAAAGAAAAAATGGGTAAATTTTCGGGAATGGGCGGAGGTCTGTTCTGATGGATGCCGACGTCTTTATCGAGCCGATCGGGCGGTTGATGAACGAGTTTTCCAAGCTCCCCGGCGTGGGCGGAAAAACGGCGCAGCGTTATGCCTACCGCGTCATCGATATGTCCGAGAGCGAAGCAAAAGCGTTTGCCGACGCCATTCTCGCGGCAAAACGCAAGGTGCGGTTTTGCAAGGTATGCGGAAATTTCACCGAAGAAGAGGTCTGTTCGCTCTGCCGCACGCGCGATAAATCGGTGATCTGCGTCGTCAAAGAACCCAAAGACGTGATCGCGCTCGAAAAAATACGCGAATACAAGGGGGCGTATCATGTGCTGCACGGTGTGCTCGATCCCATGAACGGGAAATCGCCCGACGATATCCGCGTCGGCGAATTGCTTTCGCGTATCAAGGAGGGCGGCGTGAAAGAGGTGATCATGGCGACCGATACCGACGTAACGGGCGAAGCGACGGCGATGTACGTCGCCAACCTGCTCAAACCGCTCGGGATCACGGTAACGCGCATTGCGCGGGGCGTGCCGATCGGCTCGGAGCTGGAATATGCCGACGAGGTGACGCTTTCGCGCGCTCTGCTCGAACGCAAAGAAATGTAAGGAAGGCTTGCCGAAAAATATGTGTTTACGCGCTCAAACGGCGCGAAAAGGAAAAAAAGATGAAAATATCCGTACTCGGTTGCGGCAGATGGGGTTCTTTTATCGCTTGGTACCTTGCCCGTCAGGGAAACGACGTGGCGAGCTGGGGACCGGAAGAAGACTATTCTTACCGTATCTTAAAGGAAACGGGCAAAAACGAATACGTTACGCTCGATAAAAAAATTCAGCTCACGTGCGATTTGGAGTTCGCGGTCACGCGGGCGGAGATCATCGTCATTTCGATCAGCGCGCAGGGACTGCGCGGCTTTATGAAGCGGATCACGGCGTATCCCGTGCAGGACAAGATGTTTGTGCTGTGCATGAAGGGCATCGAAACGGGCACGGGCAAACGGCTTTCGCAGATTTTAACGGAGAGCGGCATATCGCCCGATCGCATTGCGGTGTGGGTCGGTCCGGGGCACATTCAATCGTTTGTGCGCGGCGAACCGAATTGCATGGTGATCGACAGCGAAAACGTTTCTTTGAAGCGCGAGTTGGTGCACGCGTTCCGCAGCGATCTTATCCGTTTTTATTACGGCGACGATCTGATCGGTACGGAGATCGGGGCGGCGGCGAAGAACGTAATGGGCATTGCCGCGGGCGCGCTCGACGTGCTGTGCGTGCCCTTAAAAGGACCGCTCATGTCGCGCGGGGCGCGCGAAGTGGCGCGGCTCATCAGGGCGATGGGCGGCAACGAGCTTTCCGCTTACGGGCTTGCCCATTTGGGCGATTACGAAACTACGCTTTTTTCCGAATTCTCGCATAATCGCCGCTACGGGGAAATGCTTGCCAAGGGGCAGCGTTTCGATAAGCTGGCGGAAGGCGTGGCGACGAGCAAAGCGATGCGCCTGCTCGGGCAGGAGTACGGGGTGGAGCTTCCCATCACCGAGGCGGTGTATAATGTTTGTTACGGCGAAGGGGACGACTGCGTGCGCTGCCGCGAGGAGATCGGCAAGCTTTTTCAGCGCAGCACCAAAGCCGAATTATATTAAAAACGAATTTTACAGAGGGTAAGTATGAGAAAACCGAGAGTTTTGTTTCCTTTTACGGAGGCGGGGCTTGGGCATATCATGCCGATGCGTGCCATCGCCGCGAAATTCGAAGAACTTTACGGGGATAAAGTCGAAATCATCCGTTCCGCGTTCTTTCAGGAAAACGGGAGCGAAGAATTAAAAGTATTTGAACAGCGCCTTTGCGAAACCGTCGTAAAGGCAAATAACAATCCCGTGTTCGGATTTTTTATGACGCTGAACATGGATTTTTGGGGACCGCGGCTCGATAGCTGGGCGACGATGAAATATCTGAAGCTCGGCGCGAACGAGGCGGCGTTCGAGTATATGGCGAAGCTCAAACCCGATTTGGTCGTGAGCACGCATTGGGCGACCAATTATTACGCGCGCCATATCGATCCCATGCCGATGACGGCGATGTATTGCCCCGACGTGGAGATGAACCCGTTGTTCTGCTATCCGTGCGATTTGGCGCTCGTGCCGACCAAAACGGGTTACGAAAAGGCGCGGAAAAAGTACAGAAAGCGGTTTAACGACGAGAACCTCAAACTCGTGCATCACGTGATACGGGAAGAGGCGTTTTCCGTTCCCGACGACAGGGGACTGCTCCGTAAAAAACTGGGGATCGACGAAAACAAATTCACGATTATGCTTGCCGAAGGCGGTTACGGCGTCGGCACGATGAAAGAGATTTGCGAGGAGATTTTAGCGCGCGATCTGCCCGTTACGCTTATTCCCGTCTGCGGGAAGAACGAGGAGCTGTATCGGGAATTCCGTCAGATCAAGCACGTCGGAAAATGTGATTTCCGACCCGTCGGGTATACCGAGCAGATCTTCGATTACATCGCGGCGGCGGATATTTTCTGCGGAAAGAGCGGCAGTATTTTTGCGGAAGTGTGTTTTTTCGGCGTGCCGCAGATCGCAACGCACTACGCAACGAATATCGAAAAACACATCGGCGAATATTTTATTACGAACGTGGGCAGTGCGGAAAAGATCTTCAATCCCGAAAAGGTTGCCGACAAAATCGAAGAATATCTTGCCGATCCCTCGAAGTTAGAGCCGTTCCGCCGCGCCGCGCAGACCCGTTTGCGCCGTTCGGGGGCGGAAGAGAGCGCGCGCCATATCTTCGATTTGCTTTGCCTGCGCTTCCCCGAACTCAAACAAAACAAATAAAAATTTATTTTCATGGCGAAAAATTGCTTGACAAGTTGTCCCGAATCCTGTATGATAAAATACGCTATGTTGCATAGCGTATTCGCGGGGGCGTAGCTCAGTTGGTTAGAGCGCTTGCTTGACATGCAAGAGGTCGCAGATTCGAGTTCTGCCGTTCCCACCAAAAAACCCTGCATATTGCGTCATAGGCTTTGCCTGAGTACCGATATGCGGGGTTTTATTTTTGATTTTTTCAAAAATTTTTGAATAAATTTCAAATAAATTTGCTTTTAAGTCTTGAATTTTCTTTCGATTTCATTTATAATGTGTACAGGAAAAATTCAGGGGGGATTTTCTTTTGGACTTATCGCTCAAAAAAAGCATTGAATCGGGCGCAACCGCGCTCGGTATCGAGTTCGGTTCGACGCGTATCAAAGCCGTTTTGGTAGACGGGAACAATACGCCCGCGGCGTCGGGTTCGCACGAATGGGAGAACCGTTACGAAAACGGACTGTGGACGTATTCGCTCGAAGATATTTTAAGCGGCTTGCAGGCATGCTATAAAAGCCTTGCCGAAAACGTGCTCGAACGATACGGCGTAACGCTGACGACGGTGGGCGCGATCGGCATTTCCGCCATGATGCACGGTTACATGGTATTCGATAAAAACGCGAACCTTCTCGTTCCCTTCCGTACCTGGCGCAACAATAACGCCGCTTATGCAGCCGACCGCCTTACCGAGCTGTTCGGCTATCATATCCCCGCGCGCTGGTCGGCGGCGCATCTCTATCAAGCGATCTTAAACGGCGAAGAGCACGTAAAAGACATCGCTTTTCAAACGACGCTCGAAGGCTACGTGCATTGGCTTCTGACGGGAGAAAAGGTCATCGGCGTGGGGGAAGCCTCGGGCATGTTCCCCGTCGATCCCATAACCAAACAGTTCGATCAAACCATGCTTGCTCAGTTCAACAAGCTCGTTGCGGGGAAGCTGCCGAAAAAGGCAGAAGAAATCATGCCGCGTATTTTGGTCGCGGGCGAGAGCGCGGGAAGACTGACCGAAGCGGGCGCGAAGCTCTTAGACCCTTCGGGCAAGCTGAAAAGCGGAATCCCGTTCTGTCCGCCCGAAGGCGATGCGGGAACGGGAATGGTGGCGACGAACGCCGTCAAAAAACGCACGGGGAACGTTTCGGCGGGAACCTCGGTGTTCGCCATGATCGTGCTCGAAAAAGAACTCTCCAAGCCCTATCCCGAAATCGACCTTGTTACGACGCCCGCGGGCGATCTTGTCGGCATGGTGCATTGCAACAACTGCACTTCCGATATTAACGCCTGGGTCAATCTGTTCGGCGAATTCGCCGCGCTCGCGGGGGTGGATATTCCCAAATGGAAGCTCTACGACATGCTATATTTCGAGGCGGAAAAGGGCGAAAAAGATTGCGGCGGCTTGCTTTCTTATAACTACGTATCCAACGAGCACGTGACCAAAGTCGAAAAAGGCAGACCGCTCTTCGTGCGAAAAGACGTTTCTAAGATGAGCCTTGCGAATTTTATGCGCACGCAGCTTTATTCTTGTTTCGGCGCGCTCAAAGTCGGGTGCGATATCATGCTCAAAGAAGAGGGCGTCAAGCTCGATTGTATCACGGGGCACGGCGGACTGTTCAAAACCGAACGCGTGGGGCAGAGCTTTCTTGCCGCGGCGCTCGGCGTGCCCGTTACGGTGATGAAAACGGCGGGCGAAGGCGGCGCCTGGGGCATGGCGATTTTGGCGAATTACATGATACAAAAGGGCGCGGAAGAGAGCCTCGAAGACTATCTCGAAGAGCATGTTTTCAAGGGGCAGGAAGGCGTGACCTTGTCCCCCGATCCTGCCGATGTTGCAGGATTCGAGGAGTTTATCGAACGTTACGAACGCGCGCTGCCCGTCGTACGCGAAGCGGTGCAGTCCATTCGCTGAAAAGGAGAAAATTATGTTGGAACAATTAAAAGAAAAGGTGTTAAAAGCCAATCTCGATTTGGTCAAAAACAAATTGGTGCTCTTCACCTGGGGAAACGTCTCCCAAATCGACAGAGCAAGCGGGCTGATCGTCATTAAGCCTTCGGGCGTGAGCTACGACGACATGACGGCGGACGACCTTGTCGTCGTCGATCTGAACGGAAACGTGGTGGAAGGGAAGCTGCGTCCTTCGTCCGATACGCCCACGCATATCGAATTTTACAAGGCGTTTCCCGACGTGGGGGGCGTCACGCACACCCATTCTACCTTTGCCACCGCATGGGCGCAGGCGGGGCGCGCGATTCCCTTTTACGGCACGACCCACGCCGATTATTTTTACGGCGACATTCCCTGCGCGCGTTCGCTGACGCAGGCGGAGATCGAGGGGGAGTACGAGAAGAATACGGGGCTTGCGATTGTTGAAAAGTTTGCTTCCGACGGGTTAAAGCCGCTCGAAGTGCCGGGCGTGCTCATCAAGAGTCACGGCGTGTTTGCGTTCGGAAAAGATGCCGACGGTTCGGTGTATAACGCGACGGTGATCGAGGAAGTGGCGAAAATGGCGTATCTTACCGAGAGGATCAACCCGAACGTGCAGCGCGCCGATCGGTTTATGATGGAAAAACACTATCAGCGCAAGCACGGCAAAAATGCCTATTACGGACAGAAAAAATAAAAAATCATTAAAAACTTGGGGGTTTTTATATCATGAAAAAGAAAGTAGTTTATTGGCTGACGGGTTCGCAGACCCTTTACGGCGACGAGGTGCTCGCGCACGTTGCGGAGCACTCCAAAGAGATGGCGGCGTACGTCAACCAACATATGCCCGTTACGGTGAAATATCTGACGACCTGCAAAAGCTCGGAAGAGATAATCGCGGCGGTGAAAAAGGTCAACGACGACGAAAACTGCGTGGGCATCATCACTTGGTGCCATACCTTCTCGCCTGCCAAAATGTGGATCAAAGGGCTGAAAATGCTGCAAAAACCCATGTGCCACTTTGCTACGCAGTATAACGAAAAACTGCCGTACGATACGATCGACATGGATTTCATGAACGAAAATCAAGCGGCGCACGGCGACAGGGAATTCGGTTATATCGTTTCCCGCCTGAGAATGGACAATAAAGTGATCGTCGGGTATTATAAAGACGAAGAGGCGCTCAAAGAGCTTGCTTCGTGGTGCCGCGTCGCCGCGGGGTACGCGTTCTCGAAGGGCGTGAAGGTTTGTCGGTTTTCGGATAATATGCGCAACGTCGCCGTTACCGAAGGCGATAAGGTAGAGGCGCATATCGGCATGGGCTGGGAAGTCGACTATTATCCCGTCGGCGATTTGGTCGAATATATCAACCGCGTTACCGAAGAAGAAGTCGACGCGCTCATGGCGGAATACGGTAAAAAATATACGATGGGTACCGATCGCGTTTCGGTCGTGCGCGAACAGGCGAAATACGAAATCGCCATGGATAAATTCTGCAAGGAACAGGGCGGATATATCGGCATCGTCGATCATTTCGGCGCGCTGCACGGGCTGAATCAACTGCCCGGTCTTGCCATTCAGGATTTGCAGAGCAAAGGATACGGCTTCGGCGCGGAAGGCGATTGGAAAATCGCGGCACTCGGCGCGATCATGCAGTACATGGCAGGGCAGAAGGGCACGGGTTTGATGGAAGATTATACCTACGACCTTGCCGAAGGGCTTTGCCTCGGCGCGCACATGCTCGAAGTTTCGCCGCAGTTTGCCGCGACCAAACCCGAAATTCAAGTTCATCCCTTGGGGATAGGCGGCAAAAGCGATCCCGCGCGTCTGGTGTTCGAGGGGATCGCCTCGCCCGAAGCGGTCGCCGTTTCCATGGTCGATATGGGCGACAGACTGCGGTTGATCGTACAGAAAATCGAACTGATCAAATATCCGCACCCCATGCCCAATCTTCCCACGGGCGGGTTAATGTGGAAATACAAGCCCAACTTCAAAGACGGCGTTGCCGCCTGGATCTATGCGGGCGGCGCGCACCACACCGTCGTCTCTTCGGTCGTTACGGCGCAGGAAATGATCGATCTGGGCAATATGTGGGGGATCGAAGTCGTCGTGATCGACGAAAAAACCGAGCTAAACGAGTTTAAGCGTCAGCTTTTGTGGGCGGACAGCGTTTGGAAAATGAAATAAGGAAACGAAAGGGCGGCTTTATGCCGCCCTTTCCCGAAGTTTTGTGTTTAGGCGCGAAAAATATTTGATTTTTCACATTGCTATGATATAATAACATAGTGAGAATTAGGACAGGATAACGACTTATGGAAATAGAAAAAAGATTGCTGTCGCACGGGCAGGAGCATATCCTGCGCGTTTGGCAAAAGGCGCAAGGCGAAGAAAAAGCCGCGTTGGAACGGCAGATCGCCGCGATCGATTGGGATATGCTCGGTCTGCGCGAGAGCGTGCGCCCGTGCGGAAAAATCGAGCCGATTTCGGGTATATCCGCGGAGGAACTGGATAAACGAAAAGAAGAACTTTTCACGATCGGAGCGCAAACGCTCCGTGAAGGGAAGCTTGCGGCGGTGCTGCTCGCAGGCGGACAGGGAACGCGGCTCGGTAGCGATAAGCCGAAGGGCGCGTTCGATATGGGTTTAACGCGCCATCTGCCGATTTTCGGCTTGCTGATGGAGAACTTGAAAGCGGCGTGCGCCGCCTGCTCGGCGATCGTTCCGCTTGCCGTGATGACGAGCGCGAAGAACGACGGCGAAACGCGCGCGTTTTTCAAAGAGCACGGCTTTTTCGGGTATCCCGAAGAATACGTCGGTTTTTTCGTGCAGGATACCGCGGCTTGCGTGGATTTCAACGGAAAACTTCTCTTAGAGGAAAAAAACACGCTTGCGGCAGCTCCCAACGGAAACGGCGGTTGGTATACTTCGCTCGTGCGCTCGGGCTTGTTGGAGCGCGAAGCGTTCAAAACCGTGCAGTGGTTCAACGTGTTCGCGGTCGATAACGTGTTGCAGAAGATCGCAGACCCCGTTTTTCTGGGAGCGACCTTAACGAGCGGCTGTAAAACGGGGGCGAAAGTCGTCAAAAAGGTCTGCCCCGAAGAGCGCGTGGGTGTGCTGTGCCTCGAAAACGGCGTGCCGCGCGTCGTGGAGTATTACGAATTGCCGTCCGACATGGCGAACGCGCGCGATACGGACGGGGAATTGCTGTACCGTTACGGCGTCACCCTCAATTATCTGTTCGAGAAAAACAAACTCGAAGAGATCGCAGGCAGGGGAATCCCCGTGCACGTTGTCGAGAAAAAAATACCTTATCTCGACGAACGCGGCAACAAAGTCGTGCCCGAGCGTCCCAACGGTTATAAATTTGAAACGCTGATCCTTGATTTGGTTGCGCTCATGGGGAGCTGTCTGCCCTGCGAAGTCGTGCGCGAACGCGAATTCGCGCCTGTCAAGAATGCGCAGGGGGTCGACAGCGTGGAAACCGCCCGCGCGCTGTTAATAAAAAACGGAGTCGAACTGTAATGGAACAAGAATTGACGGCGTTCGCCGAGCAGCTCGTGCGGCTGAACGGCGCGATGAAAGAGCTGTTTGCAAGCGGCAACGCCGCGCTGTTTGCCGAAGTCAACCGTGCCGTAAAAGAATTGCACCGCATTCAAAGCGCGAGCGCGGATTCCGCATTTGCTCTGATCGAAGAGGAATGCAACGTAATCTATTCCAATTCGGATATGATCGTAAAAGTGCTGCGCACGACGGAAGACGGCGTGATCGACGCGGGCGCGCAAAAAGCGCTCAATAAATTTTTGCACAATGTCGACGCGGCGGTCATCGAAATTGCGCAGGCGTTCGGTTTGGTATAAGAAGAAACATATAATATACTATGGCGAAAAATTCAAGCAACAAAAGAAAGGTAAACAAGGCATACCGCGCGGCGGAAACGGCGGCGCGGAAAAATCCCAAGGCGTTTTGGGCGGCGTTGGCGATCGTTTTGGTCGTCGTTTTGATCGTTGGCGCGATCGGTTATTGGCTTTATAAAACGGGCAGGCTCGACGATTGGCTGCATCGCGAAGGCGCGGGCGAGGTCGCCGCAGGGGAGAAAAAAGAAATCGCAAACGGCGATTTGTCGATTCATTTTCTCTATCTCGGGAATAAATATGCGGGCGACTGTACGCTGATCAAGGTCGGCGATACCGAAGTGCTGATCGACGCGGGGTCGCGTCAGGGTTCGGCGGGTACGATCGTGCCCTATATCGAAGAATATTGCACGGACGGCGTGTTGGAATACGTCGTCGCCACGCATGCCGATCAAGACCATATTGCGGCGTTTGTCGGAACGAAGGAAGCGAAAGGCGTATTTGAAAGTTTCGAGTGCAAAACGATTATCGACTTTCCGCTTACCAATAAATCGACTTCGATTTTGAATTCTTACTATGAAAAACGCGACGCCGAAGTGGCGGCGGGCGCGAAGCATTATTCCGCCTTGCAGTGCTGGAAGGAAGAGGACGGCGCGAAAAAGAGCTACGCGCTTTCCGAAAACGTCACGATGAGCATTCTCTATAATTATTATTACGAAAACAAATCGTCCGACGAAAACAATTATTCCGTTTGCATTTTGCTTTCGCAGAAGGACGGGGAAAACGTCTTTCACTATTTATTTACGGGCGATTTAGAGGAAAAGGGAGAGGAATATTTGGTGCAGTATAATTCCCTTCCCAAAGTCAAATTATTTAAGGCGGGGCATCACGGAAGCCCGACTTCGAGCAACGATTGTCTGCTTTCCGTCATTCAGCCCGAAATCGTTTGCGTGTGCTGCTGCGCGGGGTCGACCGAATATACGTTGAACAAAGACAATACGTTCCCTTCGCAGGCGATGATCGACCGCGTGGGCAAATATACGAAAAATATCTACGTTACGACGAGGATCACTTCGGACGGGCACGCGCCCATGAACGGTAATATCGTGTTCTATTACGGAAAAAAGGAAGAGGAAACGAAAAAGAGCTTGAAGCTGTGGTGTTCCGAAAATACGACGCTCTTAAAGGATACCGAATGGTTTGCGCAAAATCGCGTTTGGAACGGGGTTGCATAGTACTATGTCTGAAATAACGGGCATTTCGCCGCAAAAACACGATAAATTGCGGTGCAATATCGAAGTGGACGGCGTTTTTTTCTGCGGCATGACGTTGGAAACGGTGATGAAAAACCGTTTGAAAACGGGCAGCGTCGTCACGGCGGAAGAGCTTTCGCGCATGCAGCTCGAAAGCGAAAAGGCGACCGCGTTCGATAAAGCGCTTTCGCATATTTCCGTTACGATGAAAACGGAATACGAGATCCGCGCGTTTTTGAAGCGAAAGGGTTACTTGCAGGACGTGAGCGATTACGTCGTCGAAAAGATGAAGAGCTACGGTTTTATTGACGATAGTCTGTATGCGCAGCGGTATTGCGAGAGCGTTTCCAAGAAAAAGGGCGGGCGGCTGATCGCATTGGAACTCAAACGCAAGGGCATCGGCGAGGAAGCGGTGCAAAACGCCGTTTCGGGTATTTCCGACGAGACGGAAAGCGCCAAGCGTATTCTGGAAAAATATCTGCGCGGAAAAGAGCTTGACCGCGCCGTTTTGCAAAAGGCATACCGTTATCTTTTATCGAAGGGATACGAATACGATACGGCGCGCGCGGCGTTGGAGAGTTTGAAAGACGATGAAGATTGAGCTTTTGGAAGAGGTTTCTTCGACCAACGATTATATCCGCCGTTATCTTGAAAAGGGCGAGGACGCGATCGTATGTGCCCGCCGTCAAACGGGCGGCAAGGGTACGAAGGGGCGTTCCTTTCGCTCGTGCGAGGGGGGCGTGTATTTTTCCGCGCTGCGGTTTTTTACCGATCTTCCTGCGCGGAATGCATTTTTGCTGATGCAGCATGCCGCGGCGAGCGTATGCCGCACGGTCGGGGAATACGGCGTGAGCGCCGCGATCAAGTGGCCCAACGACGTTTATGCGAACGGTAGAAAAATCGCGGGGATTCTGATCGAGAACGCTTTTTCGGGCGGCGCGGTCAAAAGCAGCATCGTCGGCATCGGGTTGAACGTTTCCAACGATTTAGGCGAATATGCGGACGTCGCCGTCAATTTGTGTGAAGCGGCGGGGCGCGCGATCGATTGCGATCGGGTGCGCGCGCGCTTGATCGAAAATTTTTGCGGCACGGATTTGTTATCGGGCGAAAAAATATACCGCGAATACGTGCGGCTCGGAAACATAAGCGTGACGACGGCGGAAAGAACGTTTTCGGCGGTTGCGCTGCGCGTGCTCGGCGACGGACGCTTAGAGATCGACGAGGGCGGCAAAATCAGCGCGCTTTCGGCGGCGGAAGTGAGCATTCGACTGTAAAATACGAGGAAATTTGCGATGAAATTTGCCTATACGAACGAGCGCATGCGCGCTTTGGACGCTCGGACGATCGAAACGGGAACGCCTTCGTCCGTTCTTATGGAACGGGCGGGGAAGGCGCTTGCGGAACGCGTGCGCGCCGTCATGCAAGAGCGAAAAATCGGCGACGCGCTGTTCGTGTGCGGCGGCGGAAACAACGGCGGCGACGGATTTGCCGCAGCGCGGTATTTGCGCGAATGGGGTTGCGAGGCGGAAGTTCTGTGTTTGGCGCGCAAATTTTCGCCCGATTGCAAGCTGCAAACGGAAAAATTCGGCGCGTATTTGGGCAGGATTCCGCGCAGACGGTACGATTTAATCGTCGATTGTCTGTTCGGAACGGGTTTGACGCGGGCGATCGAGGGCGACGAGGCGCACCTCGTTCGTTTTATCGGCAGCGGCGCGTACGTGATCGCGTGCGATATTCCGAGCGGTCTTGCGGAAGGGGGCGTTGCGCTCGAACCGTGCGTGCGCGCGGACGAAACGCTTGCAATGGGGCAGCTGAAAGAGGCGTTGCTGCTTGCCGACGGCGCGGATACGGCAGGCGCCGTCCGCGTTGCCGATATCGGGATCGCGGGCGATGCGGGAACGGAGGTTTGGGAGCGCACGGACGTGGCGCGGTTTTTCCCCAAGCGGAAATCGCATACGAGCAAAGGCGATTACGGTTCGGCGGCGATCGTTGCGGGCGACGCGTTCAGCGGCGCGGCGTTTCTTGCCGCGGGCGCGTGTTTGAAATCGGGCGCGGGCTATACGAATTTATATGTTTCCGACGAGCTGTACTCCTGCGCGGTCGGAAAGCTTCCCGCCGTTATTTTGCGGCGGTTCGGCGGCGTCGACGAGTGTCTGTTACAAGCGGACTGCGTGGCGGTCGGCATGGGAATGGGGGTAAGCGAAACGCTTTACGCGCTGATTTGCCGTTTCATGAAGGAGTACCGCGGAACGCTGCTGCTCGATGCGGACGGCTTGAACACACTTTCCCGATACGGCGTTGACGCGCTCAAAGAGAAAAATTGCCGCGTCGTTTTAACGCCGCACCCCAAAGAATTTTCGCGCCTTTGCGGCAAGAGTGTGGAAGAAACGGTGCGCGGCGGCACGGAGATCGCGCGGCGGTTTGCGACGGAATACGGCGTGACGCTCGTCCTCAAAAACAACCGTACGATCGTTACCGACGGAGATCGGACGGCGATCGTTACGGCGGGCAGTCCCGCGCTTGCCAAAGGGGGCAGCGGCGACGTGCTTTCGGGTTTTATGGCGGGTACGATTGCGCGCGGCGTTCAGGTGTTCGATGCGGCTTGCTGTGCTTGTTTCGCGTTGGGAAAGGCGGGGGAATACGCCGCCGAGCAAATGGGAGAATACGCGCCCGACGCGCAGGATATTGTAAATTATTTGCCTGCGGTCATGTGCTCGTTTTAATAAAAGAGATGTCTCGACTTCGCTCGACATGACAGGGAAAGTTTACTCGGCTTGACAAGGTATTTTGTTCGGTATGATAGGGGAATGTTTACTTGGCATGACAGGAAATATTTCTACAGGCAGAGGACATGCTTGAAATGGCAGGGAATTTTGCTCGACATGACAGGGCAAGTTTACTCGGCTTGACGGGAAAATTTTGTTTGTCATAGCAAGGAAGTTTGCTCGACAAGACAAGGTATTTTGTTCGACATGACAGAGAATTTGGCTCTGCATGACAGGGAATATTTCCGAGCGGGCTGAGGAAAAGAGGAATTGTTTTTTCGACTGTACAGTGTTTATTTGTCATTCCGAGCGTAGTCGAGGAATCTAAAAATAGAGAAAAACGCCCCCAAAGGGCGTTTTTTCAATCCAAACAAAGTATTATGTCAGACATAAATCGCAAATTTTACGCTTTTTGGTAGCAGTCGCAGAGTTTTCCGTCGGGAAGGTATCCCGTATCCGAGCACTTCGTGCAGAAAAATTTCGGTTGCAGATCCGATTCGCTCAGGCGCAGACGCTGCAAGGCGGCGCTGCGCTCTGCGCGCGCTTGTTCGAGGGCGGCGCGGATCGAAGGAACGTTCTGCGGCTCGTAAAATTCCGCTTTGGCAAGGGCGATTTCTCCCTTGCGGATTGCCGTTTCGGCGCGGGTGTATTCTCTATCTTGCTCGATCGTTTTACGCACTCTTTCGGCGTTTGCAAGGGCGCGGGCGCGGCGCTTCGCGTAAAAGTTTTCGCGTTCGCTGCGGCTGTCCGCCGCAAGGGCGGCTTCGCTGCGGTATTCTTTCTGCGTTGCGGCAACGCTCCGTTCGGGAATTTCGCTCGCTTGAAAAACGCCGAGCCGTTTCCATTCGGAGAGCAGTTTGTTCATATACGGAATGGGGGCGGTGGCGTTCGCGCTTCTTGATGCCGCTTCCAAAATCATCGCGTCGGAAAAGTTCCAGCTTTGCCAGGCGGCGAGCATGTCGAGCACCGTTTGCGTTTTGCGCACCACGCCGCAAACGTTTTGGATTTTTTGCAGCAGGCGGAGCTGTTTATCCTGCGACGCGCAATAGGCGGAGATCCCCGCGCCGTCGACCACGCCTTCGCGGTAGAGCTTTTCCAAGAGCGCGTCTAACTCCTCGAAGCCGTATCCGAGTTTTAAGCCGAGCGCGGCGAGCAGCGTAAGACTGTCGCCGTCGTATCCGCGTTCCAGCCATTTTTCGGCGTATTCCTCGCAGTAGGGGCGGGGATTTTGCACTTTTACGCCCAATTTGCGCGCCACCTTGAACACCGTTTGCGTTTGTTCTTCGCGCAAGGCAAGGTAATCGACCGCCGCCGCTCGCGTTTTGGCGTCTTTTTCGCACAGCTCGTCCACGAGCGAATCGAGCGTGGAAAGCGTACCTTTTTTAAGCGTTTTCGCGCAGGCGAGCACCGCGCCCCATTCCACGCCGCGCCGCGTCCAATTTTCGAGATACTGATAATCGTTTTCCTGCGGTTTTTTGTAGATGCCGAGCAGGTTATAAAGCTGCGCAAGTTCTTTTTCGCGATTGTTGAAATCGGCGAAGCTCTGTTCGACCTGTTCGTATGTAAATTTATGATCGGCGCACAGCTTATTCGCTTTGTTGAGCACGTGCGCGCAGGAGAGGCGGTCGCCGTCTTTTTTGGCGCAGTATTCCACGACGAGCAGAAACGCCTGCTGCTCCATAGGGTTGTTTTCCAAAAATTCCAAAATGCGCTGCATTTCGTAGGGCTTGAAGTCCTTGCCCGCTTTTTGGAGCAGCTTGTAAAGCTCTTTGTTGAATTGCGCGTATTTTTCGGGGCGAATGGATTTGGGTCTGCCGATCGCGGCGTTCACGGGCAGGTATTCCACGAAAAGCGGTTCGCGCGAGAGAATGCGTACAAGGTCGCAGTCTTCCCAAAATCCGAAAATTTCGAGTAAGCGGTCGTAGGGGATTTTGAGCATCGCCGCGGCAGCGTGCGCGTCGAATTCCTGTTTGCAGGCGCAAAGATACAGTCCGTAAAGGTACACGCGAACGGCGTCGCCTTCCGCTTGCGGCAGATATTTGGTGATGAACTGATTTTCGACGCTCGTGTACATATTCGCGTTGAAATCTTTGGAAAAGGAACTGAACGACATACTTTCTCCCGTTTGTGAAAACGCGCTTTTTGCGCTTGCTTTTTTTTGCGAAATGGTTTATAATGATATGAGATATAAATTAAGTATAACATAACCTTCGGGAAAAAGCAATGCGTTCGTTCTTTCTTTGCGATAAATTTTCCCGTAAGGGGTTACGAAGGGATTTCATGAAAATACTCCACACTTCCGACTGGCATATCGGCAAGCGCCTTGCGGACAGGGAAAGACTGCCCGAACAGGACGCCGTTTTGTTGCAAATCGCCGATATTTGCAAGAAAGAAGCGGTCGACCTCGTTTTGGTCGCGGGCGATATTTTCGATACTTACGTGCCTTCGGCGGAAGCGGAGGAATTGTTTTACCGCAGGATAAAAGAGATCGCGCAGGGAAGGACGATCGTTCTGATCAGCGGAAATCACGACGACGGCGTTCGTCTGTGCGCCGCCGCGCCTTTTCTTGCCGAACACGGCGTGTACCTCTTCGGAAACAAACCCGCGGCGGTTCCCGTTCGGGCAGAAGGGGGCGCGGGGATCGTCGAATCGGGCGAAAACTATGCGATCGTCGCAAACGAAGCGGGCGAACGGGTTTACCTCAATTTGCTGCCTTATCCCAACGAAGCGCGGCTTAAAGAAGATAAAACGGACGAAAGCTACGCCGAAAAAACGGCGCGGTGGATCGCGCGCGGCGAAGCGGGGTATCGGGGCGATCTGCCGCATATCCTCGTGGCGCACGTGTTCGTCGCGGGCGGCAGCGTGAGCGAGAGCGAGCGCGACATCGATTTGGGCGGCGCGCGCGCCGTGCCGCTTTCTTCGCTGCCCGAACACGGTTACGTTGCGCTCGGGCATCTGCATAAGCGCCAGCGCGCAGGCAAAAACGGTTATTACAGCGGCTCGATTCTGCAATATTCTTTCGACGAAGCGAATACAAGCAAATCGGTCATGCTGCTCGAAACGAAGGGGAACGAAGTCGAACTCGTGCGGGAAATTCCGCTTACCGTGGGAAAAAAGCTCGTGCGATTGGAATGCAACGGCGTGGAAGAAGCGTTAAAACTCCTTCCGCATTATGAAGAATGCTATATCGAACTGACTATCAATCTCGACGCGCCGCTCACTTCCGCGCAGACGCAAGCGCTCAGGGAATGCAATACGGGATTGGTAAATCTGATCGCGCGCGTGGGCGGGGAAGAACGGGCGAACGTTCCGCTGCGCTCGATGCTCAAAGCGGACGAGCTTTTTTCGCTGTACTATCGCTCGCAGTTTGCCGCCGATCCGCCGCCCGAATTGCTGACGGCGTTTCTTGCGCTCGTAAAGGAGAACGATGAAACCGAAAACGCTTGAATTTTGCGGGATAAATTCCTTTTCCGAATACGCGCGCATCGATTTTACCGCGCTCACCGAATACGGTATCTTCGGGATTTTCGGCGATACGGGATCGGGCAAGAGCACCGTGCTCGACTGTATTTCGTTCGCGCTCTACGGCGCCGTCGCGCGCTCGAAGGGCAGCCTTGCCGAGATCGTCAATTACCGTCTTGAAAAAGCTTACGTTCATTTCGAGTTCGAGATCTATTACGAGGGCTTGCGCCGTACCTTCCGCGCGGAGCGCGAGATCAAGCGCAAAAACGCCGTGCAGTCGGCGCGCGTTTACGAACGAAAAGGTGAAATGCTCGCGGCGCTTTCCGAAGGCGTGCGCGAGAGCAACGCGCTGCTGTTGCGGATCGTGGGGCTGGAACAGCGCGATTTTGAAAAATGTATCGCGCTGCCGCAGGGGGAATTCGCACAGTTTGTCAAATCGGCGCGGTCGGAACGGCTGAAACTCGTTTCGCGGCTCTTTAATTTGGAAAAATACGGCGAGGGCTTGGTCAAGCGCGTCAACGCGAAGTTCGCCGCGCTCCGCGAGCAAAGCCACGTGCTGAAAGCGCGGCTCGAACAGTACGACGGCGTTACCAAAGCTTTCTGCAACGCGTTGCGCGAGGAGATCGCCCGTCTCGAGGGCGAAGAAAAAGCGCTCAGCAAAGCGCTCGAAGAGGACAGAGCGCGGGAACGCGCGATCGCGCTCGGGTACGAAAAGAGCACGGAACGCGCCCGTCTGCTCGCGCGCATGGAAGAGCTTGAGGCGCGCAAATCCGCCATGAAGGAGTTGGACAGCGCGGTCATGCGGCTCGAAAAGGCGACGGCGGCGCTCAGCATGGAAAAGGAGTACGAAGAGACGAAGCGCAAAGCGCTTTCGGATCGCGAAACGCTCGAACGCGCGCGGGCGCGCTGTGCGGCGGCGGAACAAGAATGCGCTGTGCTTACGGAATACGACGCGGCAAAAACGGACGCGCAGATCGAGCGGCTCACCGCACTGTGCGCCGAGAGCAAAAGCGCGGATTTTGCGCGGAAGGAATATGAAGCCTGCGCGCAGCGGCTTGCGCAGATCGACAAAGAACAGGCAAGAGAAAGCGAACAGCTTTATTCTTTTTCTTACGAAGAAGAGCTTGCGCGCATCGAGAACGCGCTGCAAACGCTCGGATATGACGGGGATTTTATGACTTACGCCGAAACGCACGGCAAAGCCGCGCTTCTCCGCGCCGAATACGCGGTGTTTGCGGACGAGCTGCGCGGTTTAACGCAAAAGCATGAGGAGATCGCGCCCGACAGCGAACCGCTCGTGCAAAAATACGATGCGCTTTCGTCGGCGGGCGATCAAATCGATTATACCGCTTTGCGGCGGCAATACGAGGAAAACGGACGCGAACGCGAACGGCTGCAAACGGAGCGTTTGAAATTGGAAACGCGGAAGTCGCGTTGCGACGTCAGCCGCGAAAAAATCCGCGCGCTTTCGGAAGAGTTCACCAAAACCAAAGCGCGCATGGAGCAGCTCAAAGCTCAGTTCGAGGGCAAAGAATCGGGCGAACGGGCGGCGGAGCAGCTGCGCAAGACGCGGCTTTATAAAACCGATTGCGAAACGCGCCTTGCCGCGGCGAACGAGAACAAGACGAAAGCGGAAATCGCTTTTACGGCGGCAGTCGAGCGGAACAACGCATCGCAGAGCGCGCTGGAAAGCGCTTTGCGCCGTCTGCGCGACGCTTTGGCGGCGGGCGAATGGGAAAGCGCGGCGGAGGCGCGGCAACTGCTGCGCGACTACGGCGACGCCGAAGCGGCAAAAAAACGCGTCGAAGAGTATAAAGAACGGTATGCCGCGGTGCGCGCGCGTCTGCGCGAATTGAACAAAGAACAGTTCGAAACGGTAACGGAAGGCGACGTAAAGGCGGCAGCCGAACGGCTTTCGAGCCGCGAGCGTGCAAGGAAAGAGATTTCCGAGAAAGCGGCGGTTGCGCGCAGCACGCTGTTACGCTCGGAAGAGCAGCTCGAAAAGAAACACGCGCTGGAAACCGAATACGGCGGCGTGCAAAAGGATTTCGCGTGTTACGAGCGTCTGAAAAAGCTGCTCGAAGGGAATAAATTCATGGAATTCGTCGCCGAAGAGTATTTGCAAACGGTGGCGCTGAACGCCAGCAAGCGGCTGCTTTCGCTCACGGGCGGACGGTATTTTCTCCGTTACGACGGCGGATTTTTCGTGGGAGATAATTTTGACGGCGGAAACCTGCGCACGGTAAGCACGCTTTCGGGCGGCGAAACCTTCTTAGTATCGCTATCGCTTGCAATCGCGCTGAGCGCGGAGATCTGCGCCCGTTCGCTGCGTCCCAACGAATTTTTCTTCCTTGACGAAGGGTTCGGCACGCTCGACGAAAAGCTCGTCGACGTCGTGATGGACAGTCTGGAAAAGCTCAAAAACGAAAATCTCACCGTGGGGATCATTTCGCACGTTGAAGAGTTGAAGCATAGAATAAGCCGTAAGCTGTCGGTGAAAAAGGCGACGGAAAAACACGGCTCGCAAATATTAACGGAGTAAAGAAAAATGGCATTTTCGATTTTGACGCCCGTCACGCTTTGGAAGGATTTCGACGACGCGCTGCCCTTGTGCGAGGAGATCGTCGGGGAAACGCAGGAAGACGGCATAACCGTACGCGACGTCTGTTTTTACGGCAGACAGGTCGGCGAAGAACGCGTAAAAATTTACGCGCGCTATTCGTTTCCCGCGGGCGCGGCGCGGTTTCCCGTGGTCATGGTTCTGTTCGAGGCGGGCATGGCGTTCGACGAACGTTTCGTGCAGCGATTTTTATCGAGCGGGTACGGCGTGCTGTGCGTCGATTATTGCGGCGAAAACGGCAGGGAATTGCACACGCGTTATCCCGCCGCGATCGACTATGCCAACTACGTGCGCGCGGGCGAGCATGTAACGCGCGCGAATCCCACGGCGCGGGAAACGAGCTGGTACGAATGGGCGGCGGTCGCGCGGTACGCGGCGCGCTACCTTGCCTCGCGCGAAGAAGTGACGGCGGCGGGTGCGATCGGCATGCGTACGGGCGGCGAGGTGCTCTTCAAGATCGCGCCGTATGCGCCGCTTCGGTGTATGATATCGGTTTGCGCGGCGGGCTGGCTTGCCTATCAAAATATGGAGCGCTATTCCGACGACGCCAAACGCGCGTTCGACGAAGAGCGTTACCGCTATATCGCGGGCATCGATTCGCAGAGCTATGCGCCTTATGTAAAATGCCCCGTCTTGCTGCTTTCCGCCGTAAACGACGTGAAGTACGATCACGACAGGGTGTACGATACCTTCCGCATGCTCAATCCGGAAATCGAAAAAGCCATTCTCTTCTCGGCGCACGGAAACGGCTTGATCGGCACGCATTCGGTGCGGAACGTCGATTTGTTCCTCGATAAATATCTCAAAGGGCGGTCGGTATTTATCAGCAAACCCATTTCGATCGAGGCGAAAGAGGACGGAGAGGGCAACCTCGTCGTCGAGGTGAAGGGCGACAAGGCGGGCGAGATCGCCGACTGCGGCATCTTTTATACCGAAAAGGTGACAGGCTCCAAAACGCGCGACTGGACGCGTGTTTTGGGCGAACCCAAAAACGGCGAAAACGTGTTCACCGTTCCGCTCGGACTTTACACCGAGAGCAAAAAAGCGCTTGTTTACGGCTTCGTAAAATATTCCAACGGGTTTTCCGTCACCTCCAACATTAAGGAAATCGTGCTCGAAAAGCAGTATAAAAACAGCTGCTTGAAGAGCCGCGTCATCTATAACAACGCCGACGGCTATAACGGATTCGTCGGGCTGCGCCAGAGCGCGCAGGCGGTTGCCGACTGCTTCATGCCCGACAGCTCTTCCAACGTAAAAGTGGAAGCGGGCTACGGCGGCATAAAAGGCATCACCTCGTCCGCGGGGATCGTTTCGTTCCGCGTGGGCGAACCGCGGTACGGCGCGCCCGAGGGCGTTTCCTTCCGTTTCGACGCTTACGCAAAGCAAAACGCCCGTTTGAAGATCACGTTTTATCTCGACGCGAACGAAGAACAGGGCTATTGCGCCGAAGTGAACGTGGAAGGCGGCGGCAAGTGGAAGAGCTTTTTCCTCGATCCCTTCGATTTCAAGGCGGCAAACGGCGCGTCGCTTAACGACTTCACGCACGCCGTGTCGGTTGCATTTTACAGCGAACGGGAGGTTCTCGTAAACAACGTTTTATGGATTTGACCTTGAAACTCGGCGCGGTGGTCGAAACGAAAAAGCCGCACCCTTGCGGCGGCAGGCTGTGGGAGATCGTCCGTACGGGCGCCGATTGGAAAATTAAATGTAAAACGTGCGGCAGGGCGGTGATGCTGACGCTCGACGAGCTGAAAAAACGCGTGCGGCGCGTGGCGGAGGAAAGCGATGATTGACCGCCCCAAAATGCTCAACGAGCGGCAGGAAACGCGCGCGGGCAAAATTTTTTCCGCGCTTTGCACGTTTGCCGTTTTGCTCCTCGTTGCGTTCACGGTGTTTAACCTGTGGTTCGTCAACGCCTATTTCGTCGTCGAAGTCGAGGGTGAGTCGATGGAAAACACGCTGCAAAGCGGCGATTTTCTGTACGCCGAGCGCGTGAATTTCGTTGCCGAACGGGGCGACGTGGTGATCATAGACGTGAAGGGGCACAGCGGACTGTTCGAGCCGAAAACCGAGCGCATCATAAAACGGCTGATCGCGCTCGAAGGCGATTGCGTCAAATGCGAACGGGGCGTCGTTTCGCTCAAAAAAGCGGGCGAAGAGGATTTTACGCCGCTCGACGAACCGTATATAAAAGGCGTTACGCCCGATTTTTCGGAAACGGAAGTGCGCGCGGGGCAGATCTTTTTCCTCGGCGATAACCGACCGATCAGCAGAGATTCCACCGAAGTCGGTTGTTTATATTATTCCGATATTGTCGGCGTCGTGCCCGAATGGGCGATTAAAATCAAAGGCTATACCACCAAAAAGGAGAGCGGTAGAAACGTTTTCGCCGAGTTAGAGCGGCAAATCATGATAAAAAAGGAGTTGTACTTATGGTAAAGATTTCAGCGGACAGCACGTGCGATTTGGGTGAATACGGTAGAGAGCGCAACATTGCGATCATGCCGCTTTCGGTGATTTTAGGGGATAAAAGCTACCGCGACGGCGTGGAGATCATGCCGCAGGATATTTTTGAGTACGTGGAAAAGACGGGCGTTCTGCCCAAAACCTCCGCGCCCGCGATTGCCGATTACGAGGAGTTTTTCGCGCGGGAATTAGAGGGCGGCGGCGCGCTTCTGCATTTCAATATTTCGGCGAAGAGTTCTTCCTCCTACGACCATGCGGCGGAAGCGGCGAAGAGCTTTCAGGGCAAGGTGACGGTGATCGACAGCAAGGCGCTTTCGTCGGGGCAGGGGCTTCTCGTGATGAAGGCTTCCGATCTTGCCGCGGAAGGAAAAGGCGCGGAAGAGATCGCCGCCGTAATACAGACGCTTATTCCCAAAACGAACACGTCGTTCGTGCCCGATCGCCTCGATTATCTCTACAAGGGCGGCAGATGCTCGCGCATGGCGATGTACGGCGCCAATCTCTTAAAGATTCACCCGTTGATCGAGATGCACGACGGGCAGCTTTTTGCGGACAAGCGTTACCGCGGAAACATGAAAAAATGTATTTCCAATTATATCGACGATCTTGCCGAACAGTACCCCGCCTACGATGAGACGCGCTGCTTTATCACGCACAGCAACGCCGATCGGGAGATCGTGGATTATGCAATCGAAAAGACCAAATCGCTCTTTTCCTTCCGCGAGATCTGCGAAACGGTGGCAGGATCGGTGATCACGGGGCACTGCGGCAGGAACACGCTCGGGCTGCTCTTTATCGCCCGTTAAAGCCGTTTCATGCGCGCGATCGGAAAATTTTTCAAAACGGTTTTTTCGGGCGCGGCGCATTTGCTTGCGTTGTGCTGTAAAATCGCTTATAATATTTTAAGAGCGCTTAAAATTCGCATTCTGACGCTTTATCTTGCCGCGTGCGGCGCGGCGCAGTTGTTTTTCAACGCGTTTGCGGGCGGAAAGGTCGTTTGGTTTTGGACGGGCGCGGCGCTGTGCTTCGGCGTAACGGTCGCGGCATGGTCGGTCTTTTTCCTCAAACGCCGCCGCGTCAAGGAGCGCAAGCGCGAACATACGCCGCCCGATCCCATGCCGAGCGAAGAGGACGCGCCGCCTGTTGACGAAGTGCGTTATTTTACGGTAAAGGGGCACGAGAATTTTTATTTTGCCGAGTATGCCGACCGTTACGAGCTGTACGAAAAGCGGCACGACGGCGATCATTACATTCAGACCGATTACAAAAGGGAGTAATTCATGACGAAAATTTATAACGACAACGATCTTTGGGAGTGCTTTCGCCAGCGGCGCAGGATTTTAGGCGTATTTTTGGGCGTGACGGCGTTTTATGTTCTTTGCATGATCGGGTTCGTCGTCGCCTTTTCCATGCTGCCGTATCAAGACAAAAACGGGCTTTGGATGAAGATCGTGGCTTGTGTTTTGACGGCGCTGTATATCATGTTTTCGTTCCCGTACATGGGTATCTGTTTCAAGCGTTCCAACGCATACTGCAAGGCGATGCGTTTTATCTCGGTCGGGTTGAAGGAAGCTTCCTGTTTGCCCTTCGAGGGGATCGACGACTGGACGACGCGCGACGGCGTCGACGTCAACGTCGCGCTGTTCACGGTGAAAAACCGCAAGAGCGAAGAGGATATGACGCGGCAGATCTATATTGACGGCGAAAAGGATTTTCCCCCGTTTGAAGAAGGCAAGCAGGTGCGCATGATCACGCAGGGGAATTTACTCATAGAATACGAAATTACGGACATCGAAGGAGAAGAAGAATGAGAGCGGTCGTAACGGTGACGGGCACGGATAAGCGCGGAATTATCGCAAAAGTGAGCGGATTTTTATTCGAGCGCGACGTAAATATCGAGGATATTTCGCAAACGGTTTTGGGTGAACAGTTCGCCATGATCATGATGACGGAAACGGGCGAGAACTGCGATTTCATGAAGCTGAAAGAAGAGTTGGAAGAGATGGGCAAAAAAATCGGCATGAGCGTGCGTATTCAGCACGCCGCCATTTTCGACGCGATGCACAATATATAAGTTAATTTAAGTCACGGTATTTAGAAAATGCCGTGAGCGGAAAACAAAGCGGGAAAATTGAAATAGAAACAGATAGGCAAGCGGCTTGACAAAGGATAATAAATGTTTAACAAATTCGACGTATTAGAAACCATCGACATGATCGAAAAAGAGCACCTCGACATCCGTACCGTTACGATGGGGCTGTCGCTCTTTTCGTGTATCCGCGACAGCGCGGAAAAAACGGCGGACGCCGTATACGACCGCGTGATGAAAAAAGCGGAAAATCTCGTTCCGACCGCCGAGGCGCTCTCGCGCGAGTACGGCATTCCCATCGTAAACAAGCGCGTTTCGGTCACGCCCGTTTCGCTGCTGACGGCGGCGTTCCCTCAGAAAAGCGCTCTTGTCGGGCGCGCGCTCGACAGGGCTGCCGCGAACCTCGGGATCGACTTTTTAGGCGGTTATTCGGCGCTCGTGCATAAGGGCACCGCCGATTACGAAGAAGAATTCATTAAGACCATTCCCGAAACGCTGTCAACGACAATGCGGCTGTGTTCGTCCGTCAACGTCGGTTCGACGCATTCGGGCATCAATATGGACGCGGTGCGCCTGATGGGGCAAATCGTCAAGGAAACGGCGGCGCGCACGGCGGACCAAGACGGCTTGGGCTGCGCCAAGCTCGTTATATTCTGCAACGCAGTGGAGGATAACCCGTTCATGGCGGGGGCGTTCCACGGCGCGGGCGAAGCGGACACCGTGATCAACGTCGGCGTATCCGGTCCGGGCGTCGTGCATCACGCGCTCAAATTCGTACCCGACGCCGATCTGACCGACGCCGCCGAGCTGATTAAACGCACGGCGTTCAAAATCACGCGCGCGGGTCAGCTCGTCGCCAAAGAAGCGGCGCAGCGGCTCGGGGCGCGGTTCGGCATCGTCGATTTGTCGCTTGCGCCGACGCCCGCGCGGGGCGATTCGGTCGCGCATATTTTGGAAGAGCTGGGGTTGGAAGTCGTGGGCTGCCACGGCACGACCGCCGCGCTTGCCATGCTCAACGATGCGGTGAAAAAGGGCGGCTTGATGGCGTCCTCGCGCGTCGGCGGACTTTCGGGCGCGTTTATCCCAGTTTCCGAGGATATCGGCATGATCGAATCGGCGGCAAGCGGAAACATTACGATCGACAAATTAGAGGCGATGACCTGCGTCTGTTCGGTGGGGCTTGACATGATCGCGATCCCCGGCGATACGCCCGCCTCGACCGTTTCGGCGATTATCGCCGACGAAGCGGCGATCGGCATGATCAACGCCAAAACGACGGCGGTGCGCGTCATTCCCGCACCCGATAAAAAGGTGGGCGATAAGGTGAGCTTCGGCGGGCTGTTGGGCGAAGCGCCCGTCATGCCAGTGCACGGCGGTTCAAGCGAAAAATTGATTGCGCGCGGCGGGTTGATCCCCGCGCCCGTACACAGTTTCAAAAATTAAAAAGGAGCGGTTCTCATGGAAAGAAACGAAGTGGCAGAAAAATACAAATGGAAGATCGAGGATATTTATCCCGACGACGAAGCGTGGGAGCGCGACTTTTCCGCAGTGGAAGGGAAATTGGATTTTTCTTCGTACCGCGGCACGCTTACGACGGCGGAACGGCTTCTTGCTTATCTCGAAGCCGAGGAAGCGGTCGAGCGTAAGATTCAGAAACTGTATATTTACGCGCATATGAAGCACGACGAGGACGTGCGCAATACCAAATACGGGGGATATCTCAACAAAACGATCGCGGTATTTTCGCGTTTGGGCGCGCAAACGGCGTTTTTTACGCCCGAGTTGACTGCGCTCGACGAAAAAACGTTGCTTTCTTTCGTAAACGACGAACGGCTGAAAGCATACGACTATACGTTGAAACGGCTGATCGCGGAGAAAAAGCATATTCTCACCGAAAAGGAAGAAAAATTGCTTGCGTTGGCGCAAGAGCCGTTGCAGGTTGCGGGCGAAGTGTTCAACATGCTCGACAATGCCGAACTTGATTTGCCCGAAATCGAATACGAGGGCAAAAAACAGCAGTTGACGCACGGATTATATTCGGTGATTCTCAACGGAAAAGACCGCGAAAAACGCAAAGAAGCGTTTGAACTGTATTACGGCGCGTACCGCAAGATTCTCAACACGCTGGCGATTACCTATTACGGCAACGTGCGCAGCGATATCTTCATGAAAAACGCGCGCGGGTATGAAAGCTGTCTTTCCATGGCGCTCTTTCAGGAGGACGTGGAAGCAAGCGTATATGCCGCGCTTCTGAACGCCGTAAACAAAGGGCTGCCCGCCTTGCACCGTTACATGCAGGTGCGCAAAGAGACGCTCGGCTACCAAGACATGCACATGTACGATATTTACCCTTCGCTCGTGGAGGACGCCGAGTTGAAGTTATCGTACGAGGAAGCGTACGAATTGGTGTTAAAGGGGCTTGCGCCGCTCGGCGAGCATTACGCCCGACTGCTCAAAAAGGGACGCGACGAGCGTTGGATCGACGTCATGGAAACGACGGGCAAGCGCAGCGGCGCGTATTCCATTTTCACCTACGGCACGCACCCGTTTGTTCTCTTGAACTATCAGAAAACCACGCACGACGTGTTTACGATCGCGCACGAAATGGGGCATTCCATTCATTCGTATTTTTCGTGCGAAACGCAGCCGTACGCCAAATCCGATTACCGTATCTTCGTCGCGGAAGTGGCGAGCACGGTGAACGAAGTGCTGTTGCTTAAATATCTGCTTTCGTCTACCGAGGACAAAAAGCTCAAAAAATATCTGCTCGGCTATTACATGGATATGATCCGCACGACGCTGTTCCGCCAAACGCAGTTTGCCGAATTCGAGGAGCAGGCGCACGCGAAGGCGGAAGCGGGCGAGCCGCTCAACAAGGATAATCTGACCGAGCTTTATTACGCGCTCAATCAGCGCTATTACGGCGACGCGGTCACGCACGACGAGCAAATCGGATTTGAGTGGTCGCGTATCCCGCATTTTTACAATTCGTTTTACGTTTACAAATACGCGACGGGGATCACGGCGGCGATCTGCATTGCCGAGCGTATCCTGCGCGAAGGACAGAGCGCGGTGAACGATTATTTTGCCTTCCTTTCGGGCGGCAGCTCGACCGATCCCGTTTCGCTTTTGCGGCTTGCGGGCGCCGATTTAACGAAGGAAGAAACGTTTGAAGCCGCCATGCGCTCGTTCTCCGACGCGCTCGACGAATTTGTGAAAGCGTAACGGCATTTCAGAGGACGAAGGAGAAAGTTTTATGGCAAATACCACCATGCCGCACAATTTAGACGCGGAGGCGGCGCTGCTCGGCTGCATGCTCATCGACGCCGAGGTGCAAGCCGATCTTCTCGAAACGCTCGACGAGGACGATTTTTATCAGGAGTCGCACCGCGAAATTCTGCTTGCCATGAAAAAGGTATACGGCGGACATAAGGTGATCGACGTCGTTACGCTGACCGACCGCCTCGAACACGACGGCACGCTGCAAAAAGCGGGCGGGATCCGCCATATTACCGAGCTTGCCGACAGCACGCCGTCCGCCGCAAACTACAAGCAGTATTTGGAGATCGTCAAGCGCGACGCGGTAAACCGTTCGCTTATCCGCGCGGCGCAGTCGATCGTCGAAAATTCGCGGCAGGGCAAAGAGGAACGCGAGGCGATCTCGTATGCCGAAAAACTCATTTACGACATTTCCAAAAAAGAGGACAACGGCGATTTGGCGGGGCTGGAGGACGGCGCCGCCATTCAGTCCGTGATCGATAAATTTGAAACGATTCAATCCAACCCCAACGCCTACCGCGGCGTGGAAACGGGCTTCACGCTGCTCGATAAGATGACGAACGGCTTGCAAAAATCCGATCTGATCGTGCTTGCCGCCCGCCCCGGTATGGGCAAGACGTCGTTCTCCATGAACATCGTCGGGCATGCCTGCCTTAATAAAGGCAAGGTGGCGGCGGTGTTCTCGCTCGAAATGCCCCGCGAACAGATCGTGCAGCGTCTTTTATGCTCGTATGCGCAGGTTTCCATGGAAAAGGCGCTTTCGGGCAAGCTCAATCAAAGCGAGTGGCGCAATCTCATGCGCGCAAGCGATAAATTGCAGAAATCGAAGATTTTCATCGACGACAGCTCGCGCGTCACGCCCGCGGAAATTCTTTCCAAATGCCGCCGTCTTTCCACGGCGCAGGGGCTTGACCTCGTCATGATCGACTATATTCAGCTCATGGGCGGCGACAACGTGGGCAAGGGCGGCGGCAATTCGTTTGAAAACCGTCAGCAAGAGGTTTCGCAGATCACGCGTAACCTCAAAATCATGGCGAAGGAACTCAACGTGCCCGTGATCGCGCTTTCGCAGCTGCGCCGTATCCAAACGCAAGAGCCGCAGCTCTCCGACCTGAGAGAGTCGGGCGCAATCGAGCAGGACGCCGATATCGTCATGTTCATCAACCGCCCCGACGTGGGTATTTCGCCCGAGGAAATGGCGAAAAAGAATATCGTCAAGGGCGCGGCGTATCTTACGATCGCAAAGCACAGAAACGGCAGCCCCGGACGCGTTCCGCTGCGCTTTATCGGCGAGAGGACGACGTTTATCGACGCGGAAGACACGGGCAGACCGGAAGAGGAACCACATTACAGCGCGCCTCCGCCGCCTTCGGAAGAGGACTTCGGCGGTTACGACGGCGGCGATGCGTATTCGTTCGACGGCGGGGAGCCGCCGCAGGAATGATCACGCGGATCAGCCCGCCCGACAAAAAGGCGCTTGCGTTTGCCAAAGAGGAGATCGCAAGGGGCGGCGTCGTAGCCTTTCATACCGAAACGGTGTACGGTTTGGGCGCGAATGCGTTTGACGGCGGCGCGGTGGCGCATATTTTTGCATTGAAGGGCAGACCTGCCGACAATCCGCTTATCGTGCACGTGCACAGAGATTACGATTTGTCCGCGCTCGTCGATGATATTCCGCCTTATGCAAAGGCGTTGGAGCGCGCGTTTCTCCCCGGCCCTTTGACCATGGTCTATCCTTCTGTCGGGAAGGTCAGTCCGCTCGTTTCGTGCGGACTGAACACGCTTGCGGTGCGCGTGCCTTCGTCCGAGACGGCGCAGGCGTTTTTGCGCACGGTCGGTTTACCGATCGCCGCGCCGAGCGCCAATAAATCCAAGCACGTTTCGCCCGTTACGGCGCGCCACGTGTACGACGATTTCCAAGGTGAAATTCCGCTTATTCTCGACGGCGGCGCCTGTTCGGGCGGGATCGAAAGCACCGTGCTCGACTGTACGGGCGACGTTCCGCAGATTTTGCGCGCGGGGCTTGTCACGCGCGAGATGATCGAAAGCGTGGCAGGCAAGTGTGCCGTGTACCGTATGCGCACGGGCGAAAAACCCAAAAGCCCCGGCATGGCGCACCAACATTACGCGCCGAAGTGCCGCACAGCGTGTTTTTCGGCGGAAGAACGCGAAAAAGCGCGTCTTTGTTACGAAGAGGAGTTGCGCGCAGGCGGTACGCCGTTTTACGTTTGCGAACGCGCCTTGCTACCGTTTCTTTCGGGGAACGCGCTTGATTTGGGGGGCGATCCTGCGGAAATGGCGGCGCGGCTCTACGCCGTTTTACGCGAGGGCGAACAAAAGGCGACGCTGCTGATCGCAATCGAACCGAAAGAACGCGGCGGCGTGATGGACGGCGTTTTGAACCGTTTTTGCCGCGCGTTCGGGAGGGATCATGAAACATAAGAAGATCGTGTTCGTCTGCACGGGCAACACCTGCCGTTCTCCCATGGCGGAAGCGGCGCTCCGTCAGGAGCTCAAACGCCGTAAGATCGCTTGGTATACGGTGCAGTCGGCAGGGCTGAACGCCGAGGAAGGCGCGCCCATGTCGGAGCATGCGAAGCAGGCGCTCGACGAAGCGAAAATCAAATACGCGCCTGAATTCCGCGCGCGGCAGCTCACTGAAAAGACGATTAAAGAGGCGTTCGCGGTCGTCTGCGTGAGCGATTCCCACC
>CAJUGP010000023.1 GCA_910586365.1 uncultured Christensenella sp. | reverse complement strand
ACAATAAAAAGATAAAAGCAATCTACCCCGCGCACGGTAAACCTTTTGATATTGCCTTGTTAAATAAAAGTAGACCTTATCTTGATAAAATCGAATTACGGGACCTCAAAAAATAATTATGACCTCATACATTGTTTGCCCCGACTGCGGGTATAAATTATTTAAGGCTGGCGACGGCTCGAACGTAGAAATATATTGCCCGAAATGCAAGGCAAAACTACTTATAGAAATCAAGGACGGCAAAATCATTATTCAAAAAGTATTAAAAGTATTATCAGATAAAACCTAACAACCGAATAAATCTTTATAGCAAATAAAGAATTGAGTGTACGAAAGTAAAACGACAAAAAACTTTCGGGAGCTGGAAATGGCGCACTCAATTCTTTTTTTATTTGGCACTTCATAACAAACGCACTACATACCCACTAACTAATACGGGGCTGTAAGCGCACGCCCGTTTATGGCTGGCGTTTGTCATAGGTGTTATGGCTCTCTATGAAAGAGTGAAAACCCGACAAATTTTTAGGACTGAATTAAGTCTGAAAGTTTGTCGGGCTTTTTTATTTTCAAGAATTTTTATAAAAAACTTACCACAACGCCACCGCCGTGCTTATAAGTGGAGGCTTTCTATATGCAAATAATAATCTATAAATTTGTGGACGGAACGACAAACGCCGTCGAGGTTACGGAAGATATTTACTTGATACACTTGGAATTATTACAAAAAGAAAAACGTTATCATTGGAAAGAAACAAGGCGGCATACCTCGCTATACTACTTTACCGATATGGGAATAGATTATGAGGACAAGCGTATAGACATATTCGCGGAAATTGTGCGGAAAGAAGACGCCGAGCGCGTACATAAAGCGTTGCTTACTCTATCGGACAAACGGCGCGATTTGGTGCGTAAATTCTATTTCGAGGAAATGAGTTACAGAGCGATAGCGGAACAAATCGGCGTATCGCATACCGCTATATCGCAACGTATGAAAACAATACGCAAACGCTTGCAAAAACAATTACGCGATTGCAGTATATAATATTACCCGTTCACCCCGTAACGTGTAACGCAAATTCAAGCGTTATGCCGACGGGGTGGACATAGTATTACCTAGTCCACCCCGTAACACTGTAACACTTTTCGGGGCAAATGTGGCGATATGCGGGCGGCGACAGCCGCCCGCAGTGGCAATAAGCATACTATTACCTAATTGGCACTACGTCGCGCGTCGCAGCATTTTAGGACTTTCACGCTATTATTACCTAATTGGCACTACGGAACACGGAACGGAAAACAAGCCTGCTGTGGGTGGGGTTGGGTTATTAAGAATTAAAGGAATTTCAAATATGAATAAGCAAATGCCGCTCAGAATAACAATTATCTATTTTAACGACCAAAGCAAAAACATTTACGCCAAACTGCCGCCCGATAGGGAGCAAGCAAAAAGGCTGTCAAAGCGTATTTATAAGGACGCTATGACAGCCCTTGCAACCGAACGGGCAAGCCGTGAGCGGTTAGCCCCTTGCGACTAACTGTTTGCCATACAGCGGGTAGTCTGACAGCGGCAAATCTACGGCGCAATAAAATTCCCGTCTGTTTATCTTATATATTACGGTGTGCGTTTTTGCCGCTTTCAGTTCCACCACACGAGACGTATACGCACACTTATGTGTGCGTATTTCTTTTGCGGCGAGTTTATTCATTTATTCAAACGCCTGCCGCCCTGCCGCATGTTCTGTGATATATTTCATATTTGTTTCAAATTCGCTGTTTATGGGCAATGCTTTTCCGTTTATAAGTGCTATAATAGTGTTATCGGACAGAAGGAGATATTCATTATGAATATGCAATTAATCGGTGCCTTTTTAGCTGAATTGCGGAAAGAAAAAAATCTTACGCAAGATGAATTGGGCGAACAAATCGGCGTGACGAATAAAACCGTTTCACGTTGGGAAAACGGAAATTATTTACCGCCTGTTGAAATGCTGCAAATTTTAAGTAAATTTTATGGTGTGAGCATAAATGAAATATTAAACGGCGAACGGATAAACGATAGCGATTATAAAAACATTTCGGAAGAAAACGTAAAATCCGCACTAAACAGAAGTAACGTCATAATACGTAAGCATAAAAAAATTATGAATTGGATTATTGCCATTGTTGTGGCTTTATTATATATTACAGTTAGTGTTATATCTCAAAAATGGCAGTATACTTGGATTGTTTGGGTTGTGTATTGCGCATATCGCACAGTCGAAAATATTGTCAATTATTTTTTGAATATTCACGTTAACTTGAAATAAGCATTCTTTTAGGTAACTCTTGCTCATTTATTACAGGTGTTTGCATTTCAAACGCACGCCGAAAAGCCGTTCGATTCCGAACGGCTGAAAAATTATTTTTCGCGTTACGATTTAGTTATCGTCGTCGAGGTTTTCGGGCGCGAATAAATCGGATGCAAACAGTTCTTGCAGCGTAATGCCGAATCCTCTTGCGATGTTTAGCAAAGTGCAAACATTGCAGCCTTTGCATTTACATAATAACAAATTGGAAACGGTCGAATTGGGCACGGCGCTTTGTCCCGAAAGCTTGTAGTTCGTCCATGCGCGTTCTTCGAGAAGTTCGTTGATACGTGCGGAAATAGCGTCAGACAGTTGCATAAATTTTTACTCCTTTGTGTTACGTCATAAAAATTTTAACAATCTGAAAATTGGAAATATTCCCAAATTTTGGAAATAACGGCAAAAAGTCTGCGCAAAAATTGTCAAAAAATATGAGCGGAATGTTCTTTTATTTCAAGGCGAAAGAACGTTATTTCGGTGCCGTGCATACGTATGAATCATGGATTTTCATGCGCAACTCGATTACCGAAAATCCCTTGCGGGGGAATACATTGATTCGTTCGCGTACCCGTGGCAGGCGCTTGCAGGCTTGAAGCATTATCTTCAAACGCACGGGGCGGAATTGGATGAAAAATACACAGCCGTAGCGGAAGGCGTATGGGTGCACGAAAGCGCATGTATCGCGCCGTCCGCGTTGATCATGCCGCCCTGCGTGATATGTGCGGGCGCGCAAGTGCGTCACGGTGCGTTTTTGCGCGGAGGCGTGCTCGTCGGAGAAGGCTGTGTGGTCGGCAACAGCGTCGAGCTAAAAAACTGCGTTCTCTTCGACGGAGCGCAAGCGCCGCATTTTAATTACGTGGGCGACAGTATTTTGGGGTATCGCGCGCACATGGGGGCGGGGGCGATCACTTCCAACGTGCGGCTCGATAAACAAAATATCAGCGTGCGCGGCGAAACGGAATTGCAAACGGGTTTGCGTAAATTCGGGGCGATCGTGGGCGATCGGGCGGAGGTCGGCTGCAACGCCGTGCTCAATCCCGGAACAATCATCGGTAGGCGTTCGGTTGTAATGCCGCTTGCAAGCGTGCGCGGCGTCGTGGAAGAAGGCTGTAAGGTCGACCGAAAAGGCGTTGTAAAAAGAATGGAATAACCAAGGAAAAGCCGTATTTTTTGTCATGGGACAAAACGTGCCCGTCATACCATAAGGGAGAGGTGAAACGATGCTCGAAATGCTGTATGCCGTGCTGGGGCGGCTTTTCTTTTTTACGGGTTCGGTGTCCGAGGGGAGTTATCCCAAGCCGCTTTCCAAAGAGGACGAAACCAAATATTTGCAGCTTGCCGCGCAGGGAGATAAGCATGCGAAAGACATGCTTGTCAAACACAATATGCGGCTTGTGGCGCACGTCGTAAAAAAATACAACGGCGCGGCGGAAACCGACGACATGATTTCGGTTGGCAGTATCGGACTCATCAAAGCGATCAATTCCTTTCAGCCCGAGCGGGGCGTACGCCTTGCCACGTATACCGCGCGCTGTATCGAAAACGAAATTTTAATGCTGATCCGTTCTTCCAAAAAGCATAAGAACAACGTTTCGCTTACCGATCCCGTGGGAACGGATAAAGACGGAAACGAGCTGACGCTTATGGATCTGCTGTTTGAAAAAGAGGATAAAGTGTTCGGCAGCGTGGAGCAGTCGCTCATGCAGGAGAAATTTTTGCGCGCCGTGAAAACGCTGCTGAGCGATCGGGAAATTACCGTGATCTGTATGCGGTATGCGCTTGACGGCGGAATTCCGCTTGCCCAGCGTGAAGTCGCCGTTAAGCTTCGCATCTCGCGTTCGTATGTATCGCGCATCGAAAAACGCGCGCTCGAAAAGCTGCGCGCGGGCTTAAACCGTGAAGATTTTTTAACTGAATAAGTTTCACTTATTTTTTTGAGTAATTTTCTTTCAAATACTTGACATAGATATAAATATAGATTATAATACAAAAAAGCCAAGACGAAGAGGAGTAATTCGCAGAGCGGTCTTGTACAGTGAGCGGGAGAGAGTGCGAACCCCGCAGACGCCGCGGACGAAAAACCCTTCCGAGCTGCAAACCCAAAGAGCGATCGAGTAGGGGCGCCGTAACCGCTGCGTAAAAGAGGAAGTCTTGATTGAGACGCGAGCGACCGTAGCGATACGGTAAATTAGGTGGCACCGCGGATATTCTATCCGTCCTAATGGAAAAGGACGGGTAGCTTTTTTTATACTCCCGCCCGATCAGAAAACGGAGGTGACGGTATGTGTTCGATTTTTGTAACGACGGGCAAGGGCGTTTCGTACGCCGAAGCGGAGAAAGCGTTTTACGAAACCCGATCGCGCGGCCCCGATTTAAGCCGTTTTAGCGAGGCGGGAACGGGGTACGTCGGTTTCCACCGCCTTGCGATCATGGGACTCGATCATAAGGGCATGCAGCCGTTTTACGACGGCGATACCTTTGCGGTTTGCAACGGCGAGCTGTATGGATTCCGCGCGGTAAGAGCAAGGCTCGAAGAAGAGGGGTTTGCCTTTCGATCGCAAAGCGATTGCGAAATTCTTTTACCCTTATATAAAAAATACGGTGCAAGAATGTTCGCCATGCTCGACGCGGAATTTGCCTGCGTGATTTACGACGCGAAGAAACAAATCTATCTTGCCGCGCGCGATCCCATAGGCATCCGACCGCTGTATTACGGATACATGCCGGACGGAAAAATCGCGTTTGCAAGCGAACCCAAAAACCTTGTTTCGATCACGGAAAAAGTGTTTCCCTTTCCGCCCGGTCATTATTATGAAAACGGCGCGTTCGTGCGGTACTGCGATATCACGCACGTATCGAGCGTCGAAAAGGCGGAGACCGACGTTCTCTGCAAAAATATTCGCGAAAAGCTGATTGCGGGGATCGAAAAGCGGCTCGACGCCGATGCGCCTTTGGGCTTTCTTCTTTCGGGCGGATTGGATTCTTCGCTCGTGTGCGCCGTGGCGCAAAGACTGCTCAAAAAACCTATTCGCACGTTTGCGATCGGCATGGAAAAAGACGCGATCGATCTGAAATACGCGCAGGAAGCCGCCGACTATATCGGCAGCGACCATACTTCGTTTACCATGACGCGCGAAGAGGTGCTTTCCTCGCTCGATACGGTAATCAAAGCGCTGGCGACGTTCGATCTTACGACCGTCCGCGCGAGCATGGGCATGTATCTCATCTGCAAAAAAATCCGTGAATCGAGCGATATCCGCGTGCTATTGACGGGGGAAATTTCCGACGAATTGTTCGGCTATAAATACACCGACTTCGCGCCCGACGCGCAATCGTTTCAAGCGGAAGCGGAAAAACGCGTGCGCGAGCTGCACATGTACGACGTGCTGCGGGCGGACAGGTGCATTTCCGTCAATTCCTTGGAAGCGCGCGTGCCCTTCGGCGATTTGGATTTTGTGCGGTACGTGATGAGCATCGATCCCGAACGCAAGCTGAACCGTTACAACACGGGGAAATATCTGTTGCGGCGCGCGTTTGAAGAGGGCGGTTATCTGCCCCGTTCGATCCTCTACCGCGAAAAAGCGGCGTTTTCCGACGCGGTGGGGCATTCCATGGTCGACGATTTGAAGGAATACGCGCAAACGCTCTACGGCGGCGATTGGGAACGCATTGCCGAACGGTATGCTTATCACTGCAAACCCTTTACGAAGGAAGCGCTTTTATACCGTGAGATCTTCGAGAAATATTATCCCGGGCAGGCGCATATGATCGCAGATTATTGGATGCCCAATCGCGCTTGGGCGGGGTGCGACGTGAACGACCCTTCGGCGCGCGTCCTTTCAAACTACGGCAAGAGCGGACAATAAGAAAAACAAGGAGAAACGGTATGGCGGATATCGGCAGACTGCCTGCGGGCGTACAGGATATTTACGGCGCGGAATGCGCGCATTTGCAGCGGCTGCGCGCCGTGCTCACGCAGCTGTTCGAGCGGGGCGGCTATGCTCCCGTGAAAACGGCGGCGCTCGAATATTACGATACGTATGCGCGTATCGGCAACGCGGTGCCGCAGGAGAGAATGTTTAAGCTCTCGGATACCGACGGAAAACTCTTGGTGCTCCGTCCCGACGTCACGCTTGCCATTTCGCGTCTTGCGGCGACCAAACTTCCCGCGGGCGGCGCGCGGCTCTATTATTTCGCCGATAAGTGGGATCTGCGCGAGGCGGGCGGGATCTGGGGCAGAGAAGTCTATCAGGCGGGCGTGGAGCGCCTGGGGGAAGAAGGGGCGTTTTCCGACGCGCAGACGGTCGCTTTTGCAATCGAATGTTTGCAGGCGGCGGGGCTGAAAAACTTTATCGTCGATATCGGACACGTGGGGTTTTTCAAGGGCTTGCTGCAAGAATGCGGACTGAACGGCGACGAGGCGGAAGAGGTGCGTTCTTACGTGAACGGCAAGGATTCGTTCGGCGCGGAGCGCGCCCTGCGCAAAGCGGGCGCGGCGGCGGATGCGGTTAATGCGGTTTTAATGCTGCCCACGCTCTTCGGCGGCGCGGAAGTGTTGGAGCGCGCCCAAAGCGTTACGCAAAACGAATTTGCCCGTTCTGCGCTTGCCTATTTGAAGGAAGTTTACGCGCTGCTTTCGGACATGGGGTATGCCGAATACCTGCGTTTCGATCTTGGCGCGGTAAAAAGCCTTTCCTATTATTCGGGCGTGATCTTTTCGGGCTTGGTCGAAAAGCTCGGCGCGCCCGTGTTGAGCGGCGGAAGATACGATCGGCTGGCGGACGATTTCGGAAAAAATATCCCCGCCGTCGGGTTTGCTTTGGGCTTGAAGCGCATTTTAACGGCATTGGAGCGGCAGGGCGGTTTGCCCGCGCCGCAGGAAGCGGAAATCACGATTGTGTGCGAGCGCGGCGCGGAAGGCAGGGCTTACCGCGAATATCTGAGATTGACGGGCGAAGGCAAACGCGTTTGCCTTTCCGCGGTATACGGAAAAGAGGGCGAACGGGCGGCGAAGGGGCGCGTCGTCACGATCGGAAAGGAGAAATTGTGATCACGTTTGCATTGTCGAAAGGACGGTTGGGAGAAGAATGCGCGTCGCTTTTGGAACGCGCGGGCGTCGACGTTTCCGCCTTAAAAGAAGATACGCGCAGGCTTGTGCTCGAAAGCGCGGATAAACGATACGGATTTTTTTTGGTAAAACCCGCCGACGTGCCTGTATACGTCGAACAGGGCGTTGCCGATTTGGGCGTGGTGGGCAAGGATACGCTTTTGGAAGAGGACAGGCAGCTTTACGAGCTGCTCGATCTCAAAATCGGCGCGTGCCGTTTGTGTATCGCGGGGTATCCCGACCGCGGCGCACAAGACCGCAAACCGCTGCTGCGCGTGGCGACGAAGTACGTGAAAACGGCGAAACGCGTGTTCGCGGAACGGGGCGAAGAAGCGGAGATTATTCCGCTGCACGGGTCGATTGAGCTTGCGCCCGTTACGGGACTTTCCGACGTGATCTTCGACGTCGTGCAAACGGGTTCCACGCTCGAAGCCAACGGGCTTGCCGTGCTCGAAGAGGTGTTCCCCGTATCGGCGCGGTTGGTGGCAAATAAAGTCAGCTTAAAGCTTAAATCGCGGGAAATTCTGCCCTTGGTGGAAAACCTCAGAGAGGCGCTGTTATGAAAATTTATACGAAAGAAACTTGCGGTATGTTACTGTACCGCCCCTTTGAAGAGCGGGAAGAGGTTGCCGCGGTGCGCGCGATTTTGCAGGACGTGCGTGCGCGCGGCGACGATGCGCTCTTTGAGTACGAACGTAAATTCGACAATGCCGCGCTCGATGCCGGCACGCTGCGCGTCAGCGAAGAGGAGTTTGCCGCGGCATATGCCGCCGTCGATCGCGCTTTGTTAGAAAGTTTGAAAAAGGCAATCGCAAACGTGCTTTCCTACCACATGCGTGCGGGGCGGAAAGACTGCTTGCGGGAAGAAAACGGCGTGCTGACGGGTTACGTCGTGCGCCCCGTCCGTTCGGCGGGGATCTATGTGCCAGCAGGCACGGCGCCGCTGTCGTCCTCCGTGCTCATGGCGGTTCTTCCCGCGCGGGCGGCGGGGGTAAAACGCATCGCCGTGGCAACGCCCGCAAAGGGCGGAACGGTGCATCCGCTTACCTTGGTCGCGGCAAAGGAATGCGGCGCGCACGAGGTTTATAAAATGGGCGGCGCGCAGGCGGTCGGCGCGTTCGCGTACGGCACGAAGAGCGTGAACAAGGTGGACGTGATCGCGGGACCGGGCAATATCTACGTGACGCTCGCCAAAAAAGAGGTTTACGGACAAGTCGGGATCGACATGCTCGCAGGTCCGAGCGAAATCGTTATCGTCGCGGACGAATACGCGGACGCCGATTGCGTGGCGGCGGACGTGCTCTCGCAAGCCGAGCACGACGTTCTTGCGCGCGCGATCGTGATCGTAACGGGCGAAGAGAAGGCAAAAGAAATTTCCGCATGTACAGAAAAGCGTTTGCAGTCGCTGCCGCGCAGGGAGATCGCCTTGCAGTCGATCGAACGCAACGGGGGCATTATCGTCGTGAACGACACTGCGGAAGCGGTAGAGCTGTGCAACGCGATCGCGCCCGAGCATTTGGAGCTGTACACGCGCGACTGCAACGAATTGCTTTCTTCGATCACGGCGGCGGGGGCGGTGTTTTTGGGCGCGTATACGCCCGAACCCGTGGGCGATTATTTTGCAGGACCGAGCCATATTCTGCCGACGGGCGGCAGCGCGAAATTCTTTTCGGTGCTCAACGAGGACGTGTTCACGCGGAAAATGAGCGTGATCCGCTACTCGAAAGAGGCGATCGTGCGCGACGCGGACGACGTTGCCGCGCTTGCCCGCAGCGAAGGGCTGGAAGCGCATGCGTTGGCGGCGTTATCGAGAACGAAGGAGGAAAACAAATGAGAACGGCACAACTCAAACGGACGACAAAAGAAACGGACGTTGCCCTTACGCTCAACGTAGACGGAACGGGCAAAGCAGAAATCGACAGCGGTGTGGGATTTTTCGACCATATGCTCGAACTGTTTGCCGTGCACGCAAGGTGCGACCTTACGCTTACGTGCAAGGGCGATCTGCGCGTGGACGCGCACCACAGCGTGGAAGATACGGGCATCGTCTTGGGCGAATGCTTCAAAACGGCGTTGGGCGATAAGCGCGGCATCGCGCGTTTCGCGGATAGAACGGTACCCATGGACGAAACGTGCGCGCTCGTCGCGCTCGATTGGAGCGGCAGAGCGTTTCTCTCGTTTGAAACGCCGCTAAGCGGAAAAACGGGCGAATTCGATTTGGAATTGGTCGAAGAATTTTTCCGCGCGTTCTCCTTGCATGCAGGCGTCAATCTCTACATCAAGCTTTTGCGCAGGGGCAACGCCCACCATGAGGCGGAAGCGATCTTCAAGGCGTTCGCGCTGTGCGTGCGCGACGCGGCGGCGATCGTTTCGGATAAGATTCCTTCCTCGAAGGGCGTGCTCGCATGACGGGCATTCTCGATTACGGCATGGGCAATCTGCGTTCGGTGCAAAAGGCGTTCGAGTTCCTCGGCGAGCAAAGCGTTGTAAGTTGCGAGCCGCGCGGCTTGAACGGCTGTTCGCGGCTTGTTCTCCCCGGCGTGGGCAGCTTTGCGGCGGGCATGCGCAATCTGTGCGAACGGGGATTCGACGCGTATTTGCGGCAGCGCGCCGACGATACGCCCGTCCTCGGCATTTGCCTCGGTATGCAGTTTCTGCTCGAAGAAAGCGACGAAGAGGGCGTGCACCGCGGTTTGGGCTTCGTTCAGGGGCGCGCGGAACGCTTTACGCAGGGAAAAATTCCGCACATGGGCTGGAACGGCGTTTACAATTTGCGCACGCCGCTCTTTGCTCAGATACCCGAGGGAACGCAATTTTATTTCGTGCACAGCTACCGCGCGACGACGGCGGGCGAGGGCATGATCGCAACGTGCGAATATCACACGGAATTTCCTGCGGCGGTAAACAAGGGCAATGTGTACGGCGTGCAGTTTCACCCCGAAAAGAGCGGTGAGCGGGGCTTGCAGCTGCTTGAAAATTTTTTGAAAATTTAGCAAGACCCTTCGGCTTCGCTCAGGGTGACAGAAACATACAAAAATCAGAGGATCGATATGAAATTATTTCCTGCAATCGACATATTAGAAGGGCGCGCCGTGCGGCTGCTCTACGGAAAACGGGAGAACGTGACCGATTACGGCGATCCGCTCGATTGCGCCAAATCGTTTTTCGATTGCGGCGCGCGGGCGCTGCACGTCGTCGATCTTTCGGGCGCGTTCGGCGGACAAAGCCGATTTCATCATTTGCTCGAAAAAATCGCCGCGCTCGGTCTGCCCGTGCAGTCGGGCGGCGGCTTGCGTTCGTACGCTGCGATGCGCGAACGGTTGGAGGCGGGGGCAAGCCGTATCGTGCTCGGCACGGTTTGCACGGAAGATCCTGTGCTGTTCGAGCGCGCCGTATGCGATTTCGGCGATAAAATCGTCGCGGGCATCGACGCAAAAGACGGGTTTCTCACCGTAAAGGGCTGGACGCAGACGACGAGGATCGATGCGTTTGCGTTCGGGAAATTCGCGTTCGAAAAGGGCGTGCGCGATACGGTGTTTACCGACGTCGGACGCGACGGCGCGCTGACGGGCGTCAACGCCGAAGAGAGCGCGCGTTTGCAAAAAGAAACGGGGCTGAACGTGATCGCCTCGGGCGGCGTGCGCGGGTTGGACGATTTGCACCGCTTGAAAGAAAAGGGCGTTTACGGCGCGATCCTCGGCAGAGCGGTTTATACGGGTGCGCTCGATCTGCGCCGCGCGTGCGAGGAACTGCAATGATCGGCAAGCGTATCGTTCCGTGTTTGGATATCAAGGACGGGCGCGTCGTGAAGGGCGTGCAGTTCGGGGGGCTTGTCGATGCGGGCGATCCCGTGGAAACGGCGCGGCTTTATAACGCGATGGGCGCGGACGAAATCGTTTTTTTGGACATTACGGCGAGCAGCCGCGGCAGGCAGCCCGTTTGGGACGTGCTTTCGCGCGCGAGCGAGCAGGTGTTTTTGCCCCTTACGGTGGGCGGCGGCATCCGTACTTTGGAAGACTTCCGCAAAATGCTTTCGTGCGGGGCGGATAAGATCGCCGTCAATTCGGCGGCGATCAAAAATAAAAATTTGCTGAGCGATGCCGCGATGAAATTCGGGCGGCAGTGCGTCGTGATCGCCATCGACGCAAAGAAAAACGGGCGGGGCAGGTACGAGGTGTATGCGAACGGCGGCACGGTGGGAACGGGGTTGGACGCCGTCGAATGGGCGGTAGAAGCCGAGCGCGCGGGCGCGGGCGAGGTGCTGCTCACGAGCATGGATTGCGACGGCACCAAAGAGGGTTTCGATCTCGAACTGACGCGCGCGGTGGCGCAAGCGGTGAATATCCCCGTGATCGCCTCGGGCGGCGCGGGGGAGAAAGAGCATTTTTACGACGTGCTCACGAAGGGCGGCGCGGATGCGGCGCTTGCCGCTTCGCTCTTCCATTTCGGCATTTTGAAAATCGAGGAATTGAAAATCTATCTCAAACAGCGGGGCGTACCCGTACGGGAGGCGTAATATGCAAACGGACAACGTAAAATTCGACGAGCGGGGGCTGATCTGCGCGATCGCGCAGGATTATTACAGCGGACAGGTGCTGATGCAGGCGTATATGAACAAAGAGGCGCTTGAAAAAACGCGCCAAACGGGCTACGCGCATTATTATTCGCGTTCGCGGCAACGTCTTTGGAAAAAGGGCGAAACGAGCGGACACGTGCAAAAGGTCGTCTCCGCGCTGTTCGACTGCGACAGGGATTGCCTTTTGCTGCAAGTGGAGCAAACGGGCGCGGCGTGCCATACGGGAAACCGCAGCTGTTTTTTTCAAACGGAATGCGGAGAAGCGCGAACGGGCGTACAATTTTTATGCGAACTCGAAGAAATCGTGCGCGGCAGAAAGGAGAATCCCGTCGAAGGGTCGTATACTTCCTATCTTTTTGAAAAGGGCTTGGATAAAATCGCCAAAAAGACGGGGGAAGAGGCGGTGGAAGTCGTGCTTGCCGCCAAGAACGAAAACAGGGAAGTATTTGTGGGCGAATGCGCCGATCTTATTTATCATCTTGCGGTGCTGCTATCGCAAAAGGGCGTGACGTTCGGCGACGTCTGCGCGGAGCTGAAAGCGCGGCACGCGGAATAATCTTTGAAAAGAACGACGGGGTCGCATGTGAAATTTCGGTGAGATTTCCATGATACGACCCCGTCGTTTTGTTGACATTAAAAATTATTCGTGATAAGATAAAACAATACAAAAAACGCCCCTGCCGTCAGGGCAGGGTTTTACGCAAAAGACGGGAGGGCAGGATTTTGATTAGAAGACTTGCGAAAAGCGTGCGGGAATTTAAGACGGCGTCGGTATTATCGGCGCTTTTCGTCACGCTCGAAGTCGTGTTTGAATGTTTGATCCCTTTTATTATCGCGTGGCTGGTCGATGAAATCGAAGGCAAGCACGGCGACGCGCTGCGGCTTTCCGCGATTTTGATCTGCGGCGGGATCCTTGTGGGCATGTCGCTTTTATCGCTGCTGTGCGGCGCGCTTTCGGGCGCGTTCTGCGCCAAAGCGTCTACGGGCTATGCGCGCAATCTGAGAAAAGATCTCTATTATAAGGTGCAGGATTTTTCGTTCGAGAATATCGATAAATTTTCGACGCCGTCGCTTGTCACGCGCATGACGACCGATATCACCAACGTGCAATTTTCGTTTATGATGATCATTCGCATCGCGGTGCGCGCGCCCATTATGATCGCGTTCTCGCTCGTCATGGCGTTTATCATGGGCAAGCAGCTTGCCTGGATTTTCGTCGCGGTCATTCCGCCGCTTACGCTCATTCTCTTTTTGATCATGAAAAAAGCGCTGCCGCTCTTCCACAGCCTGTTCAAACGCTACGACGACATGAACGAATCGGTGCAGGAAAACGTGAAGGGCATGCGCGTCGTAAAATCGTATGTGCGCGAAGATTACGAAAAACGTAAATTCGGCAAAGCGTCGCAAAGCCTTTGCGTCGATTTCACCAAAGCCGAACGCATTCTCGCCTGGAACAACCCCGCCATGCAGTTCTTTTTCTACGCGGTGCTGTCTTCCATTCTCTTTATCGGCTCGTATCTCATCTTGAAAACGGCGGGCGGGGAATACAGCTACGGCGCGGTTTCGCAGCTCATCGTATACGGCATGCAGATTTTAATGTCGCTCATGATGTTCTCCATGGTATTCGCCATGATCGCCATGTCGGTGGAAAGCGCGCGGCGTATCTGCGAAGTGCTCGACGAAGAGAGCACGCTGCACAATCCCGAAAATCCCGTTTATGATGTGAAAGACGGCTCCGTCGATTTTAACAACGTGGCGTTCAAGTATTCGGCGAATGCCGAACGCAACGTGCTCGAAGGCATTGACCTTCATATCCGTTCGGGCGAAACGATCGGTATTCTCGGCGGAACGGGTTCGAGCAAAACGTCGCTCGTCAATCTGATTTCGCGGCTTTACGACGCGAGCGAGGGCAGCGTTTGCGTGGGCGGCGTCGACGTGCGTTCGTACGATCTGAACACGCTGCGCAATCAGGTGGCGGTCGTCTTGCAGAAAAACGTGCTGTTCTCGGGCACGATCAAAGAAAATTTGCGTTGGGGCAATCCCGACGCCACCGACGCCGAATTGGTCGAAGCGTGCAAGCTCGCGCAGGCGGACGAGTTCGTTTCGTCTTTCCCCCAGGGATACGACACGTATATCGAGCAGGGCGGCACGAACGTTTCGGGCGGGCAGAAGCAGCGCCTTTGCATTGCGCGCGCTTTGCTCAAGAAACCGAAAGTGCTTATCTTGGACGACTCGACCTCAGCGGTCGATACCAAAACCGACGCGCTCATCCGCAAGGCGTTTAAGGAATATATCCCCGAAACGACGAAGATCATCATCGCGCAGCGTACGTCTTCCGTCGAGGACGCCGACCGCATTCTCGTCATGGAAAGCGGCAAGATCAACGGGATCGGCACGCATGAAGAACTGTTGAAAACAAACAAGATTTACGCCGAAGTGTACCGTTCGCAGAACAAGGGAGGGAAAAGTGATGAAGCGTAACGCTCCCGCCAAAGGTAAAATTCAAAAAGGCGTTTTGGGCAGAGTAATCAAATCGGTTTTCCGTTTTTATCCCAAAATGCTCACCGTCGCCTTATGTCTTATCGTGTTTAACGCGATCGTCAGCTCGCTGCCGTCCATTTTCATGCAGCGTATTTTCTCCGTGCTCGAAGGGGGCGAACTTTCGGGCGGTTGGGCGGTATACGGAAAAACGGTCGTAACGAACATGCTCGTTCTTATAAGCTTGTACGTGCTTTCGATCGTATCCGCCGCAATCAACAAACAGCTTATGGCGGTGATCACGCAGGGGTACCTGAGCAAAATGCGCGAGAGCATGTTCAACGGCATGCAGGATCTGCCCATTCGTTATTTCGATACGCACAACCACGGCGACATCATGAGTTATTATACGAACGACATCGATTCGCTTCGCCAGGTCGTTTCGGAAAGCTTGCCGCAGCTTTTAACTTCGGCAATCATGGTTCTTACGCTGTTCGGCATCATGCTTTGGTACAGTCTTTGGCTGACGGGAATCGTGTTGGCGGGCGTGGCGGTCATTCTCATCGTGACGAAGATGATCGGCGGCGGCGCGGCGCGTTACTTCTTCGCGCAGCAGAAAGCCGTGGCGCAGACCGAGGGCTTTATCGAGGAATACATGAACGGGCAGCGCGTCGTAAAAGTGTTCTGCCACGAAAAAGAAGCAAAACGCGATTTCGATAAAGTGAACGATTTCCTGTTCGGGCAATCCAATCAAGCGCACCGTTACGCCAATATGCTCATGCCCGTTTTGGGCAATATCGGGCACGTCGTTTACGTTATCATCGCCATTTTGGGCGGCGTGTTTATCCTCAACGGCGTTTCCAACGTGTCGATCGGCATGCTGTTCGACGAAAAACTTGCCATGTTCGGCGTGGCGCTCGTCGTTTCCTTTTTGCAGATGTCGCGGCAATTTTCCAACAACGTCAATCAGGTTTCGCAGCAAGTCAACTCGGTCGTTATGGGTCTTGCGGGCGCGAGCCGCGTGTTTACGCTTATCGACGAACCGAGCGAAACCGACGAGGGGTACGTCGATCTTGTCAACGTGAAGGAAGTCGACGGCGAGCTTGTCGAGTGCGCCGAGCATACGGGGCTTTGGGCGTGGCGGCATCCGCATAAGGCGGACGGTTCCGTTACGTACACCAAATTAGAAGGCGACGTTACCATGACCGAAGTGGACTTCGGTTACACCGAAGATAAAATCGTTTTGCACGACGTTTCGCTGTATGCCAAACCGGGGCAGAAAGTGGCGTTCGTCGGCGCGACGGGCGCGGGCAAAACGACAATCACGAACCTGCTTACGCGCTTTTACGACATTGCGGACGGGAAAATTCGTTACGACGGCATCAACATCAATAAGATCAAAAAATCGGCGCTGCGCCGTTCGCTCGGCATGGTGTTGCAGGATACCAACCTGTTTACGGGCACGGTGATGGAGAATATCCGTTACGGGAATTTGGACGCGACCGATGAAGAATGTATCGCCGCGGCGAAGCTGGCGGGCGCGGACGACTTTATCACGCGTCTGCCCGAAGGATATAAGACGATGCTGCATCAAAACGGATCGAATCTCTCGCAAGGGCAGCGGCAACTCCTTTCGATCGCCCGCGCCGCCGTCGCCGATCCGCCCGTCATGATCTTAGACGAAGCGACAAGCTCGATCGATACCCGCACGGAGGAGATCGTGCAACGGGGTATGGATAAGCTGATGGAAGGCAGAACGGTATTCGTGATCGCGCATCGGCTTTCCACGGTGAAAAATTCCAACGTGATCATGGTTTTGGAACACGGCAGAGTGATCGAACGCGGCACGCACGAGCAACTGATTGCCGAAAAAGGGCAGTATTATCAGCTCTATACGGGCGCGTTCGAGTTGGAGTAAAAAAGAAAAAGGGGAGCGATCCCCCCTAACCCCCCTTTACGCAAGGGGGGCTTTTTTTATGGCGTTTTGATACATTGCGGAATGGTTGAGCTGTCATTCCGAGCCAGACATGGCGTTATTGTCATTCCGAGCTTGTCGAGGAATCTTGTATTGCGGTACAGATTCTTCGGCTACGCTCAGAATGACAAAAACAGAGTGGCTGCGCAAGAATGACAACATGTGGTTATTGTCATTCCGAGTTTGACATGGCGTTTACTGTCATTCCGAGAGCAACATGGTGTTGCTGTCATTCCGAGCTTGTCGAGGAATCTTGTTTGCGGCATGGATTCTTCGACTACGCTCAGAATGACAAAGTGGCTGCACTCTGAATGACAAATTGTCGTTACTGTCATTCCGAGCCTGTCGAGGAATCTCGCTCAGAATAATTAAGAAAGGAGAGCAGGCGCGTTACAGCAATTCTGCAAACGAAACGATATAGCGGTCGGCAAGCGCGCGGAGACGGTCTTGTTCGCTAAGAGACGTATGATCCTGCACCGCTACGGCGTAAAATCCCGCCGTTTTCGCGCTCTTTATCCCTACGAGTATGTCCTCAAACACCGCGCATTCGTTCGGCGCGACGCCGAGCCGTTTTGCCGTTTCGAGGTAGACGTCGGGAAAGCTTTTCGGTTTTGTTTGTTCCGTCGTGACGATCGTATCGAACATGTTTGCAATACCGCACCGTTCCAGCACGGGCGTATAAAGCGCCTGCTTGCTCGAAGTGGCGATGCCCGTCTTAATTCCTTGTTCGCGTAAGGCGGACAGAAATTCGCGTGCGAACGGTTTGAGCAGGACGTCGTTCGCATAGGCTTTCACGGTCATAACAAACCATTCGCGCATGATTTCTTCTTCATGTTCGGGCAGGGAAAAACGCGTTTTGGTGTAAGCCGCCGCTTCGGGAAAATTACGGCTTTTCACTTCGTCGTGATAATCCGATGGCATGGGAATGCCGCGCTTGCGTAAAAAAGCGTTGTCGACTTCCGTCCAAACGTGCATGGAGTCGAACAGCGTGCCGTCTAAATCAAAAATCGCGCCGCGGAACGGGAAAGGTTTCATAATGCGATTATATCATAAAAAACGCCGTTTTGCAACCGCGGAACGGGGAATGCAACCCAAAGTTGACAAATCGCAACGGCAAGTGTTTGCAAGAAACGCATCTTTGTGCTATGATGGATGCAGAATTTTGCAAAAGGAGAAATTCATGACGACAGGACAAAGAATATACGAGGCGCGCAAAAAGGCGGGCATGACGCAGGAAGAGCTTGCCGACAGGCTTGGCGTATCGCGGCAGGCGGTGAGCAAATGGGAATCGGACGCGGCTTATCCCGAAACGGATAAAATCGTGGAGCTGTGCAAGCTGTTTTCGCTCTCGGCGGACGAATTGCTGCTCGGCGCGGAGAGTGCGCCACGCACGGATGCGCCGCAACCCGAACAGCGCGAAGAAAACAAACCGCTGTTCGATAAGGAAGCGCTGCATTTTGAATACGTCTCCAAAACGCGCGTCGGAAGTCTGCCGCTCGTGCACATCAATTTCGGATTGGGGCATTATCGCGCGAAGGGAATCATAGCGATCGGGAACGTTGCCACGGGTCTGCTTTCCTTCGGCTTCGTCAGCGTCGGGCTGTTCGCCTGGGGGATGATCTCGCTCGGTCTCTTGGCGTTCGGCGCGATCGCGTTGGGCTTGCTCGTCGGCGCGGGCGGCGTTGCGACGGGCGCGCTCGCCTTCGGCGGCGTGGCGATCGGGATTATGTGCTTCGGCGGCGTTTCGGTGGGTTATATCGCCGTGGGCGGCTGCGCGGTCGGGCAGTATGCGATCGGCGGTTATGCGCAGGGCTTTGTTGCCGTAGGGCAGACGGGCGCAAGCGGCGCGCATGCGTTCGTCATGCCCGAAGAATACGAAAATCTTTGCGCATATGTGAACATGCACATGCAAGGCGGGATCGGCGAATTGATTAAAAACGTTGCCCGCAGTTTGGGCGGATAAGAAAAAAAGGACGCAAGCGCGTCCTTTTTTTATACGGCGGCGGAACGGATCATTTTTGCGTAATAACCGTCAAGCGCCATCAGTTCCTCGTGCGAACCCTGTTCTTTGATCACGCCTTCGTCGATAAACACGATTTTATCGGCGCTGCGTATGGTGGAAAGGCGGTGCGCGATCACAAAGCTCGTCCTGCCTTCGAGCAGCGTTTTCAAGCTGTTTTGCACTTCGCGTTCGGTTTGGGTGTCGATATGACTTGTCGCCTCGTCGAGAACGATCATCTTCGGATTGGCGAGGATGAGCCGCGCGAACGAGAGCAGCTGCCGTTCGCCGCCCGAAAGGGCGTAGCTTTCGGAAATAGGCGTTTCGTACCCCTCGGGAAGCCGTCGGATAAAGGCGTCGGCAAAAGCCGCTTTCGCCGCCTGCACGCATTCTTCGTCGGTCGCCTGCGGACGCGCGAAGCGTATGTTTTCCAACACCGTTCCGCTGAACAGATAGGTATCCTGCATCATCGCGCCCACGTTTTCGCGCAGCGAGCGCAGGGTATATTCTCTTACGTCTTTTCCGTCGATGGTCACGCTTCCGCCGTTTACGTCGTAAAAGCGGCTGAGCAGGTTGACGACGGTCGTCTTTCCCGAACCCGTCGCGCCCACGAGCGCAACCGTCTGCCCCGCGTCGGCGCGCAGCGTAAAATCTTTGAGCACGGGTATCCCGTCGACGTACGAAAAATCAACGTGCTTAAATTCCACGTCGCCGCGGCAGTTTTCAAGCGGCACGGCGTGTTCGCCGTCGCAGATTTCTACGGGCGTGTCGATCGTATCGTAGATGCGTTCAAGGTTGGTGGTCAGCGTAAACACGTCGGCGATGCTCGAGCATATGTCGCCCAAACTGCCCGTGACTTGATCGAGCGTCGAAGAGATCGCCACGAGGGTGGCGAGCGGCAGGGGATAACCGTTTAAGATCAGCAGCAGCGAAACGCCGTACGCGATGATCACGCAAACGGCTTTGGTGAAGCCGTGCGCCAACGGAAAAAAGGCTTCGCGCACGTGCGTTGTGCGCATGAAAGCTTTGCCGTATTCGTCGAATAACTCCTGCGCCGCTTTGCCGTTCAGCGCGCCGCGGTTGTACGAACGCACGACCTCGGCGCCGTTGATGTTTTCGGCGGCGAACGCCGTATAGTTGGAGTTTTTGTTGCGGTCGCGTCCCGCGCGGACGTGCACGGCTCTGCCGAGCACGAGCATGGCGACGGTAAAGGGGATGAGCGAAAGCACGATTGTGCCGCCCACGCGCCAATCGAGCGCAACGAGCAGCACGCACCCGATGAAAATGCTGCATATAAAATAGAGCAGCGAATAAAACAGCTGCGAAAAAAGCTCGGCAAGCTCGTCGATATAGTTCGTGGCGCGCACGAGAATTTTCCCCGTGGCGTGCGTATCGAAATAGCGGAAAGAAAGCTTGGTGACGTGCGTAAAAAATTCCTCGCGCAGACCCGCGCAAACAAGGCTTGTAAACGTATTCGGGATCAGCACTTCAAAGTAATAGCCGATCACCTGCGCGACCCATACGACGGCGAGCGCGCCCGTCACGACGGCGGCGCAGGTGAAAAAGTCGCCGCGAAATACGCCGCTTTCGGGAAAGACCAACCCCACGAGAACGGAATACAGCAGCCCCGGCACAAGCGAAACGGCGCTTGTAAACAGCTCGATGACGATGCTTCCCCAAAATTCCTTTTTATGGCGGTATGCGCGCCTGAAGATGCGCACGAACATGGCAAGGTTGAACGTTTCGCGTATGGCTTCGTCCTGATAGTAAAGATTATTCCGCATACGCCACCTCGTTCGCCTGCCGTTTGTAGATTTCCGCAAAGTTGCCGTTTAAGGCGAGAAGCTCTTGAAAGCTGCCGCGTTCGACGATTTTTCCCCGATCGAGAAAGAGGATCTCGTCGCAGTCTTTGAGCGCGGCGGCGCGGTGCGTCACCGTAACGCGCGTCTTTTCGCCGCAAGATCGTTCGAGGTTGCGCATGACCTTGCGCTCGGTATCCAAATCAAGCGCGCTCGTCACGTCGTCGAAGAGCAGCACGGGCGCGTTTTTATACAGGGCACGCGCGATCGAAACGCGTTGCTTCTGTCCGCCCGAAAGTCCGAATCCCTTTTCTCCGATTGTCGTTTCGTATCCCTCGGGAAAGCGATTTGCAAACTCGGTCACCTCGGCAAGATCGCCCGCCCGCAGCATGTCCTCTTGCGCGCCGTAGGGGTCGTAGAGGGCGATATTCGCCGAAATGGTGTTGGAGAAAAGAAACACGTTTTGCATGGCATACGAAAAGGTGCGGGCGAGCGCGTCGCGGTCGTAATCGTGCAGCGGTCTGCCGTCGAGCGCGATCGTGCCCTCGTCGTATTCCGCAAAGCCCTGCATGAGTTTGAGAAGCAAGGTCTTGCCGCTGCCCGTTCTGCCCATAATGCCCAACTTTTTGCCGTACGGAAGATCGAGGTCCACGCGTTCGAGCGCGTACGAATCGCCGCTCTTCACCGAAACGCCCCGAAAAGAGATCGCGGGCGCGGAAGAGGGGACTTCGCTGCCGTAACAAAGCGCCACGTCGTCGCGCTCGTTCAAAAACCCGAACAACCGTTTCGCGCTGATCAGGTTGTTCTGCATGTGGTTAAAGCAGTGCAGCAGCCCCGTGAACTGCCACATGAGCATGCCGAGATAACCGATCGTCGCCGTAAAATCGCCCGCCGTGATGAGCTTTCGATAGCCGAGATAAATGCCGAGGCAGACTTCTCCGAGGAAGATCGCCGCACGCAGTCCCCAGGTAGCCAACTGCCGCACGCCGTATAAATTGCCGCGGCGCAGCCAGCTTTTCATAAGCGTTTGATTGTCTTGCTCGAAACGTTTTTTCCGTTCCCCTTCGCGTGCGAACGCCGCCACCGTGCGGATACCGTAAACGCTTTCCTGCACCGTCGTGGTGAGCGCGGCGTTTTCTTCGCGGATACGGTCGAAAAGGCGCGAAAACTTTTTTTGAAAGGCGATCGCGGTGAACAGGGTGGCAAGTCCGCCCACCAAGGGCAGAAAGAGCAGCGTATAATTGATCTTGCACAGAAACACCGAGCTGACGACGATATAGAAGACGTTGTCGAGCATGAATTGCACGTTCTCGGTGTAAAAGCCGCGCACGCGGCGCGCGTCGCTTGTGGCGATCAAAATAAGATCGCCCGAGGAGTAACGCGCAAGCAGCGGCGCGCTTGCGCCGTTCACCTTATTCAAGGCGTCGAGCCGCATTGCCTTTTCACTCTTCAAAGCGAAGTAATGCGCTAAATTCCATTTTAAGTAAAAGCACACGAAGAAGAGGACGGCGAACACCGCGAGTACGGCGGATAGAATCCAAAACACGCGCGCGGGATCGGTTTCGTTTTCCACGAGAAAAAGAAAAATACTGCCGTTTTGCACGCTCTCGGCGCCTAAAAGGGGATTGATCACCCTGTCTACCATGAGCGAAATGACTTGCGGCGTGACGAGCAGAATGACGATTCGCATCAGTCCGAGGAGCATGGCGAAGAGCTGCACGGGCAGATATTTTTTGAAATAGGGAAAGGAATATTTGAAAAATTCTCTCATGGCAGTTTCCTTTTGTACTGCGGTTTTGAAAAAGGGCGCGGCACGTGCCACGCCCTTTTTCGATGCTTAAAAAATTATTTTGCAAGACTGATCTTGGCTTTTTCCACGACGTTTTCCACCGTAAAGCCGAAGAGCTTAAAAAGCTGCGGCGCAGGGCCGCTCGCGCCGAAGGTAGACATTCCGATGATTTCTCCCTTGTCGCCCGCATAGCGGTACCAGCTGTAAGGCGAGCCTGCTTCCACGCACACGCGCGCTTTGACGCAAGAGGGCATAACGCTTTCTTTATATTCGGCGCTTTGCTTTTCATATTCCTCGAAACAGGGCATGGAAACGACGCGCGCCTTAATCCCTTCTTTGGCAAGCTCGGCTTTCGCGCCGACGCACTGTTCGACTTCCGAACCGCTTGCAAGAAGCAGTACGTCGGGCGTGCCGTCGCAATCTTCGAGGACGTAACCGCCTTTGAGTGCGTTCAGCCCGCTGTTGGCGTACTGCGGCAGATTCTGGCGGGTCAGAACAAGCGCGGTGGGCGCCGTGCCCGTCAAGGCGGAAATCCAAGCCGCCGCCGTTTCTTTGCCGTCCGCGGGGCGGTAAACTTTCATGTTGGGAATGGAACGCAGCGCGATGAGCTGCTCCACAGGCTCGTGGGTCGGTCCGTCTTCGCCCACGCCGATCGAATCGTGCGTGAGAATATAGACGACGGGGATATTCATGAGCGCGGAAAGGCGCATGGCGTGTTTGCAGTAGTCGGAGAAGATGAAGAAGGTCGCGCAGTACGCGTGAATGCCGCCGTGCAGCTGCATGCCGTTGGCGATCGCCGCCATGGCGTGTTCTCGGATGCCGAAGTGCACGTTTCTGCCCGCGTAATTTTCGGGCGTGAAATCGCCGTACGTGATCGTATCGGTGTCCTTCATGTCGGAAAGGTTGGAGGGCGCGAGGTCGGCGCTGCCGCCTACGAGAGAGGGCACGAGCGCCGCGATCTTATTGAGCACGGCTGCCGAAGTCTGGCGGGTCGCCATGGGTTTATCAAAGGCGAAAAGATCGCCGTTTGTGCTCAGATCGGGCAGTTCGCCGCTCATTGCCTTTTTATATTCTTCGGCAAGCTCGGGGTATTCCGCCTCGTAGCGCGCAAACATCTTGCTCCAAGCTTTTTGCGCTTTCGCGCCGCGCGCGTTGGCTTTTTTCGTTTGAGCAAACACTTCGTCGGGCACTTCAAAGGGTTCGCTCGACCAGCCGAGTTTTTCCTTCGTCTTTTGCAGGTTGTCCGTGCCGAGGGGCGCGCCGTGGCATTTGTGACTGCCTTCGAGCGGCGTGCCGTAACCGATCTTGGTTTTGCAGATGATGATCGAGGGGTGTTTTTTGTCGTTCTGCGCTTTTTTGATCGCGCTTGCGATCAAGCCCGTATCGTCGGGATTGGCGACGAGGTCGACTTTGAGCACCTGCCAATTCTGCGCTTTGAAGCGCGCCGCAACGTCCTCTTTGAACGTAATATCGGTATTGCCTTCGATCGTAATGTCGTTGTCGTCGTAAAAGAGAATGAGCTTTCCAAGCTCGTGCGTTCCCGCAAACGAGCACGCCTCGTACGAAATGCCTTCTTCGAGGCAGCCGTCGCCGCAGAGCGCGTAGGTATAGTGATCGACGACGGGGTATCCTTCGCGGTTGAATTTCGCCGCCAAGTGCGCTTCCGCCGCCGCCATGCCCACGGCGTTTGCGATGCCCTGCCCCAAAGGACCCGTGGTCGTTTCGACGCCGGGGGTATGTCCGTATTCGGGGTGACCGGGCGTTTTGCTGCCGAGCTGGCGGAAGGCTTTAAGATCTTCTTTGGTCAAGCCGTAGCCGTAGAGGTACAAAAGCGAATAGTCGAGCATAGAGCCGTGCCCTGCCGAGAGGATGAAGCGGTCGCGGTCGTCCCATTTCAAGTCGGCGTTGTTGCTTTTCAGAAAGTTCTGAAACAGCGTGTAGGCGACGGGCGCGGCGCCGAGCGGAAGCCCGGGGTGTCCCGAATTTGCCTTTTGGATCGCTTCCGCGGAAAGAATGCGGATCGCGTTGATCGTCGTGAGGTCGATAACCGAATTTGCCATAATATTTTTCTCCTTTTTATTCCGAATATTGTTGAAAGACTTGCAGGTTCAGGAAAGGGTAGTTTTGCAAGAAACCGTAAAGCCAAGCAAGGATTTTGCGCACGCCGCCTTTCTCTTCCGATTCGGCGTTCACGGGCAGAATGGGTTCGTGCAGGCTCATGCGCACGAGCGCCCAGCCGTTTCCCGTTTCGCTATCGAAGTTCATGCGCACGCCCTCGCAGTTGTCGGGCGCGAGCGATACGTGCAAATCGCGCTGCGCCGCCGCGTTCAGATCTTCGAGCAGCCGCGCGCCGAGCGATTTGAAATCGACTCCCGCCGCAAAGGTGGGGCGCAGCTCCGCCGCCTCTGCGGGCTCGGGCAGGTCTGCGATCAAGTCCTCGAGTTTTTTTCCTTCTTTCGCCGCGTTCGCAAGCGCGATCAAAAGACGGGTGACGAGGTACGCCCCGTCGTCGAGAAAATAGTTCTCTTTCAAGGCGGCATGCCCGCTCGTCTCGATGGCGAGAGGGGAAAACGTTCCTTCCGTGTTGAGCCGTTTGCTCTCGTTGATCACGTTTTTATAGCCGCGTTTGAAGCGGCGGTGCACGCCGCCGCGTGCTTTGATGAACTGCGCCAGCCCGTCGCTCGTCACCGAGTCGGTCACGATCGCGGCGCCCGCATGCTCTTGCAGGAGGATCGCGGAAATGAGCGCGATCAAACGGTTGCGGTTGATCTCTTCTCCGCCTTCTGCGACCGCGCCCGCCCGATCGACGTCGGTATCGAAGATGATGCCGAAATCGGCGTTATGCTTTTTCACCGCCTCGCATACCGAACGCATCGCCTCCGCGTTTTCGGGGTTGGGAATGTGATTGGGGAATGAGCCGTCGGGTTCGAGGAATTGTGATCCCGTAGTATCCGCGCCCAAAGGCTTGAGCACCCGATCGACGAAAAATCCGCCCGCGCCGTTGCCCGCGTCCACGATGATTTTTTTGCCTGCGAGCGGGCGTTCGCCGCCGCATGCCGTTCGTACTTTGCGCACGAGGTCGGAAGCGTACCGTTCCATATAGCTTTTGCGAATAAGGCTTCCGCGCGTTTGACTTGCTTCGTCGATCTTTGCCGCAAGACGCAAAATCTCTTCCACGTCTTTGCCTTCCAAACCGCCATCGGGCAGGAAAAACTTTAAGCCGTTCTTCTGATAGGGCAGATGGCTTGCCGTGACCATAACGGAAGCGTCCGCGCCGAAGTTATCTTGCAGCAGCATAAACATCGAGGGCGTGGTGGAAAGACCCGTTTCGATCACGTTTCCCCCGCACGACAAAACGCCTTCGGCAAAGCTGTTTACGATGCGCTGCGCCGAAAGGCGGGAATCGTGCCCGACGGCAATCGTCACGTTCTCTTTGTCCGCGCGCGCCGCCGCAAACCGATAAAAGGCTTTTGCGATTTTCGTCACGGCTTCGTTAGTGAGCGTAACCGCGTCGCCCTCGGCGGCGATCGCCGTACCGCGCACGTCGGTGCCGTTTTTCAGTTTCAAAAATTCGTCTGACTGCATATTCTCTTCCCAAGCTTTGATATTTGCGTTTCGATCCTTGTTTATTATACCGAGAACGGCAAAAATTTTCAAGAGTTTTGCATAAAAAAGTCGGCGCGGAAAACAAATTTTCCAAAAAACTTGCGTATTTTTACAGATTGTGATATAATCAACGGCGAAACCGCAGACCGCGCGGGAAACAATACGCGGCAACGTTCACTTATGGGAGAAAAATTATGAAGTATAAATTTACGCTTTCCACCGATTCGACTTGCGATCTGTATCACGACTTTATCGTCGAGAACGAAATTGCCTTCGTACCGCTCACGTTCACCGTTGAAAAAGACGGAAAAATGCAAGACCGCCTTGACGCGTTTACCGACTACGCGCAGTACGTTGCATTTTACGACGAATTGCGCGCGGGCGCGTTTTCGCGGACGGCGATGCTCAATTACGAAGCGCATTACGAGCACTTTTACAAATTAGCCGAAGAGGGCGCGGAAGACGTCGTGCATTTTACGATTTCTTCGGGGCTTGCGCGCACGCGCGAGGTGGCGGCGCAGGCAGCCGCCGACGTGCAAAAGGAATTCCCCGCGTTTAACGTGCTCGTCGTCGATCCGCTTACGACGACGGTCGGCTGCGGCGCGTTGGTGCGGCAGGCGCTTAAATGCCGTAACGAGGGCAAAACGGCGGAAGAAACCTGGAAGTACTGCAACGAGCTGCGCCTGCACATTCAGCACTTTATCGTGGCGGACGATTTGCAATACTTAAAACGGGGCGGAAGAATTTCCGCGGCGGCTGCGGCGATCGGCGGCGTGCTCGGCATCAAGCCGATCATCTCGTTCGATAAAGAGGGAAAACTCGCCGTGATCGATAAGGTGCGCGGCACGAAAAAGGCGATCTCTTACATAAAAGATAAAATGGAGAAGGAAGGTCCCAACGACCTCGGCTACGTGTTCGTCGTGCACACGGGCAACGAGGCGGCGGCAAAGGAGTTGGAGGAATACGTGAAAACGCGTTTCCATATTCAGCCCTTTACGCAGATCATGGGTCCCGTGATTGGGTCGCACGTCGGACCGGGCGCGTTTGCGCTCGGGTATATCACCAACAGCGAACGCAACGATTTTTAAGAGCCGGGCGCGGCGAAGATCATAACGAACAATACAGCGAGAGTATGATAGGAATATGAATCGGAATTTGAAGAAACAGGGTTTGCTTTTTACGCTTGTCTTTTTCCTTGCGGTCTTTTTGGCGGCATGGCTTGCCATGCCGTCCGTTTCGGCGCATGCCGAAACGGACGGCAACACCCAATACATAGAAACGAATTTCTGGTTCGAGCGGATCGACGTTTCGATCGAAGTGCGCAAGGATAAAACCTTTGCGATACGGGAAACGCTGAAAGTCGGGTTTATAGAAGGCGGAGAAAATACGGGCATCATCCGCGACATTCAGCGCGTTTCGCAGTCTACGCGCATAATCGACGGCAAGGTGCACCGCGGTCAAAATTATTTGGCGGCTCTTTCCGACGTAGCGGTGACGATCGACGGCGAACCTGCGCGCGTGACGCAGGGCTATTATTCCAACGGACAGTTTTTTTCCGTGAAGATGCAAAAACCCGATCAGTCGTATTTCGACGCGACCGATCAAGACAATAAAACGGGTTTTCACGACTTCGCGCTCTCGTACGTGTACGACATGAGTCAGGATAAGGCGAAAGGATTCGACGATTTCACGTTCGACGTGCTCGGTTACGATATGGCGTATACGCGTAAGTTTCATGCAAAGATCACGTTCCCCGAGGGGACCGATCTTTCGCAGACGACGTTCCGCACCAATTTGAAAAAACTGTGGGAACCCGACGCCGCGCATAAGGAATCGGTTACGGTAGAGGGCAATACGATCGTCTTGAACGCAAGTCCTTATGAGGCAAATAAGGGCTATACCGTGCAGGTCATTTTGCCCGACGGTTATTTTGAATACGGCGGCGTAACGCAGTTTTGGTTTTACTGGGCGTTTTTCGTCCCCGCCGTGCTTGCGGGCGGCGGCATTGCGTTCCTGTTTGTGAAGTTCCGTGCGCGCAAACCCCTCGAAGTACTGTCGATTTCTCCGCCCGAGCATATGCGGGCTATGCGGTATTCCGCGATTTGGCACGTGGGCGCGCGGGAGAAGGACGCCGCTGCGGTGATTGCGCAGTGGGCGGACGAGGGCTATATCCGCATCGAGCAGGACGGAAAACGCGATTTGAAGCTCTATAAAATCAAAGATTTACCCGAAGCGGTCAGCGAAGTAGAACGCGAATATTTCGAGGCGATCTTCCCGCGCGCATCGGGCGGCGACATGTTCTCCACGAAAGACATGCGCACGGGAAAGAATTTCGGGGTGAACCTCAGACGCGAAAGGAAAATGCACCCTTGCTTGACTGCGTTGATCAGCGCGTCAAATAAGCCCGATCCGCACAGGGCGGGCAGTTTGAAGGCGCACGTGCTCATGACGGCGCTCTCGCTCGTACCCATGCTTACGGCGGTCGTATATTGCTGTATACTCTGCCGCACCGCACTGCCGTTGTTCTTCTTTATCTTTATGGCGGCGGGCACGGGGGTGGGGTCGGGGCAGGCGTACTCGTTCATGACGCCGATCGCCTATATTTTCCCGCTTGCGTTCATGGCTATGCCCTTCGGCGTGCTTTACGGGCTTTTTTATCTGCCGTTATACGATTACGCGGGGCTGATATGGATCGCGCTTGCCGTTTGGGCGGTTACGCTTGTGCTGCTGCATTTTATGAAGAGCCGTTCGCCCGAAGCGCAGGAACAGCTCGGGTATATGTACGGTTTCAAAAAGTTTTTGCTCACCGCCGAGCTTTCGCGTATCGAACTGCTGTTCGACGAAGACCCCGACTATTTTTCGCATATCATTCCGTTTTGCCTTATCATGGGAATCAGCGATAAAGTCGCCAAACGCTTCAAAGCGCTGAACGTCGCGATGCCCGAATGGGCGCAGGCGGCGACGGCGGTCGGGTTCTCGCATTTTGCGCGTTCGCTCTCGTCTTCGTCGGGCGGCGGAAGCCATGGCGGCGGAGGCGGTCACGGCGGTTCGTCGGGCGGAGGCGGCGGAGGCGGCGGTTCGCGCGGCTGCTGATTTCGGAAAATGCGTTGAAGCGATAGACATATTTTGGAAGATATGGTATAATACCAGCGAAAAAACTTGCTTGCAAGGGTTTTTGAGCGCCGTATTCAAACTTTGATGCGTTTTTCGCAAGAAAAACGGCGGCGCGTTAGCGGCGCAAAAAATCTTTGATTTTTGCATCGCTATGGTATAATATACCCCAATATTGTGAAAATACGGAGAAGTTATGGCAAAAGAACAGCAATTCGTTGAACAGATCGCGGATATCGAAAGCGATTTTCCGCAGTGGTATACCGACGTCGTTTTGAAAACCAAGCTCGTCGATTACGGACCCGTGAAAGGAACGATGGTCATTCGTCCGTACGGCTATGCGATTTGGGAAAATATTCAAAAGGAATTCGACAAACGGTTCAAGGATAACGGATACGAAAACGCGTATTTCCCGCTGCTCATTCCCATGAGCTTTATGACGAAGGAGGCGGAACACGTGGAAGGGTTCGCGCCCGAAGTCGCCGTCGTCACGCATGCGGGCGGGGAAAAATTGCAGGAGCCGCTTTGCGTGCGTCCCACTTCCGAAACGATCATCGGCACCATGTACGGCAAATGGGTGGAGAGCTGGCGCGATCTGCCCGTGCGCATGAATCAGTGGGCGAACGTGATGCGTTGGGAAAAGACGACGCGCCCCTTCCTTCGCACGAGCGAATTTTTGTGGCAGGAAGGGCACTCGGTGTTTGCTACCGCGCAAGAGGCGGAAGAGGAAACGCAGAAATTGCTCGAAGTGTATGCGGAGTTTGCGAAAACCTGCCTTTCGATGCCCGTCTTAACGGGTAAAAAGACGGAAAAAGAAAAGTTTGCGGGCGCGGTCGCAACGTACGGCATGGAAGCGATGATGCACGACGGCAAGAGCTTGCAGTCGGGTACGTCGCACTACTTAGGCCAGAATTTTTCCAAGGCGTTCGATATTAAGTTTACCGATAAAGACGGCGCGCAGAAATACGGGTATACGATGTCGTTCGGGGTATCCACGCGGCTGATCGGCGCGCTCATCATGACGCACGGCGATATGCGCGGGCTTGTGCTGCCGCCCGTCGTCGCGCCCGTGCAGGCGGTCGTCGTGCCCATCGCCGCCAAGAAGGCGGGCGTGTTGGAAGCCTGCCGCGCGCTTTGCGACCGTTTGAAAAAGGCGGGCGTGCGCGTCGTTTTGGACGACAGCGACAATTCCCCCGGCTGGAAGTTCAACGAATGGGAAATGAAGGGCGTGCCCGTGCGCATCGAGCTTGGTCCGCGCGATCTGGAAGCGGGCAAAATGCTGTGCGCCCGCCGCGATAATTTTGAAAAGACCGAGCTTGTGCTCGACAACGCCGAAGAGGGCGTGTGCGCGTTGCTCGAAGAAATTTCCGTTAATCTTTACGACAAAGCCGAAGCGCGCATGCGTTCGCGCATCGTGAACGCGGAAACGCTCGAAGAATTGCTTGCGGGCGTCGACGGCGGGAATTTCGTGCGCGCGGGCTGGTGCGGCTGCCGTGCGTGCGAAGATAAAGTAAAGGCGTTTGCGCAAGCGACTTCGCGCGTTATGGACAAAGAGAATACGGCGCACAAGTGCGTTGCGTGCGGAAATGCTTCCGTACACACCGTCTTTTTTGCCAGAGCATATTGATCGGGAGAGGGTACAATCATGAAACATACGGATATATACGAGGTATTGCGCGATAAAACGCTGCTCGGAAAAAGCGTTACGGTTTGCGGTTGGGTGCGCACGTTCCGCGATTCGGCGCAGGTCGCTTTTTTGGAGCTTGCGGACGGAACGAGCTTTGCGCGTTTGCAGGTCGTGATCGATAAAAACACGCTCTCGCCCGACGCCGAATGCCTGAAAAACGGCGCGGCGGTGTGCGTACGGGGCGAAGTCGTCAAAGCGTTCAAGGGCGAAGGGTGCGAGCTGAACGCCGCGCAGGTCACGCTGTTGGGCGCTTGTCCGCCCGAGTATCCCATTCAGAAAAAGCGCACTACGCTCGAATTTCTGCGTTCCGTGCCGCATTTGCGTTTGCGCACGAATACGTTTACGGCGGCGTTCCGCGTGCGTTCGGTTGCGGCGCAGGCGATCCACCGTTATTTCCACGAGAGAAGGTATTATTATATCAACACGCCGCTCATTACGGCGAGCGACTGCGAGGGTGCGGGCGAAATGTTCCGCGTGACGACGCAGCCGTTCGACGCGAAATATTCTTCCGAAACCGAATATTATAAAAACGATTTCTTCGGCAAAAAGGCGGGGCTTTCGGTTTCGGGTCAGCTTGAAGGCGAGGTTGCCGCAACGGCGTTTTCCAAAATCTATACGTTCGGACCTTCCTTCCGCGCGGAAAATTCCAACACGACCAAACACCTTGCGGAGTTTTGGCATATCGAACCCGAGGTGGCGTTCGCGGAGCTTTCCGACGTCATGGAAATCGCGGAAGAAATGATAAAGTACGTCATTTCCGCCGTGCTGACGGAATGCGCCGATGAAATCGCCTTTTTCGATCAGTTTATGGAAAAGGGTCTGAAAGAGAAATTGCTGCTCGTCGTCAACAGCGATTTTGCCGTGTGTGAGTATACGCAGGCGGTGGAGCTGCTGAAAAAATCGGGCGTGGCGTTCCAATACCCCGTTTCGTGGGGCTGCGATCTGCAAACCGAGCACGAGCGTTATCTCACCGAAACGGTGTTCCGCAAGCCCGTGTTCGTGACCAATTATCCCAAAGAGATCAAGTCGTTTTATATGAAGCAAAACCCCGACGGCAAGACGGTCGCGGCGACCGATCTGCTCGTGCCCGGCATCGGCGAAATCATCGGCGGCAGTCAGCGCGAGGAAGATCACGAAAAATTGCTTTCCGCCATGAACGCGCGGGGCATGGACGTAAGCGCGTACGGGCAGTACCTCGATCTGCGTATCTTCGGCAGCGTGCCGCACGGCGGGTTCGGGCTTGGGTTCGAGCGGCTTGTCATGTACATGACGGGCATCGAGAATATCCGCGACGTAACGCTGTTTCCGCGCAGTGTCGGAAGCATTATGTAATTTCCGCTTTCAAAGCCGACGAAAACAGAATCGTTTTCGTCGGTTTTTTTTACGGACAGGTTGCTTTTCGCGTGAAAATATGCTAATATGTTCGTATGCACAGAGAGGAATGTAACGGTAATATATCGGAATATTTTGAAACGTTTGAAATAGGATAAAGTATGAAATTGATTCTTTGCTGCGATTACGGATTGGACGATGCGGCGGCGACGGTCGACGCGCTTGCGCATGCCGCAGACGACGGATACGACTGCGTTGTGCTCGTTGCGATCGGCGGAAACGTGCCGCGCGCCGTTTCGCTGCGCAACGCTAAAAAACTCGTCGCCTGTTTATCTCCTGCCGTTCGGGTCGAAATCGTCGATACGACGGCGGTCGCGCAACCCGAAGAGTATTTAACGCTGATACACGGCAACGACGGCATGGGCGATTTGTTTCCCGAAGCGGAACGCGATCGAAGCGCCGTGCCGTTTGCAGGCTTTTTGCGCGGTTTAACGGGCGAATACGACTTACTGAGCTTGGGTCCCATGACGCTCGTGCCCCGTATCTTAGCGCGCGGCGTTTGCCGTCGGTTCGTTTTTATGGGCGGCAATATCGCAGAAGAACCGAATTTTCACGGATATGAATTTAACCACGCGCTCGACCGTAAGGCGTTCACCGAAGTCGTGAAGCGGTATCCGCATACGGCTGTTACGATGGACACATGCCGACATGCGCTTTTGAACATACAAAACGATCCGCCCGAGGGCGACGGATTGCTGCGGCGTATCGTGCGCCGCTCGCGCGATTTAACGTTCGTTTCGGGCGAAAAGGGGTGTTATATTTGGGACGACGTCGCCGTGAAATGCCTGCGTCATCCTTCCTGGTTTGAAACGGAGACGGCTGTCGATTGCGACGGAAATGTATTAACGGTTGCGCGTTACGTGCACGCAAAGCCGTATGCGGAAATCATAGAAGAATGAAAACAGGCGAACGGAAAAACCGTTCGCCTGTTTTTTGCTAATAAATTTTACGCGCCGCGCCATATTAGTAAAGAGGTATGCGCATGCGGGAAAGCGTCGGGATAAGAAGGGGACGAAACGGCTTTTTGAAAAATCCGAACACGGTAACGTGGTGGCAGGGCGACGCGGTTCAAGCGGCAAGCAAATATTTTTTGCTGTGCTCGTTCGTATCGTTTTTCGGTTGGCTGTTTGAAACGGTGAGCTTTGCGATTTTATGGATCGAGGACGACAGAGGGTTTCTGACTTTGCCCTTTTGTTTTTTATACGGTTCGTCGGTTCTTGCCGTATACTTTCTGTTCGGAACGCCGTTCGGGGAAAAAATGAGCAGGCTGCAAGCGGTTTTTGCAGGCGCGCAGCCGTCGCGTGTGCGGAAATTTTTTGCCGCGATGTTGCAGTTGGCGTTTTATTTTATTGCAGTCGCCGCGCTTGCCACGCTGATCGAGCTGATAACGGGCGTAGTGTTCGTCCGCTGGCTCGATATTCCGTTGTGGTCGTACGGTAATTTCGATCACACGTATTTAGATATCGTTTGTCTGGATTTCTCGCTTTTGTGGGGCGCTCTTATCACGGTCGGAATGTGTACGCTTTGGCCGTTTTTTGTATGGCTCGAAAAGAAAATTCCTCCGAAGTTCCGCGTCGTAAGCGCAATCGTTCTCGCTCTGTTGTTAAGCGCCGACTTCATTTTTAATTGCGTTTATTTTGTAAAAACAGGTTATCATTTTCAGTTGTTTTACTGAATTTTGAGTTTATTTGCTTTAATCGAATTCATTAAAGATTTTATCTTTTAATAAAATAGAATATCTACATTGAAGTTTTATTAAAAGCTTAATTCGAGAAAGATTATCATTTATTTCATAAATGATTAAATTAAGAAAGTTTTTAATGAAATTGTTTGAATTCGTTTCTAAATCACACTTCAAAATGGCGTCCTCATTAAAATAAAAATCATAATCGCAACTCATTTTTAACTTAATATTTAGTTGCTTTTTGTTTTTAATAATTTTACTTATATATGGTAATATACTGTCACCAGCATTTAGTTTTTTTTGTAAAATTGCGTTATATACTTCTTTTGAAACATGAAAGAACCCATTGCTATTGACGCAATTAAAATTTAATAAATCTTTAATATTTATTTTTTTCGGCAAGAAGTCCATATGTGCAATGGATAGAAAATTTTTCAACATAAAACTAATAAATTTATTTTCTTCCGAGGTGTAATATTTTGTATCAGAAAAATATCTAAAATGAAAAGCAAATTGGTCTTGCGTATATTTCGATGGGAAAATATATTTTTTTATCAAGTATTTACAATATTCCATAGTTTTTTCTGATAATAATTGTTGATTATCAGTTATGTAAATTGTATTTTTATTTATTTCAAATATGCTGCTTGACATATATTTTTGAAGGTTCTTAAAATTATATCCTGTTAAATATTGTATTTCATTCAAAGAAAAGCTTCTATTCTCGGGCAGTAAGTTGCATAAATATCTTTCTAAAATAATTGTGTCTAATTTCATTTCGGCGTAAGATGCATTAAAGCTTTTTATTGTTGGTATAGAAACTTTATAATTGAACATAGTTCTATTATATAGAATGTCATTCCATTAGTCAAGGATTTTCGTAAATTATAATAGAACTATGGATTTAAGAGAATTTGGGCTGAACGTAGCCAAAAAGCGCATACGGAAAAACTTGTCGGCTTACGAATTAAGTTTAAGAATAGAAAAAGACGCAAGTTATATCAATAAACTTGAAAACGGTAAAGCGAATGCAACGTTAAAGACTGTTTTTAGGATTTGTGAGGAATTAGAGATAGAGCCTGCCGAACTTTTTACGAGAGAATAAACGTTAGTATGGAGAGCGGCAATCTCAAATTCAGTTTGAAAATGATTTTGAATACTGCGAAGTTTTGGAAGTCGAGCCGATTGAACTGTTCCAAACGGAAACGAAAAAGAACAACGCTTAGCGCGTTGTTCTTTTTTAGAATGTTGGTTGAGGTGACGTGACTTGAACACGCGACCTCTTGGTCCCTAACCAAGCGCGCTACCAAACTGCGCTACACCTCAATGTTACTGTTTTTAAT
>CAJUGP010000022.1:23318-36487 GCA_910586365.1 uncultured Christensenella sp. | reverse complement strand
TTCCCTACCGACGCTCTTCCGATCTGGCGGCAAGAACGGTGGAGGCGTATGCATTACGGGCGAGTTCGATATGCAAGTGAAAATCGTAAAAGGCATGCAGGCGATCCGTATCTTCGTCGGCGGATGGTGGATGGGAAATCATGGCGGCATATTCACTTTGCAGGATGCGGAAGGGAACGTATACGCGAAAGTGACCTATCGCTCGGCAAACGGTTCGGATCCCAACGATATTCTCGTGTTCAACGTGGATACTTCGTCTTGGGAGAATGACGAGAGCCGCGAATTCGTACTGCACTTTAACGGAAACGGTTTCGATCAGTTACCTTTTGCCGGCGTGCAGATTCTCGGCGAAAATGCGGTCGATTCCGCGGAATAACAAGCGGATAAAAATCTTAAGAAAAGAAAAACGGGGCGGCGGTTTCTGCCGTCCCGTCTTTTCGCAAATAACATTTCAAAAAGGAAAAATAACATGAACAAAACACTCAACAACCTGACGACGGAAGAAAAATTACGCTTGATCTGCGGAAAAGATTGCTGGCATACCTGCGACTTCGACGGAAAGCTGCCGTTTATCAGGGTAACGGACGCAAGCATGGGCGTGCGTATGCCCGTCGATCCCGAACAATGGAGCAGCGGCGATAAACCTTCCGTATCCTATCCGTCTATGCAGATGCTTGCCAACACATGGAATTTGGAAATTGTAAAAACGTACGCCGAATGCGTGGCGGACGACTGTTTGGATTACGGCGCGGATATTTTGTTGGGTCCGGGGGTGAACATCAAGCGCTCGCCGCTTTGCGGGCGGAACTTCGAATATTTTTCGGAAGACCCTTATCTTGCGGGTACGCTCGCAAAACAATACATTGCGGCTATGCAAAGCGAAGGTGCGGGCGCGTGCGTCAAGCATTTTTGCTGCAACAACCTCGAGTACAACCGCTTGCAGCAGTCGAGCGAGGTGGACGAACGGACGCTGCGCGAAATCTATTACAGACCGTTTGAAATTGCCTGTGAGGCAAAGCCCGTGAGCTTAATGTCGAGTTACAACCGCATTAACGGCGTGCTCGGCTCGGAATACAAAAAAGGTTACGACGTGCTGCGCAAGGAATACGGGTTCGACGGGTTGATCGTTTCGGATTGGGATGCGGTACGCGACAGAACGAAGGCGGCGCAGGCGGGGTGCGATTTGGAAATGCCGTTCCACCCCGAGCATTACGACGCGCTCGTTGCCGATTACAAGGCGGGTAAAATTACCGATGCGGAAATCGACGTCTGCGCGCAGCGCGTGCTCGATCTTGTGTACCGCTGCAAAGCGTTGCAGGCGGGGAAGACGCGCAAATTTACGCAGCAGGAACGGCTTGCGTTTACGCAGACGGCAGAGGAAGAGGGCATTGTGCTCTTGAAGAACAACGGTGTGCTGCCCCTGAAAAAGGGACAAAGTCTGAGTATGTGCGGTTGGTTCGCGCGTCCGTGCGCGTACGAACGGAAAAAACCCGAGTTGATCTGCGGCGGCGGTTCGGGCAGGGTGGAACGGTTGACGCCTATGTTCGATATGCTCGAAATCATGCAGAGAGTGCACGGCGGCAAAATAACGTATGAGGCTGCGTTCTCCGAGGACGGCGTGGACAGTTCGTTTATGATCCCCGGAAATGCCGTAGATAATGCGGCGGAAAGCGACATGAACATCGTATTTGCGGGCACGGGCGCGCGCATCGAGAGCGAGGGCGGCGACAGACACGCCATGAAGCTCGAAAATACCGCACCCACGCGCGCAATTTTGGATACGGCAGCAGTCAATCCCAACACGATCGTGGTGCTGTTTGCGGGTACGGCGATCGACATGAGCGATTGGATCGATGAGGTGGCGGCGGTTTTGTACGTCGGGTTCCCCGGCGAAAAGGGAGGCGAGGCAATCGCCAACGTATTGACGGGCAAAGTGAATCCGAGCGGAAAACTCAGCGAAACCTTTCCGCTCTCTTATGAAGATACGCCTGCGGCAAAGGGATATATCGACAGCAAAGTCACACGCTACGAAGAGGGATTGGACGTCGGTTACCGCTATTATGATACATACGGCATTCCCGTTTTATTTCCCTTCGGGCACGGACTTTCCTATTCGGAATTTGAATATTCCAAGATTGAACTTGTCAAAAAAGACGGCTGTTCGCTTGAAGTTTGTTATCATATTTCGAATGCGTCGCAGACGGACGGAAAAGAGGTATCGCAGGTCTATGTGCGCGCGATGAGTTCGTACGTCTACCGTCCGTTTAAGGAACTGAAAGGTTTTACAAAGACGCTCGTCAAAGCGGGCGCAACGCAAAAAGTTTCCGTGCTGCTCGATCGACGCGCATTCGAGTATTGGTCGGTTTCGGAAAACGGTTGGGACGTCGAAGACGGTATTTACGAAATTATCGTCGGCGCTTCCGTTGCAGATGAGAAATTGAAAGCGAAAATCAAAATAAAAGGCGGCGTGATCGCCGTTCTGTAGGTAGTATTATGGAACAAATCATTTGCGGCAACATTCGGGTGCAGTTATTAAACGAAAATACCGTTCGCATCGAATACGCAGAAAACGGTAAATTTTGCGACGAAAACACGTTTTTTATTCCGAACCGAACGGCGTTTACGGGCGGCGTTTCTCATATGCGGGAAGGCAACGTAATTCGTTTCGGAGAATATGAATTGTATCTGCCCGAAAATGCACAATCGCTCGAAGGCGTGCGGTTGGAAAAGAACGGCAAGGAAGTTTATACATACAAAGAACTTGCAAACAGCGGAGAATTGCCTGCTTTGGGGAACACGCCCGAAGCGTTCGCGCTTTCGGATACGCCGCGTATCATCGTTCCCGAGGGAGGATATTCCGTCAACCGCAAGGGCGAATATACGGTCGAAGAAAACGTGGAAGATATTTATCTGTTGCTGTGCGGGGGCGATGCGAAGAAGCTGCGTAAGCTCTACGTTGAACTCACGGGTAAGTGCGAGCTTGTGCGTCTTTCCACGCTCGGCGGTTGGAACAGTAAATATTACGCGTATTCGGAAGAAGAGGCGAAACAACTCATATTGGATTACGAGGCGCATAATATTCCGCTCGACAATATGGTGCTCGACACCGATTGGCGTGCGGCGTCCGACCGCGGAATCGGGTACGATGTCGACACCAAGCTGTTTCCCGATATGAAACGGTTTATGGATTTCGCGCATGCGCACGGCGTGGAAATCATGTTCAACGACCACCCCGAACCCGTAGACGGGGCGGAAAGCGTGTTCTCGCCCGAAGAGATCGCTTACCGCGAAGAAAAGTTGTTGCAGGTCATGGAAACGGGTTTGGATACCTGGTGGTACGATCGGAATTGGCATACCAAATTGAAGAGTCCGTCGAAAGGCGTCAATCACGAAACGCTGGGCTTGTATCTGTTCGAGGACGTTACGCGGCATCACTATCAAAAACAGGCGAACGATCAAAAGATTTACCGCCGTCCCGTACTGATGGGCAACGTCGACAACGTGGCGAACGGGTGCTATCTGAATATTTATTCGAGCGCGAGTCATCGCTATTCCATTCAGTGGACGGGGGATATCGACAGCACGCCCGACGCGCTTTCGCAGGAAGTCGACACCATGTTAAAGTGCACGAATAACTGCATTCCCTACGTGAACGCCGATTGCGGCGGACACTTAGGCAATCCCGATAAAGAGGGATTTGTGCGTTGGATGCAGTTTGGAACGCTGTCGCCCGTGTTCCGCCCGCACTGCACGAACGTCGTGGAACGTTTCCGCGAGCCGTGGGTGTACGACAAAGAAACCGAGGATATCGTGCGCGAGTATAACAATTTGCGTTACCGTTTGCTGCCGGTTATTTATAAAAACGCTTATCACGCATACGAAAGCGGCGAGCCGATTTTTAAGGCGCTCGGCTTCGAGTATCCGAACGATAAAGAGGCGTTAAAGCGGAACGACGAATATATGCTCGGGAGTAATTTGTTGATTGCGCCGATTGGGGGCACGTATCCCGCGCCTGTTGCAAGCGAAAATTATAAATCTTCGGTAAAGGCGACGTTCTTCGACGGCACGGAGTTAAAAGGCGAGCCGATTGCCCAGACCAAGTGGAACACGCTTGAAATGGTGCTCAACCATGTATCTCCCGAAGAAGGCGTGCCCGTTTATAATTTCTCCGCCCGCTTCGAAACGTCGTTGTGCTTCAAAACGAAAACGCAGCTTTATATCAAGTGCGACGATGGTTGCACGGTGTGGGTGGACGGAAAAAAAGTGCATGAAGACAAGACGTTGCACTCGGCAATGTTGTTTTCGCTTTGCGAGGTGAGCGCAGGCGAGCCTCATAAAATTGAAATCGAATATTTCCAGGCGGGCGGCGAAGCAAGCTGCGTGCTGTGCGCCAAAGAAGTGCTTAGCGAAACAGGCAAGAGCGTTTACCTTCCCGCGGGAAAATGGCTGGATTCGTTCGGCGGAAAAGTATACGAAGGCGGCAAGAGAGTTGCGCGCGAATACGCTCTGTGCGAAACGCCGCTGTTTATAAGGCTCGGCGCGTTGATTCCTTTGGCGCACAATGCGAAAAACACCAAGGAACAGAAGTGGGATAAACTCGTTTATGACCTTTATCCCTGCAAGGATGCAGCGGACGAGGGATATCTTTACGAGGACGATACCGAAACGACGGCATACAAATACGGGCAGTTCCGCAAGAACGCATACAAAGCGGGATATTGCAAGGAGTGTAACGCTTACGTTATAAATCTTTCCAAAGCAGAGGGGACGTTCGCGGGAGAGAAATGTTTTAACGAGCGTGAAATTACGTTCAAGGTGCATTTGTTGAGCGAGCAAATCAAGCGCGTGACAGTGAACGGGAAAGAGGTCGGCTTTAAGGTTGTAAAAAAGGATGCTTTCGCCTTCCCCTTGAACACGGGCGAAGCCGCACCCGATGGCAACGTGTTGCTTGTTGCGCTGAATACGCAGATCGAAAAGGATTACGAAATTAAATTCCATTTGTAAAAAATTTACATTGAAAGATCCCCGAAGGTGCTTTTCCTTCGGGGATTTTTTATTTAATTAACTTTGGGTGGGCATAGAAAAAGCACAAGGCGTTCGCCCTGCGCTTTTTCCTTATTGGTATGCGATAAAGCCCGCGACACCGTTCACGAAAATGTATTCCGTTTTTAGGTGTTCAAACTTTAACGACACTGGTGGGAAGAGGTGGATTCGAACCGAAGAGCACGGTGCAAAACCCGCCTTTTCCCCTTAAAATGCCCGAAAAGCGGGCATTTTCCATAAAAACCGTTGTTCTTTGTGCGTCATTCTCGCCCATGTTGCGGGGCGAAATTGCGGGGCAATCAGTATTTTATCTTCTCGCCCTCTTCTAAAAGGTATGTATCGCTGAATTTTGTATACACTTTTCCGAGCAATGTTTTCGGCGAATGTCCCATGAAAACTTGAACGACCGTTTCAGGAACTCCGCACTCCTGGGCGCGGGTTGAGAACGTGTCCCGCAGGTCGTACGGACGGTGCGTCGGCATGGCGGCTTTGCATGAAGCCGTGTACTTCGAAGGCGAAAAGTTTGCCGTAAGCGTCGGAAGAGCTTCTTCCAGACGTTGCCGATAGGGGCGCAACATAGGTGTGATCGGAATTTTCTTGTAAACGATCTTCTTCACGTTCTTTTGCTTGCGGTTTTGGGCGACGACGAAGTCGCCTTCGATATGCGCCGTCGGGATCTCGCACGGACGAAGCCCCGTATAGAGCGCCAGTACGAGCAAAAGCTCGTAGTCCGTTCCGCGGACAGCGCCCAGGAAGGCGCGTTCTTCTTCCTTCGTCAACGGCGTACCGTTTACGCGTTCATGCTTGATCGGCTTGATCTTCGTCATCGGATTCTTTTTGATTAGCTCTTCCTCGTACGCGGCGGAAAAAATTCGGCTCAATAGCCAGTAGCAGCTTTCCGTCGTCCGCTCGATATTCTTTTCCCGCATGAGGTTGAAAAATTCCGTACAGTCGAGGAAGGATATTTCGGCTATCTTTTTCGTTCCGAAGAAGGGGAGCACGTGTTTGCGATAAATTTTCAACTGCCGTTCATAGGTGTAAGGGATCACGGAATTTTGATAAATTTTCGTGAACCATATTTCCGACCATTCGGAAAAGAGAACGTTTCGTTTCGGCTTCGGCTTTTCCGAATCTGTCCGCGCGATCATGAGTTTTTCCGTTAGATCGGAGAGAAACCGTATTTCGCATTCTTCCACCGTCGCGGCGCAGCCGAAAATCGTTATGCCGTTTACGATCACGCGCTTTTCATATACGCGGTTGTGATACCTTGCCTTTTTAGCAATCGCTTTTTTGATTTTTTCTTGTGTTGTAAGTGCCATTTTGGAAATCTCCTTTGTGTATTTTTTCCAAAATGCACGATATTTTGCCTTGTCTTTTCCCTCCGTTGCTTGTTTTGAACTCCCGCTCGTGGTCGGAGCAGGAAAGTCGCAAATGTTATCGTCTGCCGAGTACGGCGGAGCGGTTTGTTTTCCGAACAGAAACAACAATCTCTCTTCGGGCTTTTTTTTAGCGTTTCGGCGTTCTCAAACTCCGCGCGATCTTCTTCCGAGAATACGGCGAGCATTTCCGTGGCGAGCTCGTAGAACCGAAACCCCAGTTCTTTCAGATACTTGACTTTTGTATAGTGCATAAAATGTTCTCCTTTGACGAATGCGTCAAGGAGATTTTACCATATTACGCCTTCTTTTTCGAGACACCTGTTGCGGGGACGCCCGCCCAGGAACGCAAGGTTTTGAGCGCGACGGCTCGATATTCGGGCGTCAAGGCGTGGAAGAGGGAGAGAACTTCGCGATCCTCTTCCGAGAACTGCGGAAAGACGGGAACAGAAGTGACCGCGCCGAGGTCGTCTGTGCGACCGAGTAGATAGTCAGTAGTTACGCCGAAAAAATCGGCAAGAATAATAATCATTTTTAATTCGGGTTGATTTATCTCATTTTCCCAATTTGCATATACTTGACGACTAACCCCCAAATTAAGAGCCATTTCAATTTGTGTAAGATGTTTTTCTTCTCGTAATTCTCGTATTTTAAGCATTTTTTAACCTCTTAAAAAATTATAGCAAGAATTTCTTGCAAAAAACTTGACAAGCAAGAATAACTTGCTATAATGTTTTATATAATGCAAGTAAATCTTGCATTATATTTTCTCCGACAACAACAAAAGAGCATCGAGCGAGCGCGGCGGGAGAGCTGCGTCGTAAGAGATACGAAAGAGGGAATTTGCGCGGGGTCGGAGCCGTGCAGAGCCTCTCTTTCACTTTTTTTGAAAAAAACCGCCGAGAAACGGCGGGGAAAAAGGAGAAAAGAGATGAGCAACAAACCCAAAACACGCCGCAAGACGGCGCAGAAGAACAGCGCGAAACCGCGCAGCACGACGCAGCGAAGGGGCGACGGTTGGAAATGGTTCTTGATCGTTTTGGCGATCGCTGTTCTTGCGGTGGCGATCACGGCGGGGATCACGAACGGTTTCAAGGATTGGAACCCGTACGGCTGGTTCGATAAGAAGATCGAACAGCCCGGGGACGATCAAAAGGAACCGGGGGACGAAACGCAGGAACCGTGCGTGCACGAATATGCGGACGGGGTTCACGTGTGTCTGAAATGCGGTCAAGTAACGGCGCATGAGTATGCCGAGGGCAGTCACGCGTGCACGGTGTGCGGCGAAGTTTCGGCACATGAATATGCCGAAGGCAGTCATGAATGTACCGTGTGCCACGAAGTGAGCGAGCACGCTTATGCGGAAGGCAGTCATGAATGCACCGTCTGCGGCGAGGTTTCGGCGCATGCGTATGATGCAGACGGGCATGTTTGCACGGTCTGCGGCGAGTGTAAGGAACACCGTTACAACGATAAAGGTGCTTGCATGTATTGTGGCGGGCGGCAGCTGCGTTATTCTTTTAATGATTTGACAATGAGCGAGGCAACGGAATTTCGAGCTTTGACGGCGGAAATTTTCCCCACGCATGCCGAGCCGGGCGCGGTCGTGGAATATGTTTCGGAACCTATCAGCGTAACGCTTTCGGAAGGTCTTAAAATCAATTACACTGTGACGAATGTAACGGCAAGCGTTTACATATCCGAAACGGGCGTAACGGAAACGATCGATATGACGCAAACGGAAACAGGTTGGCGTTTTACCGTGCCCGAATTGAACGGCGTGATCGAAGTGCATATATCGGGAACGGCGGAAAAAGAATTGCCCGAAGGTTATCATACCGTTGCGTATGATGTACGAGACAATACCGGCGGAGTGTCCGTGAACGGCGGCTGGACGGTTGCGTTTAATTCGCCGAGCTACGCGAAGGAAGGTGATATCGTAAAAGTTGAGCTTGTGTGGAACATGTGGGGCGAAGGCGGAACAAGTATTCAACCAATAAATAATATCACCGTATCGTATTCAAGCGAGAACGTAAGCGAAAGCTACGCGATAAAAGGGGATATGGGAAATTCAGCGGTCGTGTTCTTCACGGTTGGCAAGGGCGACGTGAAATTGATCATCGAGATCAGTTAAAATTAAAAGCCGGGCGGGGAGTAAAATTATGAGTAAGACAGGAAGATTTACGGCAGTATTATTGGTGATCGTGTTGCTTGCCGCGGGGGTGACGGCGTGGCTCACGAACGGGTTCAAGGAATGGGATCCGTTCGGTTGGTTCCGTACCGAACAGGGCGGCGCAGTGGGAACACCGGACGACGAGGAAACGGAATCGTGCGGCATGGTGATCGAGGGGGAAGGGACGGAAACGTTGCCGATCCGTCAGTACCGTATCGCGCGGGGATCGTATGCGGTGTATGCCGTGCCGGCGAGCGCGGAAAGCGCGTATACGCTTGTTGCAACGGTGGGACCGGAAAACAGCGGTACGAATACGGCGGTAGAATGGACGATCGCGTTTGCGGATCCGTCGCATGAATGGGCGCAGGGGAAACGGCTTTCGGATTACGTCACGCTTACGGTGAGCGGCACGGGCTTGGAAAGCAAGCAAGCCGTTGTGGCGTGCCTGCAACCGTTCGGGGCGCAGATCGTAATCACGGTGACGTCTGTGACCAGCCCGGAAGTGCAAACGACGCGTACGGTAGATTACGTTCGGAAGATAACCGATTTTACATTAAGTTTCGGTGATGTGGCGTGCGACTTTGCAAGCGGTCACACAGGTGTGACGGTAGAGCTTGCCGAAACGGGCATTCCGAAAGGCGGCGCGACGGATCTGAACGTGATTTACAAAGATACAGCGTATACAAGGGTTGCTGAATATGAAGTTGATTATGACTTAAAACCGTTTACCGGTGACGGTATTGTAAACAATTTTGTGATGTGGCGTGATCCCTCTAATGGCGTCTTGTTTTACTATCGTTTTTGTGCGCAACATAATTCATCTTTGTCCGATTTCGAAAGCTATGATTTAGTGAAAAACGGCTTATACTTTGGCATTAAATATTGGGTTGATACTTTCGGCTTTGGTGGTGCGTTTACTCCCAGCGGTATGTCGGTAGATCCGTTTTTTGGTGAAACATTGCAAAAAGCTTGTCATGCAGTCATAGCGGGTACGTTAAATTCGGAAGATTTGGCGTCGCCTAATTTGAGAAGTATTTTTTCGTTAAAGGTAACGTTGACGGGAAAGCATGTGAACATGAGCAAATCGACCGATTTTATCATGAGCGATTATACGAACCTGCCGAAGGTCACGGACGTGGAAATTAACGGCGGGAATGCCGGGGACGGAAATATCGAGTTTTAAGCGGTGCGGAAAATGGAACGGAAAAGAGAAATAAAAATTTTTGGGGCGTTTGTGCTGCTTGTCATATTGCTGTGCGCGTGCGTGTTCCCGCCGATGACGGTCGGTTACGCTTATGCGGCGGAAAGCGTTGGTTCGCCCGTGCTTACGGATCTGATGAAGGATCCTTCGTTTGATCCGGACGCATGGGAACAGCGTGCGGACGATTACAGCCTGGAATTGATCCAGATCGCGGAAAGCACGGACGGCGAGCTTTTGCTATACGTTTATCAGCCTATTGCAAAGCGCAGCGTAAAGGCAAGCTCGGTCAATATCGCGCGGGATCAGAACAATATGGCGTCGCTCACGTTTGACAATTACAAGTTGTCGTTCGTCGATTGCATGGGCGTGTTCTTTAAGTATCGTGTGGTCGGGTTTCAGTTCGCCGAAACAAGCGTGCGGTATTACAATATCAGCAATATTCTGCGTCCTTATATCTTCGGCATCGATATCGAGCCGGACAACGACAATAAAACGGGCGAAATCGGTTATCGCGTGGGGCAGCTCTGGACGGTGATCACGGCAGGCGAAGAAGTTACATATGAAAAGTCGGTGTCGGAAGTGATCGTTGTCACGGACGAAATGGTCGGGTTCAAGCGTTATAACGACGGCTTTTATTGGGACGGAACGAAATATTGCGACGCGCATTTCGTCGCGTTTAATACCGACCGCGACATCGACCGGATCGTGACGGCGGATCTGGAATTCTATTCCACGGCGTATTGGGCGCGGGAAGGGCAGAAAACGAAGTACTATGAACCGGTGTATCATAAGAAACGGTTAACACACGGGGAAATGGTCGAGAACGACGGCGGCGGTTGGTTCGGTTCATCGAATCAATGGAACCGGATCGCGTCGGTAGATTATTTCCTGCACGAAGTTAAATGGACGGAAGAAGAAAGCAAGACGATATCAAAGTATCAGTGGGTGTTGAACTTTTACGAAAGCCGGTTCGTGTGCGAGGCGGGCGGTAAAGACGTATTGATCTGCGCGCTTGTGCCGTTCGGGTTTATCTGGACGATCGTGAACGGCTGCACCACGACGGGCGAGGTCGTGTCGGACGTGCTGTTGCTGAATTTAGAGTTCGAGGCGAACGACGAGGTGTACAGCATGGGCGTGGTGGCGAACCGGCAGACGGGCAGCACGCGCCCGATCGGCACGGACGAAGTGTTCAACTTCCTGAAATGGCTGTCGCAGAAAACGGGCTTGCCGCAATGGGCGTTGGTGCTGATCATCATTGCGGTGGCGTTGTTGATCGTGCTGCCGTTGCTGATCAAATTCTTGCCCGACGTGTTCTACGCCATTATAAAAGGCATAGCGTGGGGTTTCAAGGGGCTTTGGTGGCTTATCTGCTTGCCGTTCAGAGGGATCGCTGCATTGATACGGAAAAATAAGGAGAAATCACAATGAAACAACGGGACGAAGTAAAAATCGCCGCAATCAATAACACGGCGAAAAGAGTATTGGAAGAGCTTGCAACGCTCCGAAATTCTACGGACGAGGTGTTGGATCGTATTCGGAACGAGGACATCGGGGCGAACGTGCCGAAGTATGAGGACGAAATCAGAGCATTAGACGAAGCGTCTATTTCGATTAGCTCGGCGGAAAGCGCTTTGAACGTCACAATCGCTTTTCTCCGTGTCGCCGTCGAGGGCGATATCCTGGAAACAATAGACGCGGGAGCTCGTCGCCAAGCGCCGAAGAAGGTGCGTGCGTCGACGTCGTGAAAATCCCTGAAAACAGGGACATAAACGAGCGATCGGAAGAAGATCGCCCGGACGCAAATCCCGAAAAACAGGGATTTCGCCGACGTCGAAGAAAAGGGCAAATTCCCCCTTCGGGGAAGAAATAAAACAAGGAGGAAACAACATGGCACAGAAAAGGACGGGCAAAGCAAGCGGGAACGCGACGCGGAAAACCGCGCCCGCGACGAAGCGCAAAACTTCGGGGGCGTCGAAGCGGACGACGGCGCTCTCTACCACCGCGAAGGTCAGCGACTTTTCGGGATTGCGCACTGTGACGGTAACGGATAAGAAGATTACCGTGAACGGGCAAAAGCGCTTTCCGAATAATCGGCAAAATTCAGAAGTTGCGATTCGCGAGCTGAAAAAGCGCGGCGTTAAAAGCGTTACGTACCGCGTGTAAGAGAAACGGCAAAACCGCCCGCAGGGAGTTCTGCGGGCGGCGTAACGCCGTTTCAGAGGGGTAAAACATGGCAGAAAAAAAGGATTCTTCGGGCGTTACCGATTTCGATAAAAACGTCCGCGCGATCGTCGGCGATATTTTCAAAACAACGGACGGATATTTTAAGGGGAAACCGTGGATCAGCAAAACTCGCCGCGTTATCGTTATTCTACAACGAAAAGACGACGGCGCGGTGATAGTCGCAAAAATATCCAAGAAACGAGGAAAGGAAGCGAAAATCGGAAGAGACTACATACCCGATCTTATTCTATCTCCGACAGATCACCCGTCTTTGACCGAAGATTCGATCGTCGGACGGAGAGTATGGTTTGGGATTCAACAGATCAATGATCAGGGGGAGCTCGAATATCAAGCGATTCTTCCTTCAAATTTGGAAGCGACGGGAGACCGTTTAACACGTCGGGAATTAAGAAAGGTAAAAAAGGAAGTGCGGAACGCCTGCAAAGCTCATAGAAAGGCGTATAAAAAGACGGTGAAGCAATGGAAAAAACACTTTCCGAAACAAAAAGAATAAAAAAACCGCGCCCCCTTACGGTTGACGCGGATTGACGCGTCTCGATAACGCGTCCGCCTAACTGGCAATACTATTATATGCGGTTTACGAAAAAAAGTCAAGGGGTTTTGTAAAAAATTTTTTAACAGATGGGAACGACGCGCAGAGGGCGCGGAGTTTAGAGACGAAGCGGGTTCAAGCCCCGCCGTTCCCACCAAACAGGAAGGGACGCATGATAACGATTATCTTCGGCGAGCCTGGCGCGGGTAAGACCTCGTTTAGCGCATATTTTTTGAAACGACTGTACCGTACGGAAGGCGATCGCCTTCGTGATTTGTGCTGCGAGCGGATTGCCGAAGATAATGTCGGGCGTGCCGTTCCGCTTTCGCTGCCGTTGAAACCGCCGATTTTCTCCGATTACGGCATGAAAATTCTTGCGGACTATGAGGAAGAATATGAGCCGTACTTTATTAACGGCTATTACTTCGGATTATCGAATGAGAACATTCCGACGCAGTACGTCCCGCCGTGCAGCAAAGTGTTTTTGAGCGAAGGACAACGGTATTTCGATGCGCGGAAGAGTGCGACGTTCCCCGTGTGGGTGAGCCGAGCCTTTGAAGATCGGAAGAGCACACGTCTGAACTCCAGTCACGAATTCGT
>CAJUGP010000022.1:0-23308 GCA_910586365.1 uncultured Christensenella sp. | reverse complement strand
GAATTCGTGACTGGAGTTCAGACGTGTGCTCTTCCGATCTGCCGAGCCTTTGAAATGCACCGCCATTTCGGTTGCGATATTTGGATCGACGTGCAGCGGGAGCAGCTTATAGACCTCAATATCCGAACGCTTTGCAAACGGTTTATCGAGGTTCGGAAAATGGAAGCGGACGAAACGGAGAACGGCAGGATCACAAATACGAAGTGGTATTGCCGCGAGTTCACCGATTTCGTCGCGGTGGAGCGTTACGTTGAGGAAGGGATCGGAACGTTCAAAGAAACAACGTATGAAAATCGTGGAAATATCTTCCGCTGTTTTGACAGTAAAAACCGCTATGCGGACTTTCTTCCGAAGATCGGAAAGGATTATGTCTATCTTCCCCATGCGAACGGCGAAGCGCAGAAAAGCGTGCCCGACGATCTGAAAATGTTTTACAGCTTTACAGAGCCGAAGGGCTTCCGCGGAAAGTCGTCGGGCGGGAATAAAGGCAACAAGGGGGAACAAGCAGCATGATCAAGGAGTTAGGGGAACTGAACGAACAGTTTTATATATTATGCTCGCGCCTGGATAAATACTGCGAAAAGCTATCGGACGAGCAGCACGCGTATATGCAGTCGGTATTGCTCGAACAGTACAAGGCAGAATATAAGTTGCTTGCGTTGAAATGCGGGATTGAAACACAGCGAGCGACCGACGAGTTTCAAGCAAAGTATGATCGCCTTGTGCCTCACCGTTGGCGCTTTTGGGGCTTTTTATGGCGAAAGAAAAATTACGCTGCCGTGCTCAACGACGCAAAGGCGGACGAATACGCGGCGCGGACGTTCGCGGAAATCGAAGCTCGAATCCTGGCGGAGACGCGTGCACGGTGCGCCGCAGGAGCGACGGACGGCGTTCCAGGGGAAGTTGCCGAAGAACTCACAGAAGAGCGGAAAGAGGGCGAGGGAAATGCGGGGAGCTCTTCCGAAGGCGGCGTAGATATTGCCGAGCTCGAAGCGCAGCTCGCGCGGGAAGCCTGGGAGAAGCTTGCCGCCAAAGCGGACAAAAACGCCGACGTTTCCGAAATCCCGAAAAACAGGGACGCGTAGATCTTCGATCGCGCGCTGCACACAACACGAAATCCCTAAAAACAGGGACTTCGCCGACGTCGTCGGGAGGGTAAAATCCTTCCTTCGCAGGGCGAAATTTTGAAAAAACACCAAAAAGGACGGTCTGAAATGGAAATCAATCGGAATTTTTATTTATACGGATTTCAGCGCTGCGATAAGGGCGAGGACGGCGCGGTTTTTCTACATTATTCGGAACAGAAGGACGAACGAAAAGCGGAAATCAACGCCTCGCCTATATATTACGGCGGAAGCGATACGGTGAATTATTCAATCTCAATACCGAAGCCCAGAGAGAAGCTGCTCACGGGGTGCGCAATCGTAACGCGATCGAGCAAGAATATTTATCAAGCAACGGTTTTTGACGATACGCGTATCGAATCGTTCAGGGCGGAGGCTCTGGGCGATCTGAACCGTATGGTCGAGAAGTTCTTCAAAGGCGGGAAAACATGATCGGGAAGATTATATACGAATATGGACGTCTCTATGTGTGTGACGGTTGCAAAACGGGCGTAGGGCGCTTTAAGAGTTACGAGGCGGCGAAGGGCGCGGGCTGGGCGATCGGGCGCGGTCGGCGTAACTGTTATTGCCCGAACTGTGCACCGCGTTATCGGCACGTCGGGCGCGGTTCAACGGTCGGGAAGAAGGCAAAGGCATGAGAACGTCGTCGGATCGGAAGGAAAAGTCCGTTGCACCGCAGCGGGAACGTGACTATTGTCTCACGTGCCGCGTTCCTGTTAAGCAATGTAAAGGGGACTGCACGGCAGCGCAACGTAAGGCGAACGGCGGGCGACGTCGTGAAAATCCCTAAAAACAGGGAAGAGAAAAAGCGATCGGAAGAAGATCGAGCGCGGCGAAATCCCTAAAAACAGGGATTTCGCCTTCGAAGAGGAATAGGAATCGATATGGCAGAAACGGATTTACAATTAAATGAAAGCGTAAAGGGATACGCCCGTCTGTCTTATTCGATTTTCAAAAGGCAGTACGGCGGGCGGGCTTTGCGTCGTTCGGAAATCCTATTGCTTGGAACGATATTCAGCTTTTCGTCGGCAAATGACGCCGCTTCGGAGAGCGCCTGTAATATGTCGTACCGTAAATTCGAGGAAAAGCTCATGCTTTCCCACGGCACGGTTGCAAGGGGGATTAAAGCGCTCAAACAGCTCGGAGAGATCAGGCAAGACAAAAGCCGCCGTTCGGGCGCTTCCTACCAATGCGTGAACCCGCCGAAAGAACGGGGCTTTATTAAAATCGATTTATATTTGTATGCTACAAAGTTCACCGTGCGCGGCGAGAAAGAAGCCCGTTATCTTCCGAAGTCCGCAATCGACGTGCTTTGCCTTATCAAAACACATTGCGCAGATCCAAAGGGCGATGGTTATTTCGTCGGCTCTGTGCGGGGCATTGCGAAAACGCTGCACCTCACTAAAACGACGGTGCAGAACGCGATCGACATTTTGCTCGGCGCGAAGCTCGTATTCCGCAGCAAGGAAGGGCGCGGGGTGAACGGGCACAAACGCAGTCGGTTCACGGTGAACGAAAAGCTGTTGCGCCGAACCGAAAAGAACTACAAGAAAGAAACGTCGCCGCAATCGCCTGAAAAAAGGCTCTCAAAAGCCGAGCAGGCGGCAGATGAACGGGCGGAACGGGAAATCTATTACGAGGCACAACAACGTCTGGCACGGCAACGTGTAGAATGGTTTTCTCACTGTTTGGATCAAGACAGTACATACACGAAAATAAATGCCGCCGTGCGCGCTCTCGATATATCGATCGCCCGCGCCGAGATATACAAGCCTTCCGAGGTCAGAAGGCTGAAAAACGAGCAGAGACGTTTACAGATCGATCGCGCAACGCGCATGGAAGAGCTCAACGTTTCCGAAGCCGACCTCGTGCCCAAATGGCGATGTACAAAGTGTAGCGATACGGGCTTTTACCCGAACGGCAAAATGTGTGACTGTTACCCGAAGGGGGGACGGAAACCATGAGCGGCATTGTAACTTGTAGGCGAACCGAATAAAACCATATCAGAGCGGCACACCGCTCTTTTCGGCGTTCCTTGAAAACATTCCCCGCGCGGGCAACCGTGCGGGGAATTTCTTTTTTGTTGTAGCGTGCAGATAATCATACTTTCATGGTGTAGCAGTTAGTACGGTAGCGGTACAAAAAGTGGTACAGTAATATCTATATAGTATATAGTATTTTTTATAAATAAGAATAGGCGGCGCGACCTGCGCACGGGTCGCATTGCCGCCAGGATAAAGCGGTGCACCGCGCCGCGGCGCATGATCGGATCGCCTGATCGCTTTTTAATGGTAACAGTCGCTGTTACCATTTTTCCGAATGCGGAAGGGCTGCGCCCTTACCCCGTATTCAGAACAAACCGTCCACGCCCCGCCCCGATCTCGCGAGCGAGGTCGGGGGCGGGGCGCGTCCGCTTTTTCAGCGGGTAAAAGCGGAAGTCGCCGCCCGCGCGTTCCAGCTTGTCGCCGTCGTTTTATTTCTGTCCTCTTGGGTGTGGGCTGGCGCAGGTCTGCGGTGTGCTGGGTATGCGCCTGATCGGGCGCATATCAATGGATCGTCCCGTCGCTCGTGCCGACGATCGGACGTTCCTGCCCGCGTATATACGTACGTATATGCGTAAGTAGGAGAGCGCAGGGAATTTTTGCGGGGCATGTGAGGGGCAAAACAAGGAAAAACCGTGCATTTTGGTGATTTTTTAACGAAAAAAGCGGGTTTTTGGTCAAAAAATCCGCTTTTTTTGGTGGGAAGAGGTGGATTCGAACCACCGAAGTCGAAGACGTCAGATTTACAGTCTGATCCATTTGGCCGCTCTGGAATCTTCCCGCGTTATGAAATTATGTTGCCAAGGTGGAGCCGGTGGCAGGAATCGAACCTGTAACCTGCTGATTACAAATCAGCTGCTCTGCCAGTTGAGCTACACCGGCAAGGTGGTGCCTTGGGGCGGAATCGAACCACCGACAGACGGATTTTCAGTCCGTTGCTCTACCAACTGAGCTACCAAGGCATGTGTGCCTTTTTCAAGACACGAGCCTCATTCCTCGGAATGAGGCTCTGTTTGGCGACCCGAAACGGGCTCGAACCGTCGACCTCCAGCGTGACAGGCTGGCGCTCTAACCAACTGAGCTATCGGGCCGTATAAAACGGCAAACCGTATTGATTTCTCTTATAAAACGGCTTTGGTGGGCCTTCACGGACTCGAACCGCGGACCAATCGGTTATGAGCCGACCGCTCTAACCAACTGAGCTAAAGGCCCGTGACCAAGAAATCAATCACAATGCTTGTTTATAATATTATAAATGCGCGCAAAAGTCAAGTATTTTTTCAAGTATTTTGCAAAATTAAAATACTTTTTTTTCGACGTTTTTCTTGTTCTTTTGCCACGACGTTCTTTTATTCGTCACGCGCGTTTTGTTACAATCGTTTTACCGTATCCGCCGTCGGAATTTATCGCGGATACAGGAGGATTTTGATGGAAATGCAGGGCTTTCGCAAAGGAGACAGTTTATACGTCTACCTCTCGGGGGAGATAGACGAGCATTCCGTATCCCGCATCCGCCGCGACGCCGACACGCTGATCGACGAGAACGCGGGGCTTTCGCGCGCTATCTTTAATTTGGCGGGCGTAAAATTCATGGATTCGACGGGAATCGGATTTTTGATCGGACGATACAACCGTTTGAAGCGTTACGGCATGGGAATGTATCTTGAAAATCCGAATTCGGGTGCGGACAAAATATTAACGTTGAGCGGCGTCTATTCTCTGATGCCGAAGGTATAAGGTGAGCTATGAATGAAATGCAGTTAAAATTTTTGGCGCGTTCGGAAAACGAAGTGTTTGCCCGCAACGCGGTGGCGGCGTTCGCGCTTTCGCTCAATCCCACGCTGGCGCAGCTCTCCGACGTTAAAACGGCGGTATCCGAAGCCGTTACCAATTCGATCGTACACGGTTACACGGACAAGGAGGGTTGGATCCGCATTTCCTGCAAAACGGACGAGAATTTCCTACATATCGAAATTTCCGACAGCGGGCGGGGGATCGACAACATCGAAGAGGCGTTGACGCCCTTTTTTACCACGCTGCCGGACGAGGAGCGTTCGGGAATGGGCTTTACCATAATGCAGACGTTTATGACGTCGTTCTCGGTGCAATCGGCGCCGGGCGTCGGCACGACCGTGAAGATGAGCAAGGACTTCGGCGCAAAGGCGGAAGCCGATGCTATGTGAAGAAGAAACGCTTTGCTGTATTCGTTTGGCGAAGCAGGGCGACAATGCGGCGAAAGAAAAGCTGCTATCGAATAATACCTCGCTGTTAAAGAGCATTCTGAAGCGATATTTGGGCAAGGGCGTGGAATACGACGATTTGTATTCTCTTGCCTGTATGGGCTTTTTGAAGGCGATAGCGGGCTTTGACGAGCGTTTCGGCGTTCGTTTTTCCACTTACGCCGTTCCCATGATCGCGGGAGAAATAAAGCGCTTTCTGCGCGACGACGGCAGCGTGAAGGTTTCGCGTTCGATGAAAAAAACGGCACGGGAAATGAATCAGTTTATCGAGGAGTTTAACGCGCGCAATGCCCGTCAGCCGACGGTAAAGGAGCTTGCCGCCGCTTTTTCGCTTGACGAAAGCGAAGTGGTGTTCACGCTCGGTTCCAACCGCATGCCCGTATCCATTTACGAACAAAGCGATTATAAGGATGAGAAATCGGCGACGCTTTTGGAAAAACTCCCTGCCAAGGACGATCAGGACGAGATGATCGAGCGCATGCTCTTAAAACAGGCGATCGAACAGCTTCCCGAACGGGAACGGAAAATCGTTATTTTGCGGTATTTCCGCGACATGACGCAAAGCGAAGTCGCGCGCGCGATCGGCGTTTCGCAAGTACAGATTTCGCGTATCGAGAGTAAAATAATGGAAAAATTCAAAAAAGAATTAGGCTAAGCGCGTTTGCTTGCAATATGTCATTCCGAGCTTGTCGAGAAATCTTGCCAAGACCCTTCGGCTACGCTCAGGGTGACAGGGAACCACGCTCAGGGTGACAGGGAACCACGCTTAGGGGACAAGGACTGCGCTCAGGGTGGCGAAACAGCAAAGAGCTTACTGTCATTCCGAGCGAAGTCGAGGAATCCCGACCTTTCGGCGGCAAAATAAGAGAAGACTTGCCCGTCATAAAAAATAAAATTCGCCAATATTTGATTATTGTTGTTAAAATGCTCAAAAATTGATACAATGATACCATGGAAACAACGTTCGGCAGAAACTTGAAAAATTTGCGCAAGGGAAGAAAAATGTCGCAAAGGGGATTAGCCGATGAATTGAACGTTTCTTGGCATACCGTATCGCATTGGGAAACGGGGTATAGCGAACCGTCGATCGATCAGATCAAATTGCTTGCAAACTATTTTGAGATCACGATCGATGAATTGTTGTTGGATTAGCGGTATGAGCATGCAATTTGCAAATATATTGATCGCTTTGCGTACCGAAAAGAACTTATCGCAAAAGGGACTTGCGGATCAAATCGGTATCAGCAAAGGCTGCATCAGTTTTTGGGAAAACGGGTTGCGAGAACCGAAACTTTCGAATTTGATCGCGCTTTCAAAATTTTTCGGCGTGAGTATCGACTATCTTGCAGGGTTAAAAGATTACTGATTTCAACAAAGGAAGAAGAATGGGGGCGGAGAAGCAAGTAAAAACGGAGAGGGGTACGGACGACAAAACGCCGCGTATCAATTTCCGTTTTTTTCTGTTTTGCGCGTTGGGGCTGATCGCGGGAATTTCGCTTTACTGTGCCGTACGGCTCCACCGTTTTACGTTTTATACCTTCGTTCCGTTCGTTCTGCTTTTCATTTTTGCGTTGCGTCCGTTCGGCTGGAAGCGGATCGTCGCGATCATGATCACCGTATTCGTATGTTTGAGCGCGGGCGTCGGATTGACGCATCTTGCGTGCGAACGTTACCGTTCCGGCGTACCTGAAGGGGATTACGAAGTTACGGGAACGGTGGAAACGATCGCGTTCGGAAACAATTTTCAAGTCTACACATTCAAAAATCTTTCTTTTAACGGCGTTTCTTCGGGCGGAAAGATGACGGCGTACGGCTCGGACGACTTGTTGCGACCGGGCGACGTCGTAACGTTTTCGGCAAGCGTTCTTCGCAAAGACCTGCCCCGCGGCAATCAAAACGCCTATGCGTTTGCGAAGGATATCCGTTACGAAACGGCGTTCGGCGAATACGAGAAAAAGGGCGAAAAGGGCGCGTTACTCATCTTAAACGCGAAGATTTACGATTTGTTTCAATCGGTCATGACGCGCGACGAAGCGAGCGTCGCTTACGCGCTGCTGACGGGGAATTCTTCCTTTCTGGACGAAGAGCTTGCCGACACCGTGCGGCAGGGCGGAATCGCGCATGTGTTCGCCGTTTCGGGATTGCATATCGGTATCGTCTACGCGGCGGTGCTGCTCGTTTGCAGACCGCTGAAACGCTTTGCTCCTTTGCCCGCGCTTGCCGCCGCGGTTTGTTATGCGGCGCTCTGCGCGTTCACCGTTTCGTCCGTGCGCGCGTTGATCATGTGCGCGGTATTGAGCGCGTACCGAGCCGCGGGGCGGAAAAACGATTTATTGACTTCGCTTTCGGTTGCCGCACTCTTGATTCTATCGGCAGCGCCCGCGCAGTATCTTTCCGCGGGTTTTACGCTCTCGTTTGCCGCCGTGCTCGGGTTGGCGCTTTTCTCGCATACGCTGTTCGCTCTGTTCCGTAAGCTGAAATTCCCCGTCTTTTTGGCAAATTATCTGGGCGCAAGTCTTGCGGTGCAGCTTTTTACGTTTCCGCTTTTGATGCAGTTATTCGGTTATGCCTCGTTATGGGCGCTGCTCTTGAATTTTATTTTACTGCCGTGTCTGCCCGTCCTGCTGCTTTGCCTGGTCCTCTGCACGCTGTTCGCATTGATCACGACATGGACGGGCATCATGGCGGTTCCCGTCGGGCTGATTTCGCTGTTTTTGCTGATTTTGAGTGTAATAGACGTGTCGTGGGTGATTTCGGGGTTTGCGCTCGGCGCAGGCGGCGCGGTGATTATAACAAGCTGCGTTTTGCTCACGCAACGGGTGCGCATGAAACTGCTTGCAAAGACAATCGCCGCCGTGTGCGCCTGTTGTCTGTTTGCGTTTGCCGTCGCGGCGGAAAACGTCGTGTTGACGGGGTGCCGCTTGACGGCGTATTCCACGACCTCGGGCGATTTGGTGCTCGTGCGCACGCCGCACGCAACGGCGCTCGTTCTCGACGGTGATATTTCGCTGCGCGCCTGTAACGATTTTCTGAACCGTCATTACGGCGGAACGCTCGACGCCGTGATCTGTTTATCGGACGCCGAACTCGATGCGATCAACGTGGCGGCGTTTTTGAACGCGGAAGCCGTCTACGCGAAAGAAAAAATCCCGACGGGATTTCAAGAGATCGAAGTGCTGTTTTCCGACGAAATAACGGTGGGGGATATTTCGCTGCGCTATGAAAAGCGGGATAAAGCCGTGTTGTTCGTGCAGGGTATCGCCGTGGAAATCGATTTTGAAAATCCGCCCGTGTTCGCGTGCGATCTGTTTTTGGGGAAGGGCGGCAGCAGTGAATATATTTTGAAAAACGGAACGGTCAAAATAAGATAGGAGATACGAAAAAAGCGCGGAGTGATCCGCGCTTTTGCGTTTTGTTTTTTCATTTACTCTGCTTTGAAGGGGATCAAAGCGGCAACGCGGGCGCGTTTGATCGCCGCGGCAAGCACTCTTTGGTGTTTTGCGCAAGTGCCCGTCATGCGGCGGGGAAGAATTTTTCCGCCCTCGCTGATGAACTTTCTCAGTTTTGCCGTTTCCTTATAATCGATCGTCGATTTCTCTTGACAGAACAGGCAAACTTTTTTGAAGTTCTGGCGCTTGTAGTTCTTTTTGGCGGGTCTGCCTTCGCGCGCGCCTTCCTTCGGTTCTTTCGTTTCCGCAGCTGCGGGAGCTTCTTCGGTTTTTACTTCCTCTGCGGTGATATTTTCTTCTGCCATAATTTTACTCCTTAAATAATGATAGGTTCAGTACTGCGTACTAAAAGGGGATATCGCCGTCGTCGTCGAACGATTCAAGCGCAGGTTTCTTTTTCGGCGCGCTCTGCTGGGGCGCGGGCGAATCGTAAAAATCGTCGCCTTGGTTTTGGCTTTTCTGCGTTAAGAATTCCACGTCCTGCGCGATTACGTCGACGGCGGTGCGCTTGTTGCCCGCATTGTCTTCGTAATTACGGATTTGAATGCTGCCCGATACGGCGACTTTGCTGCCTTTTTTGGTGTAGCGCGCAACCGTGTCGGCAAGTCCGCGCCATGCGGTCACGTTGAAGAAATCGGTAAGTCTTTCGCCTTCGGACGAAGTGTACGAACGGTTTACCGCAATGGCGAAGTGGCACACGCTTACGCCGCCCGCCGTTTCGGTCAATTCGGGATCGCGCGTTAAATTTCCGATCAAGAATACCTTATTCATCTTATTTTTCCTCTACTTTCGTGATCATGCGGCGCAATACGTTTGAAGAGATCCCCGCCACGCGGTCAAGCTCTTTCACTGCCGCGCCGTCGGATACGAACGTCATGAGCGCATAAAACGCATCTGCTTTGAACGCGATGGGGTAAGCGAGCTTTTTCACGCCCCATTTGTCGGTAGCCTCTACGCTGCCGCCCATGGAAGTCACGATTTCGGCGTACTTTTTGAGTTCCGCTTCCTTCGCTTCGTCGTCCAGATCGCTCTTGAGCAGAATGAGCATCTCGTACTTTTGCATAATTTTCACCTCCCGGTCTTTACGGCGTACCTTTTCGGTACGCAAGGTTTGTTTTTCGGGTCAAGCCCGTTCCTTTATTTTACTATAAATTTCGGCGCAAGTCAACGGCTTTTCCCTGCGCTTGCAAAGAATTTATAAAAAATATTTGCCGTCAGCCCCCGATCGCGGTCAGATTTGCAATATATTGAATGCAGCCCGTGATTGTCAATTCGTTGAGATTGCCGCCGCCGGGAAGCTCCGCGTAAGGGTTGGCGGAAATCACGCCGTGAAGATAGAGCATCCAAAGCGGCATCTTGTTGAGCGTTTGGGTCACGCTCGAAATCGAGTTTGCCGTTTCAAACAGCGGCGTGTCCGTCCTGTCGATGACGGTGATCGCGCCGTCTGCATCGAGGATCAAATTGCCGTCCGCGTCGCGTTTCTCGCCGCCGAAGATAAGATACCACACGCCGTCGAGGAAACGGTCGACCTCGGTATACGTGCCGTCGCCGTTGTCGAGCCGCCAGCGCTCTTCCACCTGTTCGGGGGCATAGAGGTTCGCTTGCGTAAACGACGCGTCGGTTTGCCGATAGAAGTACTCTTCCACCGTGATTTGCGCCGTAATGTAATCGTAACCCGCGGCGTAGTCGCCCGTTTCCTGCGAGCCGCTCGCCTTTTTCGTTTTGATAAAATATTCTCTTCCGCCGTACGTAACCTTTCCGCCTTCGGGGAGAAGCGTTAAACCGTCGGGCGTCGTATAACTTGCGATCGAGAAATCGAGATCAATGCGCGCGTTTTGTTCGTTTACGTAATACACGGAATACGCGTCCGTGAAGAGGGGATAATATTTATCGCCGCTCAGATAATAGAGGGGTTTGCCGTCTTGCAGGTAGCTCTCGCCGCTCACGCCTGCGGGCGTCGATAAGGTTTTGCCGGTGTTGTCGTTTGAAACGCTGTCGCCCGCGGGAAGGGGACGCACGCCGCCCGTTTCATAGTCTACGATGCTCCATGCGTATACGGGCGTCAGAACGACGTTGCGTTCGACGTACTTGCGCGCGCCGTCGGTATACACGTTGAGATTGTTTCCGAGCAGGATATAACCGCCGTCGGTCTTTTCAAATACGCCGCGTATTACGACGTCGCCGCCGTGTACGAAGTAGCTTTGAATGTTTTTCCGCTCTTCCGATTGATCGGAGATGATAACGGGGTTGAGGTCTTTTTTTGATCCGTCCGCGTCGGCGTGCCCCGTTTCGTACGCTTTTACGATCTCCGCGTAGGTGAGGCGGTTGCCGTCCGTATCCGTCGTGATGCGCAGATAGGAATAAAGCTCTTCGCCGAACAGATCGGCGACCGTAAACCGTTCAATGTCTTGGGAGAGCGTTTGCAGCGTGCTGTTCTGTAATTTTCCGAGCAGCTTGTTATCCGCAATGCTTTCGCCCAAAATATCGCTCAAACGGAAGGTGTTTACCGCGTCGCCGCAGCCGCCCAAAGGCATTTCGGCAAGGTTGCGTAAGATGACGGGGGAGTTTTCGTCGATCGAGATAACGTCGCCGAGCAGTAGCGTGTCGAATTTATTGCCGTTCGTCAGTTCCCCCACGCGCCAGCTTGCAAGCTTTTTGCCGAGTTCGTTTGCCGAATCGGTATCGATGATCTGTGAAATTTTGAGCCGCTCGATGCGGTTGGGATCGGAAAGTTCGCCGATCGTCCAGTCTTTCACCGCGGCGAGAATGCCCTGCGCGTCGTCGCCGACGGTCATGAGGTCGCGAATTTTCGCGCCGCCCAAAAGATCGGCGTCCGCCGCCGTCAGCGCCGCGATGGTCTTCTTTTTATAGGGTTCGTTCGTTGCGGGATCGGTGAGCATAACGACGCTCTTTACACCGTTTTCGGTGCGGATCTCGTAGTTGACGCCCTCGCTGCCGTAGGCAAGGTAGCGGATCGGAGCGTCGGAATCGGCGGTTACGTTGAGCGCCGCTTCTAACGTGATCTTTTCGAGCAGAGTGTTCATGTCGTTGCTCTTGATGCCGCCTACCGTCATGGGAGAATGCCCTTCTTTCATGACGAATACTTGCTTTTCGCCTTCTTCCGTTTGCCGCGTTTCGATTTCGTAGTCGACGCCTTCTTCGCCGTAGCAAAGGGTAATGAGCAGCGCGTTGTCGCCCGGTTTCAGGGCGAGCGCTTCGCCGAGGACGAGCGTCTGCACCACGTTTTCGGAAAAATACGCGCCGATTTGGTTGAAGGGCGTGGCTTTGAGTTCGTCTTTATCGACGTGTACGCCGAGCGCGCTCAGCTGCTGTTCCAACCCGTCGAGCAGCGTATCGACGAGGGGCGTGTACGAGGAGACCGCTCCGAGCGAATCGAGCTTTTGGAAATCGGAGAGCGTTTGACTTAAATCGAGCACCGATTTATTCGCCGCGTCCTCGGTGAGAAATTTTTCGTATTCCAGGTTGAAGAGCTTGAACCCTTCTTTTAACGGACGCGTGCCCAAATAGGCAAACGTGCCGATAATGCCGCCGATCGCGGCGAACAGCCCGATGAAAAAGACGAGAATAAGCGTAAGCAGCCGTCCGAGCGGATTGCGCGGCGAATAGCGCGGCAGGATTTTTCCTTCGCGCACCAAGGTTTTTTCATAGGCGATTTTTTCTTTTCGGGTGAGAATTTCTCTTTCCTCTTCCTGCAAATCTTCTCTTTCTTTTCTGCTCATATCATTTCTCCTTGCGTTCCGTGCAATAGATAAAGGCGCATGCGCCGTTCAGCTCCGTTTCGCCGACGTTGTTCAGCCGCAGAATATCGCCCGCGGCAAAGGGAAATTCGCCGCGCGCCCATTTGATAAAGCCCTCGCCTTCGGTCACGCGTAAAAGCAGCGTGCCCTCGCCGTAAAGCTTATGGCGTTTAGGGCTTTTCACATATTTTACTTCGCCGCATGCGCGCAGTTCGCCGCCCTGTACGGCATGCGCGTTCGTGAACCGTTCCGCGGGAAGAAACAGCCGTTCGTCGGCTTCCGCCTTTCGTTCGATGGTACCCATGTCTTTATTATATTAGATAATTTCACAAAAGGCAAGTTATTTTCGCAAATCGGCGGCAGGTAAGTTTTGCATAAAAATTCATTCGTCGCCGTCGGGCGCTGCGATGCGGCGGAAGGAGTCGAGTTTTTTGCCGATCGTGTTCGTGCGCTTTTCGGCGCTCTCGACGGCGTCCTGCGCTTCCTGCAATTTTTTGCGCGTCTTTTCGAGCAGTTCGCAGAACAGCGCGAAATCGTGGCGGAACCCGTCGAGCGTTTCTCTAAGCTCGCCCGAACGCTTTTCGATCGCCGCCGTGCGGAACCCCGTCTGCAAAACCGAGAGCAATGCGCCGAAGTTGGTGGGGCCGCAGGCGACCACTCTGCGCGCACGCATGTAATCGGAAAGTCCGCTCATGCGCGCCACTTCGGCGTAAAGCGCCTCGGACGGCAGGTACATGACGGCGAAATCGGTGGTGAGGGGCGGCAGAATGTATTTCTTCGCAATCGAATCGCATTGCAGCTTGACGGCGCGTTCGAGGTTCTTGCGCGCGCGTTCTTCGCCTTCCTTGTCGGCGCGTTCGCTTGCTTCCGCAAGCCGCTCGAATTCTTCCACGGGGAACTTGCTGTCGACGGGAAGGGGGATCGTGCCGTCTTTCGCGGGCAGGAACACGGCGAAATCGACGATGGCGTTATCGAGCGGATTGAGCTTTACGCTGCGCTCGTATTGCTCGGGCGCAAGCATTTGGCTTAAAAGGGCGTCGAGCTGCGCCTCGCCCCACGTTCCGCGCAGTTTTACGTTGGAAAACACGCGTTTAATGTCTTGCACGCTGCCCGAAAGGTTCTTCATTTCCCCGACGCTTTCGTACATTTTTTCAAGCCGTTCGCTCACGCGGGCGAAGCTGTCGGAAAGTCTTCCGTCGATCGAGGAGGTCAGCTTGTCGTCTACCGAGCGGCGGATACGTTCGAGGTTCTGCGCGTTGGTATCGACGATATATTTAATGTCTTCGTTCAGGCGGTTCTGCATGTTTTGCAGGCGCTGTTCGGTGTTGCGGCTGAGATTTTCCGCCGTGCGCGCGTTGAAATCGGCAAGTCTGCCGACGGAATCGGTTTTTTCTTCGATTCGGCGCAGCGTTTCCTGCGTGAGCTTCTCGTCGCGGACGGGCGACTTTTTCACGAGCAAATACACGCTGACGGCAAGGCTGAGAGCGGAGAGCACGGCGCAAACGATGAGGAGAACGGTTTCCATAAGCTTTTTCCTTTTGTTTATTGTTCTATCAAGACGCGTGCGCGGCGCAAGAGGCGCGCACGCTCGTTTTGTTTTCCGTCGGGGATACATTCGGCAAAGAGCGTTTCGAGCAGCTTTCCCGTTTTTTCGGGCGGCGCGCCCAAAGCAAGCAGGTCGCTGCCGTTCACGTTCAGTTCTTTTAAGGTGAGCGGCGCGCCTTCTTCTTTCATACGGGCAAGAATGCGTTTCCATTTTTCGACCACGGGCGCGGGCGATAAATCGTCTTTACAGGCGGAATAGTCGGCTTGCAGCAGCGCGAACAGCCGATCGAGCAGGGCGTGCGCGGCGCAAAGCTCTCTGCGTACTTTGATCTCGCGCATGGCAAGCGTATTGTCGCGCATGTGCATCGCAACGAGCGCCGCCGTTTCTTCTTTCAGGCGGGTTGGCGCTTTCAGGCGGGTAAGAACGGCGCGCGCAATGCGCATACCCTCTTTGTCGTGCAGATAAAAATTACCGTCGCGCAAAAAACAAAAGGGCTTGCCGATATCGTGCAGCAACGCCGCCCAGCGCACGGAAGGGGGTGCGTACAGCACGCAGCGCAAGGAATGTTCGAGCACGTCGTACGCGTGAAAGTCGCTCCGCTGCGCCATGCCTTCGCCCGCCGTCAGCTCGGGCAGAATGCGGTGCAGCACCTTCGTATCGCGCAGAATGCACAGTCCGCGGTAGGGCGCGGCAGGGTCGCCCGCCTTTTCGTCGGCGTGAAGCAGCGCATTCAGTTCGGCGTAAATGCGTTCGGGCACGACGTCGCATAGGAGCGCGGCGTTCTCCTTTGCGCCCGCAAGGCATTCTTCGTCGGGCGAAAAGCCCGTTTGCGCGGCGATGCGCGCAAGGCGCAAAAGACGCAGTCCGTCCTCGCCGAACACCTTTTTCGCGGGGGCGACGGTTCGCAGAATTTTGCGCTCGATATCGACCATGCCCCCCAGCGGATCGACGAACAGGGCTTGTTTTACGTCGTAATACACGGCGTTCGCGCAAAAATCGCGGCGCACGGCGTCGAGGGAAATATCGTCGGTGAAGCAGACTTCGCTCGGTCGGTGCATGCCGCGCACGTACTTATCCGAACGGAAACGCGTAAATTCGTATTCGTTTTTTTCCGCGTCGGCAAGCTTCACCGTGCCCGTGGCGCGAAAGACCGATTTGACCGTAAATCCCATAGAGAGCGCGGTTTCGACAAGCGCGGATTCGTCGCCGTACGAACAGATATCGTAATCGGGTTTTTCCTGCAACGCGCCGCGCAGAAAATCGCGCACGCTGCCGCCTACCAGATAGAGCGGAAAAGGAAGCGCGCGGGCGAGTTTTTTAAGCGGATCGGGTAGAAGTTCAATCAAAGCGGTCCCTCTTGGAAAATTTTATTGAAAACAGTATAACAGATTGTGAAAAAAATTGCAAATTTCCGCGGGATATTGTATAATGTTTTTTAATGGCTAATCTTTATAAGGCGGTGCTCGACTCCGTTCCGACGGCAGCGATCGTCGTCGATAAAAAACTGAGAGTGCGCTATACCAACCGCGCGTTCCGCGAGGCGTTCCGTTCGCTGCGCGCCAAAGGGGATTTGCGCGGCGCGATCCCGTGCGGCGAAAAAGCCGTCGTCTGCGGCAAGGGCGTGCGCTGCGCGTATTGCACCGTGCGCGGCGTGTTCGCGGACGCGTTCCGCAACGGGGGTTCGGCGTTCCGCAATCTCATCGTGCGCAGCGGCGAGGAGGAAATTTCCTTCCGCATTAAGGTCAGCCCGCTCGGTAAATACTGTTTGGGTGTGGTCGATAACGCTTATCAGAGCGAAATCGCGCGCGAAATGTATAACGCGCAGGATATTCAGCAGCGTCTTTTGCCGCCCGCGTCGGGCAGGAGCGGCACGCCTTATTCGTTTATGTATATTCCCTGCCGCGAGATCGGCGGAGATCTTCCCGACGTATACGAAGCGGAAGGGCAGACAATGGGCTTGATCGCCGACGTTTCGGGAAAGGGGATTTCGGCGGGCATGCTTTCGGCGTTCGTCAAAGCGGGGTGGGACCGAAGCGAGCCTTCGCCCGCGCGCGCGCTGCGCACGCTCAATTCCAAATTTCAAGAGCTTAATCTCGACGAACGCTCTTATGTGACGGCGGCGGCGGCGCGGATCGACAAAGCGCGGCGCGAAATCTGTTACAGCGTGGCGGGGCACAACGCGCCCGTTCTTTTGAAAAGCGCGCTGGGCATCGACGAAATCGTCATGAATTCGCCGCCCATTTCCAACTGGATGCCCGATTATTTTTATGAGGACAGAGTGATCGGTTACGTCCCAGGCAATATCTTGGTTTTGCTTACCGACGGCGTTTTGGAAAGCCGCAACGGCGCGGGGGAACAGTACGGTTTGGAGCGCGTCGAGGCGATTTTGGAAAAATCGGATACCGCCGAGGCGTTTATCGAACGGCTGAAAGCCTCGTTAAAAGAATTCTGCGGCACGTTTGCCGACGATCTGACGGCTGTCGCATTCGATTTATAAATTCACAATTGCGTCCCCCTTGCGAAAAGGGGGATTGGCTGAAAAATAAAGTAAAAAAGAAAAAACCCCGAAAAATTCGGGGTTTTTTGCATGTTTCGGCGTTTCCTTAAACGGGAAGCAGACGAAGAATGTGCTTGGATATAATCATAAGCACGAGGTCGCAGATCCAAATGATGTTGAATCCGAAGAAGATACGGATAATTCCTGCAACGATTTTTCCTTCCGAGAAACGGGTAATGATACCGCAGATCCACGAAGTGATGGGAATGATCGCAAGGATAACGCTTACGATATAACCCAAACCAAAATAATCGCTTTTCTTAGCCATTTTTCCAACTCCTTTTACTATATTTATTCGATAGTAATATTCTACATATTATATGCCGAAATGTCAAGAGTTTTACCAAAAATAATTAAAATTTGTGTAGGGTTCACAAATTTTCACGCTTAAAAACAGCGCCCGTTTCCAAATCGATCCAACGCAATTCGTTCTCTTCGAGCAGCAGGCAGGAATGGGGGGAATTTTCTTTGGGAATGGAAACCGAGCCGCAGTTTACATAGGTGCAGTCTGCCCGTTCTTCAAAGGCGGGAACGTGAAAATGTCCGTTCAAAAGCACGTCTCCCTTTTTGAGGCGGGCGGGCGTTTCGTGCCCGTGCGTTGCGGCGATCGTTCTTCCCGCGGCAAAAAATACGGCGAATTGCGCTTGCACGGGGAATTGCAGCACGAGCGTATCCACCTGCGAATCGCAGTTGCCTTTCACGCAGAAAATACGGTCCTTCAAGCCGTTTAAGATCTCCGCCGTTTTCAGCGTATCGTAATCGCGCGGCAACGGATTGCGCGCGCCGTGGTATAACAAATCTCCCAGTAAAAGGAGTTTTTCGGCTTTCTCCGCAAGAAAGCGTTCTTTGAGTAAATTGCAGTAATAGGCGGAGCCGTGGATATCCGAGGCGATCATGAGTTTCATGCGCGTTCCTCCCGAACGGTTTTCAAAATTTCTTTAAGCTTTATCAGCACGCCGCCGTCGCGGTTGGAGGGCACGGTGCCGGGAATCAGTTTTTTCAAAGGGGGATAAGCGTTTTCGGTCACGTATGCCGTGCCGCATTCGGTGAGCATTTCGTAATCGTTCATATGATCGCCGAACGCCACGCATTCTTCGCGCTTTAAGCCGAACGTTTGGCGCAGAAAGCGCACCGCCGCGCCCTTGTCGGCATTGGGCGCCGAAACGTCGCACCAGTCCGCGCCCGAAAGAATAATGCGCAGCCCGTTCAGACGCTGCGGCAGTTTTTTAATGCAGTTTACCGCCGAGCCAAGTTCGTCGAAAATAGCGATCTTGCAGATTTTTTCTCTTCCGATCACGCCGTTGAGATCGTTCGTCAGCACGCAATTGGTATACGATTTCGTCGCAAAGTCGTAAAAGGGCTGCTCGCGGCTCTCCACGTAGGCATTTTCCGGTCCGCAGAGCATGGGATAAAGATGCGGGATCGCGCGGATCTGTTCAAGCGCGCGCGCAACGTCGTTTTCGGGAACGGGGTTGAGGTAAAGCGTTTGCCCCTTGTATTTGACGAGCGCGCCGTTCTCGCATATAAAGATGCACTTGTCGGCGACGGGCGCGAACAGCTTTGCGAGGTTGGCGTACTGTCTGCCGCTCGCGGGCGCAAAAAGAACGCCGCAGCGGTCGAGTTCCGTCACGACGTCGAAGATTCCCTCGGGCAGCTGCCGCTCGCCGTCGAGCAGCGTGCCGTCTAAATCGGTTGCGATAAATCGGATCATGCGTTTTCTCCGTTCAAACGAGGTTGATATAGCGGTAAACGGAAACGTCGTGCCCTTGTTGCGATAACGCCGTTTCCGCGTTGACCGCACGGAAAATTTCCGCTCTGAAATATTCGGACGAAAAAGCTTTCTGCGCAGTAAGGTTGATTGCCGTTTCAAGATAATCGGAGCAGTCGCAAACGGCTTGCAGAATGATCTGCTTTTGCAGTACGGCGTCCACGTCGATCTTAACGCTGTTGGGCGCAAGTCCGCTCATGACGACGTTGGTCCTGCGCGCGCACACGCCGAACGCGGCGGAAACGTCGTTGCCCGAATCGAGCGAATAAACCGCGCCGCTCGCCATTCTGCCGCCCGTAAGAGAGGCGACGTTATCGAGCAGCGTTTCGTTAGCAAGCGCGGTGTAATAAATACCGCAGCCGTGAGCGAAATCGAGGCGGCTTGCGTCGCTGTCGATCAAAATGGGCGCGGCCTGCTGATAAATAAGCAGCTGGCAGATAAAAATTCCCAGAAGATTTGCGCCCACGACGGCAACGTGCTGTCCTTTTTGCGCGTTGAGCCGCTCCGCGGATGCTTTGGCGAGGGCGGCGTGGTGCAGCAAAAGCGCCTGTTCGTCGTTCACCGAATCGGGCAGAGGGGTCATTTCGTCGGGCGAAAGATAAATAACGTCGCGCAGAAAACCGTCGCACGTAATGCCGCGCACGTCGTAATCGCAGCGCGAAAAATCGGCTTTGCCCGTGCCGGGGTCGGGTGCGGGCAAAAAGGTGTGCAGAACCACCCTTCTTCCTTTGGGGAAAAGCGGATTTTCGCTCTCACCCGCGATCATGCCCACGGCGAAACGCCCCGGAACGCGCGGATAAGCGAGTTTGGCGTCGCCCGAAAACAGCTTCACGTCCATATCGCAGACGAGCACTTTCGTCACGCGGACGCGGAGTTTGCCTTCCGTTTCGGTTTCCTCGCACTCCTCCCGCACGAGCGAGCGGGGCGCGGTCGTTTTCCAAATATTCATAGTATAAATTATACCGCACTTGCCTTTAATTGGCAAGCGTTTGCGTGAGAATTTTGTTTTTTTCCGTTTTATGCGAAAAATCGGGCGGAAAAACAACTTTTTGCAAATGAATAAGAAAATCAGTTGACGAACGCCGAAAAAAAGAATATAATAGGGAAAGTTATTCATGAATGGAAGAGGTGAACCATGAAACAGGATATTCATCCCAAGTATCACACGGCGACGGTCGTCTGCGCCTGCGGCGCGCAGTTTGAAACGGGCACGACGAAGGATGCGGATGTCATTAAAGTTGATATCTGTTCCAAATGCCACCCGTTCTTCACGGGCAGACAAAAGCTCGTCGATACAGGCGGACGTGTTGATAAGTTCAAGAAAAGATACGGTATTTAACAGCACGCAGCCTCTTTTCCGAGGCTGCTTTGTTCTATATGCTATTTCGGCTGATTATACTTAATCTTGATTAAACTCGGCGGCGGGCAATGGAAAAAAAGACGAATTGTACCTATATCGGCGGTCAAGCGGTGATCGAAGGAGTCATGATGCGCGGCAAGCGCGCCATGGCTACCGTCGTGCGCGATGAAAACGGCGATTTGCACACCGAGGCGCGCAGAGTGAAGCCGCCCGAGGAACGCAGCCGTTTTTCGCGCGCGTTTTTTGTCCGCGGCATCGTGAATTTCGTTTCTTCGCTTGCGGTGGGAATGGGCGCGCTCATGCGCTCTTCCGACGCGGCGCTTGCTTCCGACGAGGGCGAAAGCTCCAAATTTTCCAAATGGCTTTCCGAGCGCTTCAAAATCAGCGCGGGCGATATTATGACGACGCTGTCTATGATCGTCGGCATTGCGCTCGCGCTTGTATTGTTTATGTTCTGCCCCAATTGGTTTACGGAAATGATCGCAAAAGCCGCGCCCGCGATCGGCAGCCGCGGCAGTATTTGGTACAGCTTGATCGAAGGCGGTTTCCGTTTGCTGATTTTTTTAGGTTACGTGCTTTTAACGCTGCTGATCCCTTCGGTGCGCAGAACGTATATGTATCACGGCGCCGAGCATAAGACGATCAACTGCTACGAATTAGGCAAAGAGCTGACGGCGGAAAACGTGAAAAGCTGTTCGCGCTTGCATGATCGGTGCGGCACGACCTTTATTTTTATCGTGCTCGTCATCTCCATTCTCGTCTATTCGCTCGTCAACTGGCTTGTCGCGGGCGTAATGGGGCTGAATACGGGGATCGCCGCGCTCGATTTTATGATCTTGTTTATGCTGCGTCTGCTGTTTTTGCCCATCGTTGCGGGCATTTCGTACGAAATTCTGAAACTGCTTGCCAAAATACAGTCGCCCGTCGTGCTGCCCTTAAAAGCCCCCGGCTATCTCATGCAGTTGCTTACGACGCGCGAACCCGACGACGGCATGATCGAGTGCGCGATCTTATCTTTCAAAAAGGTGCTTGAAATGGACGAAAATCCCGCCGTGCCCGAAAAACTGTTCGCAACCGAAACCAAAATGCTCAAACTGCTCGAAACAATCAAAAAGAATTTCGCGCAGGCGGGGATCGACGAATCGGATGCGGAATGGATCGTGAGCATTTCGCTCGGCATTACGCGCGGCAATCTCAAAGAAGAGCGCGTCGTGACGAAGGCGGAATGCGAAAAAATCCTTTCCGTTTACGAAGAACGCTTAACGGGCAGACCGCTTTGGTATATTTACGGCGATACCGATTTTTACGGCTATACGCTGAAAGTGGACGAACGCGTGCTCATTCCCCGTCCCGAAACCGAAATCCTCGTGCGGCATGCCGTAACGGCGTTGAGCGAGGGCGATTCCCTGCTCGATCTTTGCACGGGCAGCGGCGCGATTGCGATCGCGTGCGCGTTAGAGGCGGCAAAGGATAAAAACGTGAGCGTGACGGCGGCGGATATTTCCGAAGGAGCGTTGGAAGTCGCCCGCGAGAACGCCCGTACGAATAAAGCAAACGTGCGGTTCGTGAAGTCCGATTTATTCGAGAACGTGCGCGGGCGGTTTAACGTGATCACCGCCAATCCGCCTTACGTGCCGAGTGCGGAGATCGAAACGCTTTCTCCCGACGTGCGCGATTTCGAGCCGCGTTTGGCGCTCGACGGCGGCGCGGACGGCTTGGATTTTTATCGCCGTATCGCCGAAAAGATCGGGCGGTATATTCTGCACGGCGGACTTTGCATTTTGGAAGTGGGCGAAGATCAGGCGCAGGAAGTCATTAAAATCTTCCGCGAAACGGCGCGCTGCGATTTTGCCATGGTCGTCAAGGACCTCGAAGGCGTCGACCGTATCGTGAAGATCGGATTTTAAGATAGCCGTTAAATAAAATATGCTTGATAAAGTAAAAGAAATTGCAAAACGGTACGAAACGCTTGGCGAGGTGCTTTCCGATCCTGCAACCGTTTCCGACCGTGAAAAGTTTTCCGCGCTCTCAAAAGAGAGAGCGGAACTTTACGATATAGCCGAAAAATACGCCGAATATGCGCGCTGCGAAGAGGAAATGCAGGCGGCGGCGGAAGAGGCGGAAGGGGAATCGGGCGAAATGAAGCGTCTGCTGCTCGACGAAGCGCAGTCGTGCAAGGAAAAGCTCGCCGTTCTTCTCGGCGAATTGAAGATTTTGCTGTTGCCGAAGGATAAAAACGACGAACGCGATTGCACGCTTGAAATCCGCGCGGGCGCGGGCGGCGAAGAGGCGGCGCTGTTCGCCTACGAGCTGTACCGCATGTACATGGGGTATTGCGAAAAACACCGCCTTGCCTGGGAGATCGTCGATCTTAACGAAACCGAATTAGGCGGCATGAAAGAGGCGATTATCAACGTGAGCGGCAGGGGCGCCTATAAATTGCTTAAATACGAAAGCGGCGTGCACCGCGTGCAGCGCGTGCCCGAAACCGAATCGCAGGGGCGCATTCACACTTCCACCGTCACGGTGGCGGTTTTGCCCGACGCGGAAGACGTGGAAGTAGAGATCAAAGACGAGGACATCCGCGTCGATTTGTTCCGCTCCTCGGGCGCGGGCGGGCAGAAGGTCAATAAAACCGAAACCGCGATCCGCATTACGCATTTCCCGACGGGCATCGTCGTAACGTGCCAGGACGAGCGCAGTCAGCTCAAAAATAAAGAAAAAGCGTTTCGCGTGCTCAAAACGCGTTTATATGATTATTATAACGGACAAGCCATGCGCAAAGAGGCGGCGGACCGCAAAAGCCTTGTGGGCACGGGCGACAGAAGCGAACGCATCCGCACCTATAATTTCCCGCAGAGCCGTATCACCGATCATCGGATCGGGCTGAGCGTGTTTACGATGGATACGTTTTTGATGGGCGAGATCGACGGCATGGTCGAAGCGCTTGCCCGCGCCGACAGAGAGGCGCAGCTTACGGGCGAATAATTTTCCTTTTACACCGAGCCTCGGAATGACAGGCGGTTGGCACTGTCGCTCGGAATGACGGGCTGCCGACACTGTCATCGGAATGACAGTTTCCTGTCATGTCGAGCCTGTCGAGACATCTCGTCCTGCAAGACGGTTACGCGGCGGGATTCTTCGGCTTCGGCGACAGCCTTCGCTCAGAATGACAAGCGGTTGGCACTGTCGCTTAGAATGACAGGCGGTTGGCACTGTCGCTCGGAATGACGGGCTGCCGACGCTGTCATCGGAATGACAGTTTTCTGTCATGTCGAGCTTGTCGAGACATCTCGTCCTGCAAGACGGTTACGCGGCGGGATTCTTCGGCTTCGGCGACAGCCTTCGCTCAGAATGACAAGCGGTTGGCACTGTCGCTTAGAATGACAGGCGGCTGGCACTGTCGCTCAGAATGACAGGCGGTTGGCACTGTCGCTCGGAATGACGGGCTGCCGACGCTGTCA
>CAJUGP010000021.1:31662-38837 GCA_910586365.1 uncultured Christensenella sp. | reverse complement strand
CGTGACTGGAGTTCAGACGTGTGCTCTTCCGATCTGTGCGTGCCGTTCGACAACCCGTATTGTGTCCCCCTTGTAAAAGGGGTGAGCCGCGTTTTAGGTAGAATTGTCACAAAAAAACGCCGCCCTTGCGCGTTCGCGCAAGGGCGGCTATATTTATAATAACGAAATTACTCCAAAACGGCTTTGATTCTGCGGATCCCCGCCGAGCTCGATTGTTCTTTGACAATGCGGAACTTTCCTAACAGCCCCGTGCGCGCCGCGTGCGGACCGCCGCACATTTCTTTGGAAAATTCCCCGATCGAATAGGTTTTGACGACGTCGCCGTACTTCGCGTCGAACACGCCCACGAAATTCTGCGCGCGCGCTTCTTCGATGCTCATTTCCCTATATTCCACGGGAAGGTCCGCGCGTATCTTCTCGTTCACCAAATCCTCGACGGCTTGGATCTCTTCCGCGGTCATGGGGCGGGGGAAATTGAAATCGAAGCGCATGCGCTCGTCGGTTATGTTGCTGCCCTTTTGATTGCATTCGGGCGAAAGAACGGCTTTCAACGCCGCGTTCAGCAAATGGGTCGCGGTGTGGTAGGCGGTCGCTTTTTCGCTGTGGCTTTCAAGTCCGCCCTTCGCCTCGCCCTTATTGAGTACGCGGCTCTTTTCCTTGTGCTCCTCGAAGCACACGTTGAACCCCTCGGTATCCACGCTCAGCCCGCGCTCCGAGGCAAGCTCCTGCGTGAGCTCGAGCGGAAAGCCGTACGTATCGTACAGGCGAAACGCCTGTTTGCCGCCGATCACCGTTTCCTTCACGTACGAGGGATCGCTCTTGGACATAAACTCGTTTTTGCGCTCCAACCCGCCCACGCACTTTTCAAATTCCTTCATGCCCTGGTTGAGCGTCTGCTCGAAGCGTTCGCTTTCCTTGGCGATCTCTTCGAGGATATACCCCTCTTTTTCCTTCAACAGCGGGAACGCCTCGTTGTAAATCTCACGGATAAAGATTTTTGCAAGCGTAAGCAGGGCGGACGAAGGGATTTCGAGCTGACGGCAGTAACGGATCGCCCGACGCATGATACGGCGGAGAATATAGCCCGCGCCCGTGTTGGAAGGCAGAATGCCCTGTTCGTCGCCGATGAGCAAAACGCTCGTGCGCGTATGATCGGCGATAATACGCATAGCGCGCTGCGCCGCGCCGCCGTCGTCGTACCGTTTGCCCGAAAGCGTTTCGATTTCGGCAATGACGGGCGCGAACAAATCGGTTTTATAGCCGTCGGAAAGCCCGTTCAGAAAGAGCAGCATGCGGTCGAACCCGAACCCCGTATCGACGTTTTTATGATCGAGCGGCTCGTAACCCGTTTCGGTCTTTTTATACTGCATGTAAACGTCGTTTCCGATCTCCACGTAATCGTCGGGGAATACGGGATTTTCAAGATTCTTAATGGGATAAAACCACTCGTTATCGGGTCCGCACGGCGTGCCGACCGTGCCTTCGAGCTCCCACCAGTTGTCGCCCTTGGGAAGATAAAAAATACGGTCGCGCCCGATTCCCAGATCGGCGAGATAGTCGGCGGTCTGCTCGTCGCGCGGGGCGCTTTCGTTGCCCTCGAACACGGTAACGCACAGCTTGTCCTTATCAAGCCCCACGCATTGGGTTAAAAATTCGAGCGTCCATGCGGTTTTCTCCTTTTTGAAATAATCACCGAGCGACCAGTTGCCCATCATCTCGAAAAAGGTAAAATGGGAAGCGTCGCCCACCGAGTCGATATCGACCGTGCGCACGCAGCCCTGCACGTTGCAAAGCCGTTTGCCGGCGGGGTGTGCTTTCCCCAAAAGATAGGGCATGAGCGGCTGCATGCCCGCCACGTTGAACATGACCCCCGTGCTGCCGTCGCCGATGAGCGACACCGCGCCGATATTGACGTGCCCTTTGCTCTCGTAAAACGAAAGCCATTTTTTTCTCAGTTCTTTTGAAGTGATTTTCATATATGTTTCTCCTAAATATAAGGCAGATGTTTCGACTTCGCTCAACATGACAGAGCGACATGCTCATGACAGAGCGGCATGCTCGTGACATGGCGGCGCGCACGACATGCGAACGCCCACAACAGGGCGGTACGATCATGACAGAGCGGCGCGCACACCCACGGCACGACCCTTTTGTCATTCTGAGCGAAACGAAGTGCAGCCGAAGAATCTCAGATGTTTCGACTTCGCTCAACATGAATTTAACATTTTTCCAACGTATACCCGTCTTTTGAATCTTTTACGGCGTAGCCCATTTGTTTGAGCCTGTCGCGCAGTTCGTCCGACTTCGCCCAGTCCTTCGCTTTGCGCGCCGCAAACCGCTCTTCCGCAACCGCCTTGACTTCGGCGGGCACCGCTTCTTCTTTGGGCGCGTACTTGCCAAGATATTCGCGCGGATCGCGCTTGAACAAGCCCAAAAGCGAATAGGTCTTTTTAATCTGATTGGTGATCCGTCTAGCGCGGGAATCGCCTTCCGCGATCAGGCGCGCAACCTCTTTGAAAGAACCGAACAGATCGGCAAGCGCGAGCGCGGCGTTGAAATCGTCGTTCATCGCCTCGTCGAATTTCGCGTCGATTTCCGCTTCCGCGCCGTCCTCGTCGGGAAACGCTTGCTCGGCTTTTTCGATCAGCGAATAAAAACGGACGAGGTGTGCTTCGGCGTCGGGAAACAGGTTGTCCGTCACGTTGACGTCGCCGCGGTAATTTGCCGAAAGCAGCGCAAATTTCACGGCGTCGCCCGAATAACACGCAAGCAGATCTTCCATAAGCAGACTGTTGCCGAGCGACTTGCTCATTTTCTGCCCGTTCACCTTGATCAGTCCGTTATGCACCCAATATTTTGCAAGCGGCTTGCCCGTGCGCGCCCCGCTCTGCGCGATTTCGTTTTCGTGGTGCGGGAAGATCAAATCGCGTCCGCCGCCGTGGATATCGATCTGTTCGCCGAACGCGGCGTAAATCATGGCGGAGCATTCGATATGCCAACCGGGACGCCCCTTGCCCCAAGGCGATTCCCAAAAAATCTCGCCTTCCTTCGCCGCCTTCCACAGCGCGAAATCGTACGGATTTTTCTTGCAGCCGTCGTTTTCGACGCGCACGCCGTCGAGCATATCCTCTTTGTCGCGCCCCGAAAGCTGCCCGTACGCGGGATAAGAATCGACGTCGAAATACACGTCGCCGTTGCCCCCCGCATACGCGTGCCCCTTTTCGATGAGCGCCGAAATAAAATCGATGATCGTTTGAATGTTTTCGGTCGCTTTGAGCCAGATCGTCGGATCGCCGATATCGGCTTGCCGCATAATTGCGTCGATCTTTTTTATCATCATGCGGGCGTATTCGTCGGCGGGAATGCCCGTTTCGTTGGAACGGGCGATGATCTTATCGTCCACGTCGGTGTAATTGCGGGCATAGACGACCTCATACCCCTGCTTTTGCAGAAAATTACGGAACACGTCGTACACGAGCGCCTGATAGCCGTGCCCGATATGCGCCTCGCCCGAAACGGTGATGCCGCATGCGTACATGGTTACCCTTCCTTCGTGCAGCGGCACGAATTCCTCTTTTCTGCGCGTCAGCGAATTATATAATTTCATTCTCTTTCCCTTTCCGCGCTCTCGTCGCGGGTCAATGTTTGAAGTTGTTCTTCGAGCGCGAAAACGCGTTCGCGAAGCGCGCACAGTTCGGCTAATACGGGGTCGGATTTTTCGGGCAGCAAGTCCTGCGTTTTTTCGCCGTTGATCCGCACGACGCGCCCCGGCACGCCGACCACGGTCGCATAGGGCGGCACTTCTTTGAGCACCACGGCGCCCGCGCCGATCTTCGCGCCCTCACCCACCGTAAAGCCGCCGAGCACCTTTGCGCCGCTCGAAATGGTAACGTTCTTTTTGATCGTTGGGTGACGCTTGCCCTTTTCCTTGCCCGTGCCGCCGAGCGTAACGCCCTGATAGATCACGACGCCCTCTTCCACCTCGGCGGTCTCGCCGATCACGACGCCCGCGCCGTGGTCGATAAACACGCCCGCGGCGATTTTCGCGGCGGGGTGGATCTCGATCCCCGTGCGGAACTTCGCCCACTGCGACGCCATACGCGCAAACAGTTTCAGATGGATACGGTATAAAAAATTCGCCCAGCGATGCCACGAAAGCGCGCGCACGCCCGAATAAGTCAAAAATATCTCGAATTTATTGCGCGCGGCGGGGTCGTTCGCCTTCGCCGCGGCAATATCTTTCCGCAATCTCGAAAAAAACATGGTTTCTCCTTTTTTATGCCTTCCGCATAAACGGAAACCCGATCAACCGACCGTCCCGCCCGTCAACGACAGTATCGTTTCCGCTTCGTAACAGGGTAACAAAATCGCGTATTCTTCGCCCTGCTCGTCGCGTACCGTCATGCGGTAATACGGCTTAATGATGAAACGCCCCGCGCTGTCTTTCCCGATTTTACAGCTTCCGTAACGCCCTTTGCGCACGCGCTCCTGTTTGTTCCAACCCGTAACGGCAATCCGTTTCCCGATACATTGTATGCTCGAAATGCGCGAAAGCGGGAATGCGAGCACGCAATCGAGATACGCAAGACACAGCGTTTCGTTTTCGCGGTAAGCCTTTACCGCCGTATTCTCGTATTCGGTATTCCAACCTCTTTCTTTATACGGCTTGCCCTCTTTCGCGTTATATGCGTACGCGATCACGTCGACCTCCGCCGCCGATTCTGGCACGCCGAGCGCCGCATAGCTTTCTTTTGCCACCTTCTGCGTTAATTCGCTGAGCGAACGGTACGCAGGCGCGGCGTATGCGCGCCGCGCCTTCACGGCTGCAGCCGTGAAAATCGCCGCCGCCCCGACGAGACACACGCCCGATACGATAAAACACCAGTTTGCATTTTCCCATGCCTGCTTGAAGCTGACTTCGGAAAGCCCTTCCAAAACGCCGCATAAAAAAATCAGACCGAGGAACAGCATGATCATGCCGCACACGTTCACCCACTTCGGCAGCGACGAGAACCGCATAAACGCAAGGCGTTCCTGCGCCAATTTCTCCTGCTTCGCCGCCACGTCGCCTTCCGCGCGGCGCACGATGAATTTTTCGCCGTCGTAAACGCCCGTTCTTAAATTGAAGCCGAACACGTTTTTCATGTTTGTTCCTTAACGCTTGATCGGTAAATTTTCGATTTTGTATTCCGCAAGGCATTTATCGCGCATGATCGGGTTATAGATCTGCTGCCCGATGAGAAACTGCACCACGACGTCGCGCACGTCGGCTTCGTCGAAGGAAAAGCCGCAGGCGGCGAACAGGTTGTTGATGTCCTGAATCTGCAAACGGCAGACAAGCGCCAATGCAAGCACGGTATTTTTTTCGGGATAGACCTTCCCTTTTACGATCATATTCCAAAATTTCGGCTCGATCGCAAGTTTTTCGCCCGCGCTTTCGACCGTTTCGCCCGCGTGGCGCAGCGCCTCGGGCAAGAGCTTTGCAAACGTGTATTTCTGAAAGGGATTGCGTAATTTTTCCCGCAGGGGAATAAGCGAATAACTGAACGTGAACGAGGTATCCGCAAGCGACGCTTTCAAGGTCGCCAAAACGGCGGCTTTGTTTTTTTGGTAAGCAAGACGCATGCACGACGAATCGCGGCGGGCGACGTTGCCGTCGTCGGCGATATAAACGACGTCGGGCATTTCATACCCTTCGATCGCGCTGATGCGCACGTAATCGGAATATTGCGCGCAAAAAAATTCGTCCAATGCCTCAAGATAATTTTCCATAACGGTATTGTAGCATTTTTTAAGACAGATTGCAAGCGTTTCGCGCGCAGTTGCCGCCGCCCCGCACAAAAGCAAACGGCTTTTCTTACAAACACGCTTAAAATATTTTTGTAAAATATTAACAAATACCGCGAAATAAAAGCGCATTCTGCTGAATTTTCACACAGATTTTCAGAAATTCAGTTGCATAATTCGCCGCAACATGTTAAAATATTACACGGAGGAACTGAGTATGAAAAGAGACAGAATCGAAGATATCGCCGCCCTGCTCGATAAGCGCGGACGCCTTTCGCTCGAACAGCTTGACGAGTGCTTCCCCGACGTTTCGCAAATGACGCTTCGGCGCGATTTATATTTACTCGAACAGCAAGGAAGAATCATCCGCGTGCGCGGCGGCGCCATGTCCGTCAAAGAGGTGCAGAAAATTTCGGGCGAACCGTATACCAAAAAGACGACGCTGCACACCGACGAAAAAATCATCATCGCCCAGAAAGCGGCAAGTTTAATCGACGAAAACGCTTCCGTCTTTATCGACGGCGGCACGACGGCAATGTATCTTGCCAAAGAACTGCCCGACGTCAACGTGCACGTCTTTACGAACGGGCTTGCCGTGGCGATCGAGCTTGTGCAAAAGAAAAATATCAACGTGACGATGATCGGCGGACAGGTCATGCGCGACAATCTTTCCACCGCGTCCCCCGTCGCGCGCAGTTATTTCGACAATACCAACTTCGAGATCGCGATTCTTTCGACTTCGGCTTTTACGCCCGAACAGGGCTTTTCGTGCACGTCGCAAATCGAGGCGGACCTTTTGAAAATGGTGCGCGCCAAAGCGAAATCGCTTTATATGATGCTCGACAGCTCCAAAGTCGGCAAAATCAACCCGTATACCTTTGCGCAATACAGCGATATCGACGTGCTGATTACCGACAACGATCTGCCGCCCGATATCAAGGAAACGTTTACGCGCCGAAACATTGTGGTCATGTAAGTAAAAACCGTGCAGAACGCACGGTTTTTTTAATATGCCGCGATTCCCAAAACGTAATCGCTCGAAACGTCGAGCACGCGGCAAAGGCGGGCAAAGGTATCGAGCGCGGGAAAAATATCCTGTTTCATGTATTTGGAAACGGTCTGCGCCGAAACGCCTATGCGTTTAGCGATCTCCTTTTGCGGAATCCCGCTCGCCGCTATACATTCCCGCAACCGCTTTTGAATGTCCTGTAATTCCATAATTCGCTCCGATTTCTTTTATGTAAGAAAAAATATCGCATATTATGCGATATTTTGCTTGACAATCGTATATTGTGCGATTATAATAAAAGTACTCTTTTGCCATAGCGAGATTTATCCCTTTGGCAGAGGGGCAGCGTTTCTTAAAATTCTCTCTTCCTCCCCCAACT
>CAJUGP010000021.1:22686-31562 GCA_910586365.1 uncultured Christensenella sp. | reverse complement strand
GTGAAGCGTTAATTTTCGGTGACGCGGAAGGCGTGGCAACACGCCTTTTTTTATTAGAAAGGCTGTTCGCTCACTCGGCGACACCATGGCGCGTGTGCCGCCTCGGACACGCTCGCCCAACGGCTCGCTTAGTTTGAATTGCGCTCACACCCCGCAGGGGTGTTGAGCAGGTTGCAATTCTCACCCCCAACTGTGAAGCGTTAATTTTCGGTGACGCGGAAGGCGTGGCAACACGCCTTTTTTTATTTCCTGCCCCTTCCCCCATACAGAGCGCCCCCTCTGTCATGTTGAGCGCAGTCGAAACATCTCAGATTCCTCGGCTATGCTCGGAATGACATCGGCAATCACAAAACCCGTCCCCCTCTGTCACGCAACACGCACCCCTCTGTCATGCAAAGCGCACCCTTCTGTCATGTTGAGTGTAGCCGAAACATCTCAGTTGCCTCGACTACGCTCGGAATGACATCGGCAATCACAAAACCCGTCCCCCTTGTGAAAGGGGGATTAAGGGGGATTGCTCCCCATTTCACAAACAAATCCCCCGCAGTTGCGGGGGATCGGACGGCTTTTCGGGCAAGTTAATCGGAATAAGTTTCCGCATGAAAATTCTTCGATCCGCAATGCGTGCAGGTGCACCTGCGCGTTTTCGGCGTATGTGCGGAAAAGAAAAATTCACGGAAGCTCGGGCGGAACTTTTTTCCGCAATCGGTGCAGACGTAAGCGAGATTTTTATAAGCGATTGCCACCGCGCCCGCGATGGCTGCGAGCGCGCACGGCATCGCAATCGCAAACGGCAGCCACAGCCCCATAACGCCCCACAGTACGGCGGTCGTTACGATCGCCGCATCCGCCAAAAAACCGACGACCAACATCAACGCATACGTTCCTCTCTGTTTTTGTTTTCCTTTCATAATCGTACGTATGTCGGAAAAAGATTTCGGACTGAACGCCCCGCCTTCCGCGATCTCGCGGCGTACGGTTTTTACGCTTTCGCGGCAGGAAAGTTTTTGCTTGATTTCTTCCGTGAGCATTTTTTCCCGTTCTTCCAACACGCGCAGCAAAATTTTACGGCAGTTTTCTTCGTCGGAAAGCACGCTCTTGATCTGTGTAAGATTCAGCCCGAGCCGTTTATACAAACAGATCATTTGCAGCGTTTTTAAGCCGTCCTCGTCGTAAAGCCTTCTGCCGCCTTCCGAACGGGTTTCGGGTTTGAGCAGACCTTCCTTGTCGTAAAACTGCACCGTGCGCACGGTGACTTGGCAAAGCGCAGCGATTTCGCCCGTTGAATACGACATACACATCTCCTATGCTCCCACTTTACAACATGACGCTGCGTCACGAGCAAGCGTTTTACGGCATTTTTTGAAAAAATTTTTGCACTTTTTCAAAAAAATACTCTCTCTTTTCAGAGAGAGCAGTTTTTTTACTTTTCGCAGTTCTTTTTTAACGTTGCAAGGCTTTCTTTGAGTTCTTTGGGCAGTCTGTCGCCGAACTGTTCGTAATAACCTGCGATTTCGTCCGCCTCAGCCGACCAGCGCGCTTTGTCGATATAAAGGATCTTCTCCAAATCTTCCGCCGTCATGTCAAGCCCTTCGAGGTCGATATCCTTTGCGTAAGGCACGTAACCGATCGCCGTTTCCTGTGCGTCGGCTTCGCCCGCGCAGCGCTTCAAGATCCAATCGAGCACGCGCATATTGTCGCCAAAGCCCGGCCAAAGGAACTCGCCGTTCTCGCCCTGACGGAACCAGTTTACGTTGAAAATCTTGGGCGGGTTCGCAACCTTTGCTCCCATCTCGATCCAATGTCCGAAATAATCGCCCATGTGATACCCGCAGAAAGGTTTCATCGCCATCGGGTCGTGACGGAGCACGCCGACCGCGCCCGTCGCCGCCGCCGTCGTTTCCGAGCTCATGATCGAACCGACGAACACGCCGTGATTCCAATCGCGCGACTGATATACGAGCGGCGTGGTGGTCGCTCTTCTTCCGCCGAATACGATCGCGTCGAGCGGAACGCCCTCTTTGGAGTTGAACGCATCGGAAAGGCAGGGGCAGTTCGCCGCGGGCGCCGTAAATCTCGAATTGGGATGCGCCGCTTTCACGCCGCTTTCGGGCGTCCACTCGTTGCCCAGCCAATCGATAAGATGCGCGGGCGCCTGCTTGGTAAGCCCTTCCCACCAAACCGTATTGTCGGCGGGGTCGATCGCCACGTTGGTGAAGATCGTGCCTTTGCGCGTTGCCGCCAACGCGTTGGGGTTGGATTTCTCGTTCGTGCCGGGCGCTACGCCGAAGAAACCGTTTTCGGGGTTGACCGCCCACAGTCTGCCGTCGCTGCCGACGCGGATCCAAGCGATATCGTCGCCCACGCATTCGATTTTATAACCCAGATCACGGTAATGCTTGGGGGGAATGAGCATGGCAAGATTGGTCTTGCCGCATGCGGACGGGAACGCCGCCGCCAGATAACGTTTTTTGCCGTCGGGATAGGTCACGCCCAAAATGAGCATGTGCTCCGCCATCCAGCCCTCTTGTTTGCCGAGGTAAGAGGCAATGCGCAGCGCAAAGCATTTTTTGCCGAGCAGAACGTTGCCGCCGTAAGCCGAGTTCACCGAAATGATGGTGTCGTCCTCGGGGAAATGCATGATATAACGGTTTTCGGGATCGACGTCGCACTTGCAGTGGAATCCTTTGATGAAGTCGCCGTCTTTGCCGAGCGCCTCGTAGCAGTCAAGCCCGACGCGCGTCATGATCGCCATGTTGAGCACGACGTAAATGGAGTCGGTCACTTCGACGCCGATCTTCGAGAACGGCGAACCGACGACGCCCATCGAATAGGGAATGACGTACATCGTACGCCCTTTCATTTTGCCCTTTGCAATGTTTTTGCAAAGCGCATACGCTTCCTGCGGATCCATCCAATAGTTAATGGGACCGGCGTCCGCTTTGTTCTTGCAGCAGATAAACGTACGCGCTTCGACGCGCGCCACGTCGTTTTCCGCCGTGCGGTGATAATAGCAACCGGGCAGCTTTTCCTGATTGAGCTTAATCATCTCGCCCGTTTTGCAGGCTTCTTCACGCAGAGCGGCAAGCTGTTTTTCGCTTCCGTCGATCCAAACGATCTGATCGGGGCAGGCAAGTTCCGCGCTCTCCTTAACGAAGTCGAGAACCTTTTTGTTCTGAGTTAATTCCTTCATGGTTTTACTCCTATATTTATTTCGCAGATAACGCGCCGCCGTTTTTCTTGCGAAAAACGCATCAAAGCTTGAATATGGCGCTCGAAAACCCTTGCAAGCAAGTTTTCTCGCTTCTATTATACCATCATTTCCTATAAAAGTAAACTTTTTGAAGGAAAAAATTTTTGTCACATTGCTTACGCGTCGCGCACCGTGACGTAATCGCCCGTATCGGCGTCCTGAAAGACGATATACATGCCCTCTTTTTCCGAAAAAGGCGCGAACGGCACAACCACCGCCTTGATCCCTTCGGGAAAAGGCTGTTCGCGCGCCACGCACAAATAGCGCGGCAAACCGTTTTCGTACACCGTTCCGAGCAGCGCTTCGCCCGAGTTGACCCACTCCGACTGCGGAAACGCCGTCAAAAGCCGTTTGTCGGGCGGAAACTTTTCAAACGCCTCGCTCATCTTTTCGCGTACGGTATTGTAATATGTAAGCGTTCTTCCTGCGGGATGGGGCGGCACAGCCTCATCTTTGCAAGAATCGCGCCCGCCCGCGACTTCGCTTGCTTTTTTACGATCTGCGTTTGCAGCGCTTTCATCTTCATCATGCGCGTAATAGTCGCTTGACGCGATCGCCTCGTCGTCGTAAGCGGCGGCGAGGCCGTCCCGAAAGGGACGGTTTTCCTCCGTTTCTTCGGGAAGCGGGTCGGGAACGACGGGCGTCGGCGCCAAAGGCACGTTTGGCATAGGCGTCGGCAGTTCGTTGGGCGGAAGCGGATTGGCGGGACGGCGTTTCTTTTTTTCTCCGCCCGCTTCACTCACGGCAAGCAGAAGCGACTGCACCGTAGCGTTTTCCTTGCCGCACGCGCCAAATGCGACCGCTTCCGCGCCGCCCGCACGCACGTAGCAAAGCAGCGCGCAGAACCCTTCCTTGATCGAAGGGGCTTGAACCTCGTCGATAACGCCCTCCGAAAAATCAAGGCAAAAGGTCTGCCCCGACGCGCGCACGACCAAAACGTATCGCCCGTCGCGCACGGGCGCAAGCCCTAAAAGACGGGGCGTGATTTTAAGCGTTTCGCCCGTTCTTTCCGCATAAACCGCGCCGCTCAACGCGCCGCCGTCGGCGGTGAAGCCCTTTTTTACCTGTTTCATTACGCAAACTCTCTTTTCGTACGCCATAAAATCTCCCGTGTTTTTTCCTTAATATAGCAGATTCCGGCGGGCGGAACGCGTCGGATTTTGTCGCATTTTTTCCTTTTCGGGCGGATTCTCCGCGCCGCATACCGTTATGACAGAATTTGATAAATTTTTAGCAAATATTTTTGTGATAAGTATTGACAACGCCGTTTATCGTGCTATAATGAACGGCGGGGAGAAAATCCCGCGAAGAAAATCAATTTTAAGAGGTGTTATTATGGCAAGATTTACACTGCCGAGAGATCTTTATCACGGCAAAGGTTCGTTAGAAGCGCTCAAAACGCTGCAAGGAAAACGCGCCATGATCTGCGTCGGCGGCGGGGCGATGAAACGCTTCGGCTTCCTCGATAAAGCGATCGGCTATTTGCAGGAAGCGGGCATGAAAGTGGAAGTGTTCGAGGGCATCGAACCCGATCCTTCGGTGGAAACCGTGATGAAGGGCGCGGCGGCGATGCAGAAATTCAAGCCCGATTGGATCGTTGCCATGGGCGGAGGCTCGCCCATCGACGCGGCGAAAGCCATGTGGATCAAATATGAATATCCGAATACGACGTTTGAGGACATGTGCAAGGTGTTCGGGCTGCCCAAGCTGAGAACGAAGGCGCATTTCTGCGCGATCCCCTCGACCTCGGGCACGGCGACCGAAGTCACGGCGTTCTCCATTATCACCAACTATCAAGACCGTATCAAATACCCCATCGCGGATTTCGAGATCACGCCCGACGTGGCGATCGTCGATCCCGACCTCGCCGAAACTATGCCGCAGAAATTGGTGGCGCACACGGGCATGGACGCGATCACGCACGCGGTTGAGGCGTACGTTTCGACGGCGAACTGCGATTATACCGATCCGCTTGCCATTCACGCCATCGAGATGATCCAAAAAGAACTTGTTCCCTCGTACAACGGCGATATGGAATCGCGTGCCAAAATGCACAACGCGCAGTGCCTTGCGGGGCAGGCGTTCTCGAACGCCCTTTTGGGCATCGTGCACTCCATGGCGCACAAGACGGGCGCGGCGTTCGAGGATTACGGCGCGCATATCATTCACGGCGCGGCGAACGCGATGTATCTGCCCAAGGTCATCGCCTATAACGCAAAAGACCCTACGGCGAAAAAGCGTTACGGCGTGATCGCCGACTACATGCACCTCGGCGGCAAGGACGACGACGAAAAAGTGCAGCTCTTGATCGCGCACCTGAGAAAGATGAACGATGAGCTGAACATTCCCCACTGCGTCAAGCATTACGGCGCGGACAGCTATCCCTGCGAACAGGGTTTCGTTCCCGAAGACGTGTTCCTTTCCCGTCTGCCCGAAATTGCGAAAAACGCGATCGGCGACGCCTGCACGGGCAGCAATCCCCGCATTCCCACGCAGGAAGAAATGGAAAAGCTGCTGAAATGCTGCTACTACGATACCGAAGTCGATTTCTGAGTTCACACTCTCATTCCGATAAAGAAAAAGCAAGGAAACTCTTTCCTTGCTTTTTTTCTAAACGCTAATTTAACATTCTTTTACGTCATGTTGAGCGGAGGCATAAGCCATAGCCGAAACATCTCACGATTTTAGATTCTTCGGCACGACGTAAGGACGCGTCGGCTCAGAACGACGTTTTGAAAACGGCGGGGGACATGACACAGTATAGACGATAAATTGAAATTTATCGTCTATAACACCCCAAACGGGGTGTATTTTTCAGATGGCGAATAAGTCGTCGGTCTGTTCCCGTTCGGCGTTGGGCGCGGCAAGCGTTAAGCACATGTCGGTATCGGCGATCTTCTTGCTCTTGCCGTCTTTGAGGTAAAAGATATGCCGCCCGTTGGTGCAGTAAATGCCGCCGTCCGCGGTAAAATCGAAGTCGCAAACGCCGTTTTTGACGACCTCGCGCTGCGTTCCCGTCACTTTGACGAGCTTCCAACTCAGCGGAATAAATCCGTATTCCTTGTCTTTGTTCTTCTTGTTTCGTTTAAGCTCTTTATCCGCGTCGATCATGTTTCCGTCGACGTAGATCTTGCGCGCGTTGCCCTTCTGCCCTTTGGCGGGGTTGACGCCGTCCGTCGTTTCGGACGTGAGCGACTTGCCCGTGAACATGATAACGAACATCTGCACGAACATGACGATCGCCTGCAAGATACGGTACGGGATAAGCAGAATATCCAAAAACACGTTGCCCGCGCGCTTTTCCTTGGTGGGGCGTTCGATGCAGTAAAGCGTTCCTTCGCCGTCTACTTTGGGTTTGCAGAAAGATACTTTCGCGTCGCGCAGCACCTCGTTTATTTCCATCGTATTTAGGTTGAGCGTGCAGATCGCGGACGGCGAATATTTGCCCGTATAGCTTCCGCTTGCATCCATGCCCGCCCCCGCGCTGCTGAAATACACAATCGATGGGTCGGTCGGGCTGAAATAGGCGTTTGCGTCGCGCACGTCGCCCGAGGTGAACGTTTTCAACTCGGAAGTTGCGGTGTTCAGCGTACCCACACACGAGGTTGCGCCGCGGTTGACGGTGACGGCAAGCACGTTGCCCGACGCGTGCAGCGATAAAAATTCTTCGTCGGACGAGGTGAGAATATGATCCTCCGTCATGTTCTTCCCTTCCGCCCCTTCGCCGAACACGTCTTTGCGGTACACGCCCGAGGTTTCGTTTACGGTGAACGAATAGAGCACTTTTTCGCCGTCCCACTGCACGGCGTTTACGTACGAATAAACCTTTTCGTTTCGGCTTGCAAGGTAGCGTTCGCCGTCGCCGCGGAACTTTGCCCCTTCTCCCGTATACTTCCACTCGTCGCGTTTGTTTTTATTTTCCAGATAATCGCGGTAACGGCGGATATATTCGCTTTCGCGGTAAAAGACCTTTTCCCCGTCGAAAACGCCGATTTTATCGCCGTCGGCAAAAACTAATTTTTCCATAACGTTTCTCTTCTTTCTATCTGTCCGCCGCCTGTTCGCTTAGAAAAACGCCCGTGCAACGGGCGTTTTCGTGACCTTACTTTTCTTCGGACTTCTTTGCCTTTTTCTCGCTCTTTTCCTCGGCTGCCTTCTTCCCCTCTTCCTTTTGGGGCGCAACGATCGCGGGGAGCGACAGCCCCGCCATGTTGTAAATCTCTTCGAGCGGGGGCAGGCTCTTCAATAAACCCGAAAGGAAATTGGCGGTGGACGTTTTGCCGTCGGCGTTCTGTCCGCCGTCCCACACCGTCACTTTGTCAATCTTCACACCCGCGATCGCCTTCACCTGTTCGGCGACGATCTCTTCGAGCTTGTCGGCAATGAGCAGGCGCACGGCTTCCTGCGCCGTTCCCGCGCTCTTGACGAGCGCATCCATACCTGCCGCCTGTTTGGTGAGTTTTTCCTGCGCGCCGCGCGCTTCGGCGTCCATTTTGGCGAAGATTGCGTCCGCTTCGCCGCGCGCCTTGCGGCGCGTCTGTTCCGCGACCGCTTCCGCCTCGATTTCGAGCTTGCGCTTTTCGATCTCCGCGGCAACGATGACGTCGGCTTCCTGCGTGGCTTTTTCGCGTTCCGCACGCGAAAGCTCGGCTTGCTTTTCCGCAACGTAACTCTCTTCAAGCGCTTTTGCCTGCTGTACGTTTTCGGCGGTTACGGCAAGCTTGAGCGCTTCCGCCTCTTTTTCGCGCAGGATCGCCTGCGACTTGGCGATGTCGGCTTTCGCGCGGTTTTCACCCTCGATCGCCTGCGATTCGGCTTCCGCCACGCTGATACGCTGCTGCATTTTGGCGTTCGCTTCGCCGATCGAACCTTTTTTGTCCTCTTCCGCGACGGAGACCTTCGCATCGTTGATGGCTTTTGCCGCCGCCTCTTTTCCGAGCGCGGTTATGTAACCCGATTCGTCGGAAATATCGGTCACGTTTACGTTGATCAAACGCAGACCGACCTTTTTGAGTTCGCCTTCCACGTTGCGGGAAATCGCTTCGAGGAATTTATCGCGGTCGGCGTTGATCTCTTCGATGTTCATGGTGGCGATGACGAGACGGAGCTGACCGAAGATAATGTCGCGCGCCAAATCGGATATCTGCGTGAGCGTAAGCATTCTGAGCCGCTCCGCGGCATTCTGCATGATCGAAGGATCGGTGGCGATCCCGACGGTGAAGATGCTGGGTACGTCGATACGGATATTCTGTTTGGAAAGCGCGCTTTTGAGATCGACCGCGATCGAAAGCGGCGTCAGATCCATAAACGTGTACTTTTGGAAGAACGGCCACACGAACGACGCGCCGCCGTGGATACATTTGGCGCTGCGGTACGTTCCGTCGGGATTGGACGAGATTTTACCGTAGATCACCATGATCTTATCGGGCGGACAGGTTTTGTAGCGTACAGCGACCGTGAGCAGGATCATAAAGACGACGAGCACGACCGCGACGATTACGGCAACGATTGCAGGGGGCATGTTTCATATTCTCCTTTCTTCAAATTTTTTCTTTTTTCAAAACATCGGATTTCTCGACTGCGCTCGAAATGACAATCTGTCATACGAAGCAACGCCTGTCAT
>CAJUGP010000021.1:0-22586 GCA_910586365.1 uncultured Christensenella sp. | reverse complement strand
GATTTCTCGACTGCGCTCGAAATGACAATCTGTCATACGAAGCAACGCCTGTCATACAGAGCAACACGCTGTCATTCTAAACAACCCTTTGTCATACGGGACAACATTTTGTCATTCTGAGCTTGCCGAAGAATCCGGATTTGCTTCTTTTTCCTCATATCTCTTTTTCTTTACGACGGCGAAATCGTCTTCATACGCAAGAATTTCTACTTGCGCGTCGCACCCGATGCGCTCCTCTTCGTCGGTCACGGCGTCGAGTTCGGAAAACTTTCCCTGCACAGTAAGCGTGATCTTTCCCCTTCCCTGCCGCGCGGGCGGAATGGAAACGTATACCGTGCCCGTCGCGCCCGTCAATTTTTCTTTGACAAGGTTGCCCGAGCACTGCAATTTGGCAATGCCGCGCATGGCAAATCCGACGCCCACGAGCGCCGCCGCGCCCGTAAGAACGGAAACAATGACGGGAAGCCAAACGTTGTTTACATACGTCGCCGTTGCGAATCCGCACCAACCTCCGATGCAGAAAAACGCCGTGATCGTTTTCAAAGAGAAGAACGAAAGACCGCCGTCGGTATCGATATCGCCGTCGATCGTATCGCCGAATTCTCCGTCGACGCCGGCAAACGAAAACAGCATCAAAATGATCTGCACCACGAGAAGAGCGCTCGCCGCGATCGCAATCCAAAAAAAGATATGCTCCGTCACGGACAGCGTTCCAAGCCAATTTGCCGAAAGTTGATTTAACACGGTGTTTTCTCCTTATACTGCTGCTTATTTATTATATAACACATTTTTGCGGATTTCAACCTTTTTCGGCAAAAAAACCGCCTCCGTATCGTTATTCATACTTGACGGGAACACACGCAAAGAATATAATGTTTCCCGAAAGGATATGAAAAAGCATGAAAAAAACCTGCGCCATAACGGGACACCGCGAACTGCCCGTCGATTTTGATAAAAATGCTCTTTACGACGAGTTGGAAAACCTCGTCCGCGAAGGCTGCGACGAATTTTTATGCGGTATGGCGGAAGGATTCGACTTAACCGCACTCGACTGTCTTCTTTCTCTGCGCGAAAAATATCCGCTTTCCCTGCACGCCTGCATTCCTTTCGCGCAACAGGACAAATATTTTTCGCACGAAAATAAAAAACTCTATGCGAAACTGCTTGCCGCGTGCGACGTGAAAACCATTCTTTCCGAAAGCTACTACGACGGCTGTTTTCTCGCGCGCAACCGTTTTATGGTGGACCGCTGCGACGTGCTCTTCGCCTATTGCACCCAAAAGACGGGCGGCACGCGGTATACCGTGAATTACGCCCGAAAAGCGGGCATTCCCGTTCTCTTTTTCAACTCATAACGGTTTGCTGCGTTCTTTGCCGTGTCCGCGCGGATACTGCGGCGGCGTGTAACGCTCTTTTTGCACCCGTACGAGCGTTCTCTCCCCCATATCGAAGGGAAGAGAATAGGCGACGCACTCCGCTTGCTTTCCGCCCAAAACCGAAATAGCATGCGCTCCCTCTTCCACCTCTTCGGCGGCAGCGCCCTTATAAGCAAGAAACACGCCGCCTTTTTTGACGAAGGGCATGCAATATTCCGCAAGCGTATTCAGACGGGCGACGGCGCGCGCGCAGCAGACGTCATACCGTTCGCGGTAAGTCCCTTCTTGCGCGGCTTCTTCGGCGCGGCGGTTCAAAACCTGCACGCCGTTCAAGCCGAGCGCTTCGACGGCGACGCGTAGAAATTCGCATTTTTTGCCCGTACTCTCCAATAACGAAAACTGCAGATCGCCCCGCGCGATTTTCAAGGGGATCGACGGAAACCCGCCGCCCGATCCTACTTCAAGCACGGTTGCGTTTTCTTCAAAGCATGCAACGCCCGCCAGCGAATCGAAAAAATGCTTATACGTGATCTCTCTTTCTCCGGTGATCGAAGTCAGATTGTATTTTTTGTTATACTCCTGCAATAAAGCAGAAAAGCGTATAAATTTTTGCTCGTTTTGGCGGTAGAGCCGCTCTATTTCGTTAAAATCGGGTTTTTTCAACATAATAATAGTATAAACTTTTTTTTGTGTTTTGTCAACCGCGCCGTTCTGTTCCGTTCGGTGGAAAAAAGTATAACTTTTTCCACAGTGTGGACAAGTCTGTGAATTTCTCGCGTTTTTCGGCTGTCTTTTTTTCTCCGTTCTCTTTTGCCGATTTCGGCACGATTTGTTATCCACTTTCCCCCGTCTTTTTCCACAGCCTGTCCACACCGTCATTCACAAAACGAAATTTTCGCGTTTTTTCAAAATCACGGCAAAATGCTTGTTATTTTTGCTTGTTTTCGCTATAATAGAGAGGTATTCGGATGGGGATAACAGGTTGTCCACATTTCCCCAACCCTTATTATTACTATTATTATATTATATTTATAGTATAACGCCATCTAAGGAGTGGAGTATGAAATTTGTCTGTAACGGGTTAGTTCTTTCGGAAGCGGTAATGAAAGTGAGTAAAGCGTGCGGTGTGCGCACGCCTGCGCCCATTATGGAGTATATCAAGATCACGGCGGGGCGCGACGGCGTTTCTTTGCTTGCGACCGACGGCGAAATTTCGATCTTAAAGGAAATTCAGGCGGAAATTTTCGAGGAAGGTGCGGTTTGCGTTCCCGGTAAATTGTTTGCCGATTTCGTTTCCAAGCTGACGGGCGAGGAAATCAACATTGCATCGTCGGAAAACGGGATTTTTATCGGCTATGCCGACGCGGGCACGAATATGCAGACGCTTGACGAAAGCGAATTCCCCGTGATCGATTTTTCGATTGACGAAACGTCGTTTTCTCTGAAAAAGAGCGATCTGAAAAAGATCATCGGCGAAACGGCGTTCTGCTGCGCGCAGGACGACAGCCGCCCGATTTTGAAGGGCTGCCTGATGACCTTCGGGGACAAGCTCGAAATGGTCGCGCTCGACGGATACCGTTTGGCGCTTTCGGAAGCGCAGATCGCGGCGAAGAGCGGCGAAAACAAGATCGTTTGCCCCGCGCGCACGCTGACGGAGATTTCGCGCATGCTCAGCGACGAAGAGGAAGAAATTACCCTCTTCACGAAGGGCGGCATGTTTATGGTCAGCTGCGAAGGAACGGTGATCGTATCGCGTCTTTACAACGGGGAGTTTATCGACAAAAACAAAGTGATCCCCTCTTCGTTCTCGACGAGCGTGACGCTGAAAAAGAACGAGCTGATCGCCAGCGTCGAGCGTGCCGCCATTTTGATCCGCGGCGATAAAAACAATTTAGTGACGCTCAGCGTAGGACAGAACATGGTGAAGGTGGTTTCGTCGTCCGAGATCGGAAACGTGGCGGAAAGCGTGAAAGCGCAGGTGCAGGGCATGGAGTTCACGATTTCCATGAACGCAAAATTCCTGCTCGACGCCTTAAAGGCGCTCGAAGAAGAAGAGGTCGAACTCTCCTTCAACGGCGCAATCAGCCCGTTTATCGTGCAGAACAAAGAAGAAAAACACAGTCTTTATCTTATTTTACCCGTCAGAAAGGTCTCGTAATTACTTGACGGAAAAACGAAAAATCTTTATAATCAAGAAAAAACGACTTTTAGGAGTGAATTTATTATGAAAAGAACGTATCAACCGAAAAAGAGAACGCGCAGCAAAGTGCACGGCTTCCGCGAGAGAATGAAGACGCAGGGCGGCAGAAAAGTGCTGAAAAGAAGAAGAGCGAAGGGAAGAAAGCATATTTCCGCTTAACAAAGCATGAAGTATCGCACCGTCAAGGCAAAAAAAGAGTTTGAAAAAATTCTGAAACACGGAAAACGCGCTTATTCCGACACGCTTACGATCGTCTATCTCGAAAACAAAGAGTTGAAAATGGCGGTCTGCGTGGGAAAAAAGTTCGGAAAAAGCGTACAGAGGAACGCTATCAAACGCCTGCTGCGGGAGGCGTTTCGCGTGTATTGCGAAGACATGCGTTCCTGTGCCGTGCTCTTGATCCCGCGGGTGAAAGAGGAATATTCCTACCGCGGCTATGTGCGCGATATGGGAAAAATTTTTGCAAAGGAACGCCTTCTTGAAGGTTAAATTAACGGAACTTGCCGCTTCAAACGGAAAATATCTGCGTAAAAAGGTTTTCAAACCCTTTCTGCGCGGTATTTGCATCCGCATGATTTGTTTTTATCAAAAGCATCTTTCGCGGCATACCTGCCTTTATCGCCCCACCTGCTCGGAATATACTAAGCGGTGTATCAACAACTGGGGCGTTATAGTAGGAATTCTGTTGGGAATGTGGCGGATATTGCGCTGCAATCCCCTCTCGAAAGGCGGAATCGACGAAGCGCCCGAAGTATTTTGGAAGCGCAAATGGCTCTTATAAGACAAGCCGTTTTTATCGTTTTGTCATTCTGAGCCGATCGAAGAATCGCAGATGTTTCGGCTACGCTCAACATGACAGGCAGGCGCGCATTCCATACGCAACATGACAGGCAGGCGCACGTTTAATGCGCAACATGACGGGCAGGAGTGCATTCCATACGCAATATGGAAGATAGGAGCGATTCACGCGCAATAAGGAAGGCGGAGTTGCATTTCCCTCACGCAATATGGCAGGCTGAGATGCTCTTTTCCGACTTAATAGGAAGTATCGGAGAATTCAAACTGTCATTCTGAGCGGAACGAAGTGAAGTCGAAGAATCTTTTTTAAGGAAATATCAATGTCCTTTTTAACAACGTTACTCTCCCAATACGGCGTTTCTCTCCTCAAAGAGGGATTTTCGATCGGTCTTGACTGGCTCGGTCAGTTTGCGCGCGTGATCATCGAAGGCGTCGGCGTGCTCGGCGCGGGCATTATCGTGTTTACGCTCGTTCTCAAAGCGATCACGCTCCCCTTCGATATCTATCAACGCGTGAAAATGCGCAAACAAACGCTGTTAATGCGGCAGATGCAGCCCGAACTCGAAAAGCTGCAACAGACTTACGCGAACGATAAAAATATGTACAACCAAAAAATGATGGAGTTGTACAAGAAAAACGGCTATTCCATGATGGGAGCTTGCCTTCCCATGATCATCTCTCTTGTCATTCTCATCGTGGCGTTTCAGGGATTCCGCACGTATTCGCAGTACGCCAACTTAAAAATGTACGTGAGCATGTCCGAGCAGTATAACGCAGCGGTTTTGGAGCATGCGCCCGACGGAAAAGATTTCCATTTACCCGTGGATGGGCAGGAAAACGACGAGCTGACGATCACTTGGGTCGATAATTTTGAAACGACGGAGAGAGTCGAGCATATTCAAGAGGGCATCGTCTACACTTATTATACGCAGAATCCGGTGGAAGGAAAGACCGAGCGCTTAAAATTCATGAACGTACAGGCGCAGGACGAAAACAAATTCCTTTCGTACATGTATTCGCTCGACGCCGTATCGTCGCGCAGCTACTCGGTAGACAGCGAACGCTTAAAAGCGGTGATGGGCGAAGAATACGACAAATTTACCGTTGACGGTGAAGGAAACCAAATCAGCGAGGAGCTTGCCTGCAAAAACGTTATCAAAAAGATCGGCGCGACGGCGGCGGCGGAATGGTATCGCGAGAACGACGCCCACTTCTTGTGGGTCAAGAATATTTGGTATCCCGACGTATCGTATCAGCACCCGATCCAAAACTATAAAGGCTTTTCCGACAATTTCAAAAACGTGAAAGTCACATATCCCGACGGAACGAAAAAAGATCTGCTCAACGAGATCGACGGACCGAGTTACGAAAATCTCGTTTCGGAATTGCAGGCGGAAAGCAAAGCGCCTAACGGTTATTTCATCTTGATCATTCTTTCGATCGGGTTAATGGTGCTTTCGCAATTCGTATCCATGCGCAGTCAGAAAGAAACCAACCAATATCAGACGGTTGACGGATCGGGCGCAAAGACGCAGAAGATGATGCTCATTATGATGCCGCTCATCTATGCCGTATTCGCCTTTATGTACAGCGGCGCGTTCTCGATCTACATGGTCATGTCGAGCGCGGTTTCGCTTGTCGTCACCCTTTTGTCCAACTTGATCATCGGGGCAATTTACAAAAAGAAAGAACACGACACGGTGAAACAGCAGACCGTGCGGAAGCTGCCTTGGATGAAGGACGGCGCGCAAACGGAGAAAAAGAAAAAAGACAACGACCGCAAGAACAAGCGGTAAAAGAGGATAAAATTATGGCGAGACAGGAATTATTTTCGGGGAAAACGGTCGAAGAAGCGATCGAGGCGGGGCTTGCCGCCATGAACCTTGCAAAAGAGCAGGTAGAAATCGAAGTATTAGAAGAAGGAAAAAAGAAATTATTGGGAAAATCCCTTTCCGCACAGGTACGGATCACGGAAAAAGAAACCCTTTCCGACGCGCAGCGCGCCGTAAACTTTTTGAAAGGACTGTTCGAGGTGCTTGCACTCAACGCCGAACCGATGATCGCGGAAGAAGGCGAAAAAATCGTGATCGCGCTCAACGCCGACTCGACGAAGGGTATTATCGGACGGCGCGGCGAGATCATCGACTCCATTCAAACGCTTGCGGGCGCGGTGGCGAACACGGGCAGAAGAGATTATAAGCGCGTGGTCGTCGATTGCGGAAACTACCGCGAAGAGCGCGAAGAAACGTTAAAGCGCGTGGCGCAGAAATTGGCGGCGAAAGCGGTGAAATCGGGCAAGAGAATGCGCTTGGAGCCTATGAACCCCTATGAAAGACGCATTATTCACTCCGCCCTTGCCGAAAACGACGAGGTTACGACGAAGAGCGAAGGCAGCGAGCCGTCGCGTTACGTCGTGATCATGCCCAAAAACAGAAAGCCCTATCATAAAAACGAGCGCGGCGATCGCGGCGGAAAGAATTTCCGCGACAAAGGGCGTCCGTCTTACGAAAAGAAGCCTTATCCCCGCCGCGAGCTGCCGGAAGAAAGCACGCCCGAATCGTCGGGAACGAGTTTCAAGCGCAGCGAATCGAGTTTCAAAAAAGGCGGGTTCTCGGGATTTTTCGGAACCTACCTCGGAAACGACGACGAGTCCCCTTCCGAAGAAGAATAAGAAAAGCAAAACGCCCCGTAATACGGGGCGTTATTTTATAAGGATCCGTTCCCAAAATGTCATTCTGAGCCGACGCGTCCTTGCGTCGTGCCGAAGAATCTGACGTTAGAGAACGTTAAATTACTGTTTACCGCATAGTTATTATATCAAAGAAAAATGAAAAAAGCAAGAACGCTAACCGTTCTTGCTTTTATTCCTAAAATACACCGTGTTCGAGGCGTTTTTTTATACCTGCGTTGCGCCGAGAAAGCGGTTTGCGTTCGCCTTCGTGTAGCTGCAAATATTTTCCTTTTTGAAGGGAGAGTCCTCTCCTCCGTTCGTGTAAATAAAATAATCGCCTTCGGGCGTTTGATAGAGCGTCGCCTCGTAACCCGTGGGTTCGCCCCAAATTCCGTGCGTAACTTTTTTGATAACCGTTGCCGTTTCCGTATCGAAAACCTTCGTTTTCGTTCTCTTGACCATTTCCGTTTTCTCCTTATCCATTATTCTACCGCTATTTTAATGAAAAAGAAAAAATTTGTCAACAAAATTACCAACTTTTATGAAAAAATATGTTAAGCGAATTGCAATTCGTCTTTTACGGTAAGCGAAGCGATCGCCCCCGCCGCGATTTCCGCCATGGAATAAACCAGATTAAGCCGCGTTAAATTAAGCAGCGAATAAGAAAACGCCGATTTTTCGGCTACGATTCCCAAGATCGAAACGTCGCCGACGCTTCCGAGCCGTTTATTTGTTCCCGAACCGGGGCGCAAAGGTCCTTGCACGACTTTCAGAAGCCCGATATCGCTGCCCTCGCCCACCGCGGCGTCAACCGCTATGATTTTACTGCGCGGATGACAGCGGCGCAGAAATTCGTTTACATATTTGACTTCCTTTGCCGTAACGGGATTTTTAAGCGATCCGTAAATGTAACAGCAAGAAGCTTTGCGCCGCAGCATCGTGCCCGTGATCGGACCCATCGCGTCGCCTACGGCAAGGTCGCTGCCGATGCACAGCACGACGGGCGGCGCGTCTAATTTGCCCAGGCAGCGCGACAGAGCCATCATCAGCCCCGTTTCGGCAAGCGAGTTGTGAAAATGAAAGGTAAACTCCATAATAATTCCTCTTTACCGCTTGATTTTTGTCCGTTGACGGCAAATTTATAACAATTTTGCGCAAATGATTGTTTGAAAGAGAAAAATATGCTATAATGAAACGGTAAGAAATTTTTTGGAACGGGAGGAATGGCGGGAGGTGGATTGTGTACAATTTATTGAGTAATGCAGCCGTTTCGTTAGACGTTGCCTTTTTTGTGATCATTTTTTTGGGACTGCTGTTCGGCGTGATCCGCGGATTTATAAAAAGCGTTTGCAAATGGGCGGGAACGATCGTTGCGATTTTCGTTGCTTTTACGTTCTGCAATGCCTTTCAGGGGGCGCTGGATCAATGGTTCGGACTGACAGGCGCATTGATAAGCGCGATAAACAATGAAAAAATCGCGGGTTGGATAGCGCTTGCAATCAGTTTTATCGCCCTTTTGGTAGGCGCAAAGATTTTGGCATGGTTGCTCGGAAAAATCGGAACGGCGCTGGTAGACAGAGTAAAAGCGTTCAGCGTCATCAATAAGTTTTTTGGCGGTTTATTCGGATTGTTTGAAGCTTTGGTTTTGATCTTCCTGATCCTGATGATTTGCAGATGGCTTTCGATCGAGTCGGTAGACAACTTCATTGCCCAAAGCTCGATCGTCGGTAAAATTTATCAATGGGAATGGTTCGATAAGTTTTGGACGTTACCGTTCTTTCACCAAGGTTAAGAAAAAAGCGTTCTGCGTATACGCGCAGAACGCTTTTTTATGCTTAAAATGCCGTAGGGGACAGGCAAACAAAAAATTGAAGTTTATCTTGCCTTTTTGACGCTCAAAAAGCCGAAAAACCGCGGTATTTTTGCTCATTTCACGGTTTTAGCGTTAAAATCGCTATTTTGCACCGATTGTTTCACGTGAAACACTGTTTTTTAGGAAAAATTCTTGTCAATGTTTCATGTGAAACAATTTTTGATATAAAATAGGCATACGCAAGGGCTAAAATCGGCAAAAAACGGCTTATTTACGACAGTTTTGTGATATTTTTGAAAATACGGAAAGAATTTCCATAAAGTACTTGCCATATTTTATGAATTATGGTACAATGATACGGTAAAATCCGCACATACTGCGGAATAATAAGAAAACGAATAAAATACAAGGAGTTGCGATGAGCAAGACGGTTAAATCAATTATTATCGTCGTTTTGGTCGCCGTGCTCGGGATAGGGGCATATTTTTTGATCACCTATCTTGATAAGGCGAGCAAAAAAATATCCACACACGAGTTTGAATCGTTAATTAAGCCGTATGTGGAAGACGAAAATAACGGAAACGGAGACGGAAACCTCGTTGTTTCGGTTCCGCAGGCAACAGGCGACAAAAAGCCGATCGTAAAAGTGGTGTTTAATGGATATAACGTATACGGTTATACCGACGTAAAGTCAAAAACATATGCGTATTGGGCACATTATCCGAGCGTTTACACCTATGAAAGTATGACGGATTGGGTAAATACGCACGGCAAAGGATTGCAGGACTATGATATGTCCGATCCCAATGCGGGAGCAGGATGGGGGAATGTGCTGTATATCGGCGTTCTTGTAATCGGCGTAGTGGCATTCTTCCTTATTTTACGCGCGACGAGCGGCGGTGGCGGCAAAGTCATGAACTTCGGTAAAACCAAAGCGAAGATCACGACCAATATTAAAGTGAGGTTCTCCGACGTCGCAGGAGCGGAAGAGGAGAAGGAAGAGCTGAAGGAAGTTGTAGAGTTCTTGCGCAGTCCGAAAAAGTTTTCGGATTTGGGCGCGAAGATCCCGAAGGGCGTTTTGCTTGTCGGACCTCCCGGAACGGGAAAAACGCTGTTTGCAAAGGCGGTTGCCGGCGAGGCAGGCGTGCCGTTCTTCTCGGTCAGCGGTTCGGACTTTGTGGAAATGTACGTCGGCGTAGGCGCTTCGCGCGTGCGTGACTTATTCGATATGGCAAAACGCAGCCAGCCCTGCATCATCTTTATCGACGAAATCGATGCGGTCGGTCGTCAACGCGGCGCAGGCTTAGGGGGCGGACACGACGAACGCGAACAGACCTTGAACCAAATTCTCGTTCAGATGGACGGCTTCGAGACCAACGAGGGAGTTATCGTTATGGCGGCGACCAACCGTGCCGACATTCTCGATAACGCATTGCTCCGTCCCGGACGCTTTGACAGACAAATTTATGTCAACCTGCCCGACGTAAAGGGGCGCGAACAGATCTTGAAGGTGCATGCGCGCAACAAACCGCTTGCGCCCGAAGTAAACTTTAAGATTATCGCGCGCATGACGAGCGGTTTTTCGGGCGCAGATCTTGCCAACCTCCTGAACGAGGCGGCGATCCTTGCGGCACGCGAAGGCAAATCCATGATCGGCAACCATGAGCTTTACGAAGGGATCAACAAAGTTATCATGGGACCGCAGAAGAAGAGCCGCGTCGTAACCGAGGCGGACAAAAAATGCACCGCGTATCACGAGGCGGGGCACGCCGTTCTTGCCAAGCTCTGCGAAAAAACCGAAAACGTGCACGAGGTTTCGATTATTCCGCGCGGCATGGCGGCAGGATATACGCTTACCCGTCCCGAAAACGACGATATGGATTATACTGTTAAGAAACTTAACGATATGATTTGTATGATGCTCGGCGGACGCGTTGCGGAAGAGATCGTCATTCAAGACGTTTCCGCGGGGGCGTCGAACGATATTAAACGCGTTTCGCAGATCGCGCGGAAAATGGTCACGGAATGGGGCATGAGCGAAAAGCTCGGTCCGATCGCCTATGCGAGCGACGGCCCCGTTTTTATCGGGCGCGATTTCGAGGAGCGCGCGACCTATTCCGAAGAAACGGCGGGGTTGATCGACGAAGAAGTCAAGGCGATCGTTTCCAAAGCGTATGCGCGCGCGAAGAAGCTGCTGACCGAGAACCGCGCGATTCTCGACAACATGGCGCGCGTTTTGGTGGAGAGGGAAACCATTTACACCGCCGAAGTCGACATGCTCATGAAGGGGGCGGATTGGAACGAAGTGCTTTCTTATATGGAGAGCCACGACAACGGCATGCCCGACGATCCGTTCGGTAACGCCGCGGAAAAGAGCGAAGAAAACCCTTCGGAAGAGAAACCCGAACAAGAAGAAAAGCCCGATAAGAAAGAGTAACGGAGAGAGAAGAATATGGGAAAAATCATCTCTTTTTCTAACCAAAAAGGCGGCGTGGGAAAGACGACGACCTGCGTCAACATGGCGGCGTATCTTGCCGCGGCGGGGAAAAAGGTGCTGCTCGTCGATCTCGATCCGCAGGGAAACGCAACGACGGGGCTGGGGTTCAGCAAATCGACGCTGAAAAAGTCTGTGTATAACGTTTTGATCGACGACGAGGACGCGAAGGAGAATATTTTACCCACCGAGTTGGATAATTTGTTTCTGCTGCCGGCGAATATCGATTTGGCGGGCGCGGAAGTGGAATTGGTGTACAAAGCCAAACGCGAGAAGGTGTTAAAGGGAGCGCTCGATAAAATCAAAACGCTTTACGATTTTATCCTGGTCGACTGTCCTCCTTCGCTCGGATTGATTACGATCAACGCGCTTGCCGCCGCAGACAGCGCGATCATTCCCATTCAAAGCGAATATTACGCCCTCGAAGGGCTTTCGCAGCTTATGAACAGCATCGCGCTCGTTCGTCAACACTTAAATAAAAATTTGCAGATCGAGGGCGTCGTTCTCACGATGTACGACGGCAGATCGCTTATATCCAAGCAGATCGCGGCGGAAATCAAAAAGTTTTTCACGAAAAAGCTTTATGAGATTGTAATTCCGCGCAATATACGTCTTTCCGAGGCGCCCAGCCACGGCAAGCCCATTTTATTGCACGACCCCAAATGCAACGGCGCAAAGGCGTACCGTGCGCTGACCGAAGAATTTTTAAGCAAAGAAAACGAGAGAAAAGGAGAGTAAATCATGGCGAGAGGACTTGGACGCGGTTTGGACGCGTTGTTTCTGGATACCGAAGCGGCTTACGAAAACGCGCACAGCGAACAGGGCGTAACCGAGGTCGACATTACGAACGTATTTCCCAATCCCGATCAGCCGCGTAAAAACTTCGAGGAAAACGCGCTTGCCGAATTATCGCGTTCGATCAAAGAACACGGCGTGATCATGCCTCTCGTCGTGGTGCGATCGGACGGCGGAAAATATATGATCGTCGCGGGCGAACGGCGTTACCGCGCCGCGATCCGCGCAGGACTTAGCGCCGTTCCCGTGATCGTGAAGGAGCTGGACGAAAAAGAAGTTCAGGAAATCTCGCTCATCGAGAATTTGCAGCGCGAGGACCTCAACCCCATCGAAGCGGCTTACGGCATGAAACGGCTTATGGAAGAGTTCTCCATGACGCAGGAAGGGCTTTCGGAAAAGCTCGGCAAATCTCGCCCCGCGATCGCCAACACGCTGCGCCTGTTAACGCTCAGCGACGCCGTGATCGCGCTCGTGCGCGACGGCAAGCTCTCTTCGGGACATGCCCGCACGCTCGTTACCGTTCCCGCCGACGAGCAGGAAGAAATCGCGCAAACATGCGTGAAAGAGGGGTGGTCGGTGCGCGAAATGGAACGCGCGGTGAAAGCCCTGCTCAATCCGCCCGAAGTGTTGGCGAAGGACAAGGAAAAGAAAAACGCTTTGGCGTCCGCCGAACTCAAACATTTAGTGGAGCGGCTGCGCGGCGCGCTCGGCACGAAGGTTTCGCTGATCGGCACGGACAAAAAAGGGCGTATCTATATCGATTATTATACGCGCGACGATTTGCAGCGTTTGAGCGAAATACTCGATTTGATCGACAATATGCACTGAAAGGCGAGAATAGGGCGCGTTTCCCGAAACGGGAAACGCGCTTTTTTGTTTACGGAAACAGCAAAAATCGGGCAAAAATGCGGAAAAACAAGCGTGCGAAGGCGAAACGTGCGATTCTTTGTCAAATTTACTTAAAGAAAAGATAAAAAAGTTGAAAAAAATCTAAAAAATTTTTCAAAAGCCTATTGACAAAGGCTTTTTCGTGTGATAAGATAACCTCAGCAAAAATAATGACGTCGGGGGAGAGTCATGATATCGAAGGGCAATCGTTAAAACGATCTTATTCGCAACCTCTTTTTCGGGCTGCGGAAGGCGTTTACGAATGTCCTTTTTCTTTGCTCCATTCCGATGGAATTATTTTCCATCGGCTTTTTTTGTTTTTCCGCTCCCCCGCGGTTACGAAACGAGCCGTTGGGCAAAACTATATCAAAAAAAAATAGAGGTGTGAAGTGAAGAAGAAAAATTATGCGAAAAAGGCAGCCATCATTGCTCTTTCTTCCGTGCTTGCCGCGGGATCGCTTGCGGCGTTAGCGGGGTGCGGCGGCGGAAAAAGCGCGACGAAGATCACCGTTCATATTTTCTGCAACGATTCGGATAAACAGGTGAACCAAAAAATCATGGACGACTGGGTGGAAGAATATCAGAAAACGCATGATTTTGACTTCACCATTGAAAGAATCGAACCCGAAATCAACAACGACAAAGAGGCGTATTTTCAGGATTTGGAAGGAAGACTGTCGAACGGCAGAGACGCCATTGCCGACGTTATTTATCTTTCGCCCCGCTATGTAAAAAAGTATTCTAAGCTCGGATACGTGATGGACTTGTCGCCCTATCTTTCCGCCGAAACGAAGAACAAGCTCGGCACCGAGATTTGGAACAACGCCGTTTCGTATTACGGGTACGATAAAACCGACGCGAATTATACGCTCGGTCAGTCCGTCGAATACAACGCGGCTTCGGGCAAATTCGTGACGAGTGCGGATACAAGCAAGGAAGTCAGCCTTTACGGTTTGCCGAAGGATTATTCCAATTTTGCGCTCGGCTATAATAAAATGTATTTCACGGATGATCTTGTCGCGGCGTATCAGACGCGCAGGGCTTCGGAAACGCGTAACGTAACCAATCCTGCGGCAAGCTCTTCCAAGGTGCCTGCCTTCACGGGCGGCAGCTCGGTTGCAACGTTCGCGGCAAGCGGACAGTATAACATTTACGACTCGACGGGTAAGGTCGTCGGATCGGCGACGGCGACCGAAGGGCAGGAGGCGCCCATGCTCGCGATCGGCGTGCCCGTCACCTATAAACCGTTCAACTATTATATCTATCAGAATTACGAATCCGCTCTTTCCGCGGGCGATCCGATCGCCTGCCTTGTCGAAGGGTTGACGCGCGGCGACGGGTTCACCGTCACCATTCCCGGTCTCCCCGGCTGGACGTTCAAGATCGAGGACGCGGCGGGCTATGAAAAGGGCGGCGCGAATTACGCGAAAGCCGTCAATGCAAATTCGGTTTACGACAGCACGATCGGGCATACCGTTCTCACTTATCAGGAATACGGCGCGCTCAACTGGGCGATGACCTATTACCTCAACACCTTCAACTGGGCGAGCAGCGCGCCCGACGGCTGGAAGTCGGGTTACGGCGGATTTTCCGCGATGGAAGGCAACACCGAAGTGCATTACGTGGTGTACGGCGGCGAACAGTACGAAGGGAAACAGGGCAACGCGCTTTATTTGCAGCCCTGGCTTGCCGCAAACGACGGCGACTTCCTCAACGCTGCCCGTTCGTCGGCGCTCAATCCGGACGGACAGGATTACGCAGGCATTCGCAGCGACGCGTATAAGGATAAGAAAGCGACCACGTATGCGGGTAAGGCAACCGAAACGCGCAACAAGCTCAACCTCGACGGCACGACGCGCAACGTCGACGTGCAGTACGGCATGAATACCGAGGTGTTCCTCGAAACGTATGCGGCATTTGCAAACCACGGCGCGATCTGGAACGCCAACGCGGGCGGCGCGAAGGACGGGCGTCCCGCCGATAATAACTCGGGCTGGGACTTCTTCCGTCAAGGGCGTTCGATTTTCTACGGCGCGGGCAGCTGGGACGCGGCAACGCGCAACGATTCGGATATATCCCTCGTGAACTTCGGGCAAATGCCTTCGCCCGTATCCGAGGATTACGCACTCTATACGACGACGGCGACGCCCGACTACGACGCAGGCACGCTCGTAACGTATGCGAACGCCAACAACGTTAAGGGAACGGGCGAAAACGCGCACGTCACCGATAAAGCGCAGGCAAGCAACCCGAACCCGACCGTTTATACGCAGGCTCAGATTTACGCCAACCAAATTCTCCGTCAGGATAAATGGGCTGCCCGTATGGACAGCGTCGGCTATGCCGCAAACGGCAGATTTGCCGATATGCAGGAAGGCGACAAGGAGTATTGGAAGAAAGAAGCGACGGCGTCGCTTATCGCCGCGCTCACCGTGCAGGAAAGCGAGCAGGTTTCGCTCACGTATGCGGGCGCGCAGCTGCCCAACTTCATGCGTCAGTGCACCGACTTCCTGAAATATCAGGATACCTCTTACGAACATTATTCCGACGGCGCGTTCAAAGACATGCTTACCCCGCAGGGCTTTGCCAACAACGCCGAATACGGCTCGGATGCGGATATCGGCGGCAAGATTTGGGATTATTATTATAAAGTGGCGAAAGCCATGGCGGACGATTCGCGCAAATCTTCCGAAAACGGCAAGACGGTCGCCCAATGGGTCGAAACGGCGGGCTACGGCGATTACGACGGAACGGAAAAAGGGTCTTCGTCCAAAGCGCTGCGTTACGATCCGCAGTATGCCGATATGAAGCTGAGCGAATTTATCGGCGAATCGGGCAAAAATTACTACACCGCCATGAAGGTGCTGCGCATGGTCAATTTCAGCTATGCCGACCGCGACCTCAATATCCGCATGCAGACGGGTTTGAACGCGGTGAGCGATTCCACCATGTTTACGCCGAAAGACGATTGGCTCAACGAGTTGGATGCGCGCCAACACGCCAATTCGTTTATGCTCACCTATTTTGCGAACGTCGCCGTCAGTTCTTCGCTGATCAGCGCGTTGCAGGGCGCGACGCCCGGCACGGCGATCGCGCAGGCTTATTCCGACACGCAGGACGCGAATCCCGGAAAACACGCGCAATGGTGGTCGCCCGCGTACTACGCAAGTTATTATGCGATCCGCTGCGATCAGACGTTAAAAACGAAAATCGCCGAAGAAGACAAAGCATTGCAAGGAAAATAACTTGAATTTTACGCCCTTCCGCTTCATGCGGAAGGGCGGCGAAATCGGAATATGAAAAGGGGGTGTACGGTTATGGAAGAAGTTACGGCAGCCGCCGCGGAAAGCGCGCGCGAAGGAACCGTAGCGGCGGCGGTGCCGCCGAAAAAGAAACGGCATATCAATCAGCAGAAGTTGCAGGATAATCTTTGGGGGTGGGCGTTCTGCGTGCCCCTTATCGTGGGCACGGTGCTTTTCGTTTACACCGCGCTCGTCATCGCGCTCATTCTCTCGTTCGGGCATTATACCACGGCGCAAGGCAGCGTGTGGGAATATCTAAGCAAAATGTTCAGCGGGCAAGCGAAGATCGACGATCCTTTTTATTGGTATAAATGGGTATTCTGCGAAAACGAATGGAGCTCGAGTATCTGGGCGGGTTCGCAGGGTTCGCACGTTTCCTGGGCGTTTCCCGAAATCGGCGAGCAGATCGGCACCACGGTAAACGCCGCGGGCGCGACGCTTTTCAACACCGTGTTCTATATGATCGGCATTCCCATCGGCATGGTACTTTCCATGTTCTTCGCGGTGTGCATGTCGCGCGATATCAAGGGCGGAAACGTGTTCCGCGTACTTTACTACATACCGTGTGTAGCGAGTACGATCGCCATTATTTACACATTCAAGCTGCTTTTCAAATACGACGGTTTAATTAACAGAATGTTCGGCAGCAGTATCCCGTGGCTCAAGCTCGGCGAGGGCGACAGCGTTATCGAGATGGGCGCGGCGCAGGGGATCGACCCGTATTGGTCGCAGGGCATCGTCAGCAAGCTCGTTATCGTCATCATGTCGATTTGGAAGGGCTTGGGCGGCACGATCATTTTGTACGTGGCAGGGCTTTCGGGCGTGAACGCCGCGACCAAAGAGGCGGCGCAGATCGACGGCGCGAACAGTTGGTCGATCTTCTGGCGCGTGACCATGCCCGATCTGTATCCCGTTATTTTCTACAATATCGTCACGGCGGTGATCGGCGGCATGCAGATCTATGCCGAACCCGAACTGTTCTTCGGATCGGGCGCGGGCGTCGACCTCATGACGGCGGGCTACGTTTCGCTCATATGGTTTCGCGGAATCCGCGAGGGCAACGCCTCGCTCGGCGCGGCGTACGGCATGGTGCTCGCCGTGATCATTTTAATTCTCACGCTCTTCCAGTTCTGGCTGGACAGCAGGAATAAGGACTAAAGGGGGAAGGCTTTATGGAAAATCAGACTACCGTAACAGAAGAAAAAAAGCACTCCTCTTTCCGTTATGCGCTCGGCGCGGTGCTCGCGTTCTTCGGTATTTCTTCAAGAACCCACCGTGCAAGTAAAAAACGCGCAAGACTTGTTGCCGATATCCTCACGTATGTGGTTTTGATCTTGGGCGCGTTCGTCATGATCTATCCGTTTTGGTGGATGCTTGCCGGCTCGTTTGCTTACACCGCCGACCGCTGGGGAAATCAGTATCTGACGCAGCTTATTTGGTGGCCGAAAAACAGCACGTTTCAAGTCGAAACGCTGCACCACGGCGCGTTTTACAACTACGCCGAGCTGTTCGTCGGCGGATTCAAGGCAAGTGAATTCAATCCCGAATTCAGTTATTGGCGCGCGGTGCTCAACAACCTGATCTATTCGATCGTGCCCGTCGTCGTGGGCGTTGTCACTTCGGCAATGGCGGCGTTCTCGTTCGCCAAAATCGAATGGGTGGGCAGAAACAAAGTGTTCATGTTCCTGCTTGCCGCGATCATGGTGCCCGGCCCTTCGATCATGACGGCGCAATACGTCATGTACAGCAGCTTCAACATGCTCAACGGTTTGGCGCTCGTGATCCCCGGTTTGTTCGGCTCGATCATGACGGCGTTCTTTATCCGTCAGTTCCTGTTCGGCATGCCTACCTCGATCATCGAGGCGGCGAAGATCGACGGCGCGGGATACGGCAGAATTTTCATTCAGTTTATTCTTCCGCTTGCGATGCCCGCGATCGTTGCACAGGGGCTGCTCTCGTTCATGGGGTGTTGGAATAACTACATGGGCTCGTTTATCTTTATCAAGTCGCGTTCGCAGTGGATCAATCTGCCGCACGCCATGTACGTTATGGCGTCGATCTCGAAAAAGTACGTCAACAACCAAGGACCCGTTATCGCGGCTTCGGTCATGTGCGTGCTGCCCGTGCTCATTCTGTTTGCGGCGTTCCAGAAGATGATCATCGGCTCGTTGATGCTGACGGGCTCCAAAGAATAACCGAATCAAAAAGGGGAAACGATCATGAAGAAAAAACTGTTTGCCATTCCGCTTTGCGCGGCGTTCGTCCTTTCTGCGGCGTGCTTTACGGCTTGCTCGAAGGGCGGCGACGATACCGCGAAATACGGGCTGAAACCGACCGAGGCGGTCGTTCTGCCCGATTACGGCGACCGTACGACCGACGCCGCCGTGCACGATCCTTCGGTGTTTCAAGACCCCAAAGACGGCACGTATTACGCGTTCGGATCGCACTACGCCGTGGCAAGCTCGTCCGACTTAATCCATTGGGAGCAGCTGATCGAGGACGACGGCGACGAAGACCTTTTCGAGGGAGGCATTCGGGCGGCGATGCCCGAAACGCTCAAGCTCGTCGGCAATCAACAAGACGCTTGGGCGCCCGACGTGGAATATTACAACGGAAAATACTATATGTATATTTCGTTTACGACGGGGTTCGGTTCGGACAGCTCGGTGATCGCGCGCGTGGAATCGGACAGCGTGCTCGGTCCGTATTCCAACGAAACGATGATCGTGAACAGCGTCCTGTCGCAAAAAGACAAACCAAACTGTATCGATCCCGAATTGTTTTACGATAAAAACGGCGGACTGTGGATGGTTTACGGTTCGTTTTTCGGCGGCGTGTATATCAAAGAGCTTTACAGCTCGGGCGAAAATTGGGGGCTGCCCAAAGAGGACGGCGAACACGACTTCGGCAAGCTCCTTTGGCGCAACGGTGAATCGGCGGGCGTGGAAGGTCCGTATGTGTTCTATAACGAACTTACCGATTATTATTATCTGATGACGAGCGAAGGGGATTTGTTTTCGGTTTACAACATGCGCATCGCGCGCAGCAAAACGCCGAACGGACCGTATTTGGATATCAACGGAAAAGACGTATCCACGAACGAGGGCGCGGGCAACAAGATCGCGGGCAACTACAAATTCGAACGTGCGAGCGCAGACATGGGGTATGCGGCGCTCGGGCATAACTCGGTGATTAAGGACAAAGAGGGTAAATATTTTGTCGTATACCATACGCGCAGACAAACGGGTACTTCCAAACCGACCGTGGGGCATAGCCTGTGCGTTTCGCAGCTGTTTTTCAACGAACAGGGTTGGCCCGTCATGTCGCCCGTGTGTTACGAAGGCGAAACCTTCGGCACGGTGGAAGCAAGCGAACTTGCACAGACGTACGAGATTGTGATTCATACGGAAGCCACGCAGCAGGCTCCCGCCGTTTCCGAGGACTACGAACTGACCGCCGACGGCAAAGTGACGAAAGGCAGCGCCGAGGTCGGCGCATGGTCGCTGAAAGAGGGTTATTACGTCGCGCTCACGATCGACGGGAAGAACTATAACGGCGTGGTCGTTCCCGGTTGGGATATGTACGCGTTGGGCGACAATCAAGAAGGGCGGCTTTGCCTGACCGCCGTATCCGATCAAGGCGTTCCGCTTTGGGCGATCGGGGGCAAAGTTTCGTAAAGAGAACGAAGATGCCGATCGTCTATCCCGAAAATCCGTATTTTAACCGTTTGCGCATGCACACGGCGGAGAATGTAACGCGCTGCGAAGAAGGCGCGCACGACCCCGCTCTCCTCGAATGGGAGGGCGGGTATTTCGCGTATTCGACCGATACGGCGGGCATGCCCTGCGGCTATCAGATCCGCACGGGCCGCGATCTGCTGCATTGGAGCTATGTCGGTTCAGCGTTCGCGCTTGATAAAACGCCCGAATCGCGGGCGGCGGCGGGATTGGACGAGGCGTATGAATGGTGTGTGACCGACGAAACGGAAGCGTCGGGGCTGTGTACGCGCAAAGACGGTTCGATGTGCTTTTGGGCGCCCCACTGCGTACGCGGCGCGGACGGAAAGTTCTGGCTGTTTTACTGTTTAACGGGTTATTTCGGCGGATCGAAGTCGTGCATCGGCATCGCCAAAGCGTCATCGCCTTACGGTCCGTTCGTTTCGGAAAAATTGCTCGTGCAGTCGCCCGCGGGCTGGCGCACGCCCAACGCGATCGATCCGCAATTTTTTTCGGCGGAAGGGCGGTCGTTCCTCGTATACGGTTCTTACGGCATGGGGCTGTTCCTCATCGAACTCGATCCGGCTACGGGATACCGCAAGGACGGGCTGACGTACGCCGATTTTGCCGCAGGGCGCGCCGACTTCGCCCGTTATTACGGAAAAAATTTGGCGAGGGGATCGGTCGAGGGCGGCGCGATACGCTATCACGAACGCGTGCCCGTGCTCGTCGGCGGAAAGCAGGCGTATAAGAGTTTTTATTATCTGACCTGTTCGTACGGTTCGCTTTCGTCCGTCTATCACATCCGTTGCGGCAGAAGCGAGCGTCCCGAAGGGCCTTACGTCGACGTAAACGGAAACGAGCTTGTTTGCTCCACCGATTTGGGTACGGGTAATAAGCTGCTCGGATCGTTTTGCCGCGAGGGCGCGCTTGCCGACGTCTTTTGTCCGGGACATAACGACCTGTTCGTAACGGGCGGCGGCGTCGCTCTTTTGTCCTATCACTGCCGCACGCATTATTTTATCAAGACGAAAGAGAGCGAAAGCAGCAATTTTCATTTCTTGTTTCTCGGGCAATACGCGTTTAATTCGGACGGCCGGCTCGTCGTCAGCGCCAACCGCTATGCGGGCGAACGGCTGCAACCGATCGCGCGCGAAGACTTTTTACGCGATACCGACGGCATTTTCGGCGCGGTGCTGTTTTCGCAGCACACGGATACGGAGCAGGAACGGCGCGTGTGCCTTCATGCGGACGGCACCGTTACGGGCGCGTATACGGGAGAGTGGCGGCTGTACGGCGAGAATTATGTTTCGCTCGTCCTGGACGGGGAAGAGTATCGGGGCGTCGTCATGCCGTGTTGGATCGATCACCGCGGCAAAGCGGGGCTTACCGTAACGGCGCTCGGCGTATCGTCGGGCATGGCGCTGCACCTCAACGGCGAAAAGAGAAAATAAAAAACGGGCGAAAAGCCCGTTTTCTTTACCTTATTATATATAGCGTCATTCTTTTTCGTCGGGGTGTTCGGCTTCGCGGCGGATCGCTTCGTTTTCTTCCTCGCTGTTCATGTAATCGGTCGTCCGCTGCACGGGTTCGGCGCGTTTTTTACAGAGCAGCATCGCGCCGCCGAACGCGAGTCCGGCGAATAAATCGAGGAGAAGATATATGACGTCGCAGAGGATCCCGATCGGAATGGCTGCCAAAACGCATATGCAGGAAAGAATACAAAATACGATCCGTAAGGTTTTCATAACGCGATTATAGCATAAAACCGAAAAAAAGACAACTTAAAACGAAATCGGACGAAAAACTTAAAAAAAATCAAAAATTATTCAAAAAACTATGAAAAAACGTTTGACAACGTGTAATAGTTGTGATATTATATGCAAGCTGTCTGCGGAAAAGGACAGGCGAAACAAACTTCTGAAAAGATTTTTGAAAAAATTCAAAAAAATTTGTAAAAAGTTTGAAAAAACGCTTGACTTTATGAATATGAGTATGTTATGATAGACAAGCTCACTTCGCAACGAGGTCAGCACCGAACTGTTGTTCGGTTCACGCAGATTAAAAATAGAATAAGAAAGAAACGATTTTTTGTAACACAAAAAAACAGTTTCTGTCAATTTTTTTTGAGAACATTAGTACTCAAAGCAAAGTCAGCAAAAAGCGATAACAAATTTTATTGTCGTCAGAGCCGTCGATGCGAAAGCGTCGACTTTGAACCATTAACTTAAGAGTTTGATTCTGGCTCAGGATGAACGCTGGCGGCGTGCTTAACACATGCAAGTCGAACGGATGCAAGGGGCTTGCTCCTTGCATTAGTGGCGGACGGGTGAGTAACGCGTGAGCAATCTGCCCATATCAGGGGGATAACAGTTAGAAATGACTGCTAATACCGCATATGACCACGAAAAGGCATCTTTTTGAGGTGAAAGATTTATCGGATATGGATGAGCTCGCGTCCCATTAGGCAGTTGGTGAGGTAACGGCCCACCAAGCCGACGATGGGTAGCCGGCCTTAGAGGGTGATCGGCCA
>CAJUGP010000020.1 GCA_910586365.1 uncultured Christensenella sp. | reverse complement strand
CTTTCCCTACACGACGCTCTTCCGATCTTTCCGAAAAGAAAGCTACGCCGATTCCGCCCGGACCGATATGCGTTCCGATCGTACTGCCGATCAAGTAAGACGGCACGTTTTCGGTTTGATACCGCCATAAATGCTCGCTGTCTTTGAGATATTTTACAAGCATGGCGTCGTCAAGCCCCGACCAAATGACGCCGTACGGCATGGTAAAATCAACCCCCTTTTCCCGCACAAGCGTGTTAAGCAAATTGTTTCCTTTTTTCGATCCGATCGCTTTCCCGATCACTTTCACCGCGCCGTCGATAATACCGATCACGGGTTTGATCGAGAGCATTTCGCCCGCGAAAGCCGTGAGCGCACTGATCCTGCCGCCCTTTTTCAGATATTTTAATGTATCGAGTACGGCGATCAGATTGATTCGTTTTTTAGCTTCTTCAAGTTTTCTTACGATTTCTTCCGCCGTTTTTTCTTCTTCGATCAACCGCAACGCGTATAAACACAGAAGCCTTTCGCCGATGCTCGCGTTCAGACTGTCGACGGCGAAAACCTTTTTGCCGAACTTCTTTGCCGCCGCTTGCGCGTTGCGGAACGTGCCAGAAAGTTTGGAAGAAATGGTAATTGCGATCACTTCATGCCCAGCTTCGACGAGCGGAGCAAATTTTTCTTCAAACGAATAAGGATTGATCTGACTTGTTTTGGGAAGATCTGCGCTTTCGACAAGTTTTTCAAAAAATTCTTTATGCGAAAGCGTTACGCCGTCCGAATATTTTTCGTCCGAAAACTGAATTTCCATGGGAACGAGCGTAACGCCCAATGCCTGCGCCTCTTCGAGGTCGATATCCGACGCCGAATCGATTACGATTTTTATTGCCATATGATACTCCGATTGATTTTATCGCAACTATCATAGCATGTTTGAAAACGTCTGTCAAGAAAATTCACTTAGTGAACTAATTCGCAGGCGTTTTCCGCCGTTATTTTGGTCTTTCGGCAATTTCGGAACCTTTATCTTCTTCATAAAACACGCCAAGCCCTTGAATAGCCGTCCGTTTCCGATATGCACGAACGCTTCGGCAAACGAATAAGGCATATGCGTGCTTGCCGCCATTGTCATGGAACAAAGCGTGCTGTTTTCCAAAATCAACCGCATAAAGAGCGCGCCCTTTTGCGCGTTGTCGCGTTCCGCCCCCTCTTTTTTCCGTTTCGCGCGGCGCGCTTGGATGCGCGGCGCGAGCATGACAAGCGCATAAAGTATTCTGCCGACGAGTGTTCGGCGGATATCCTGAAAACGGCTTTCGATCGTAACGGGGGCGCGCGGCGGCAGTGCAGGGATACGCCGTCCGCTCATTTCTTCAAAGAGTTCGTTTGTGACCGCCGCAAGGTTTGCGCCGCAATATGCCGATTGCACCTGCTCGGAATAAGGCGCAGGCGTTGGTTCGCCCGCGATTTCAAGCGGGAACGACAGCGCGACGCTTTCGCAATCGCGGCAAAGCTGAACGTCGTATTTGCCGCTTTCCACGAGAAACGCCTGCATTTTTTCGTTCCAATACGCCAAATCGCTGCGCGCAAAAGAAAGCGAAACGCGTTGTTTCTCCCCCGCTTTCAAATATATTTTGGCAAACGCGCGCAGTTCGCGCAGAGGTCGGAACACCTTGCTTTCGGGCGCGGATACGTAGAGCTGAACGACGTCGGCGCCGTCGACCGCACCCGTATTTTCAACGGCGCACGAAACTTCGATCGTGCCGTCGCGCTCGGTAAGGCGCATATCGCTCCATTGAAAGGACGTGTACGAAAGCCCGAATCCGAACGGAAAGCGCACTTCTTTGCGCGCCGTCGTGTAATAACGGTAGCCGACGAATACGCTTTCTTTATAAACTTCGCGCGGTTCTTTGGAATATTCGTTGCCGAACGGAACGTCGGCATAGGTTTTTACCCACGTTTCGGCAAGCTTACCGCTTGGGCAGACTTCGCCGAAAAGTAACCGCGCGCAGGCGGTGCCGCCGTTTTGTCCGGGCAGATACATGGCAAGAATTGCGGAAAGACGGTCGGCAAACGGCAGCTCGACGGGCGCGCCGCCGAACAACACAAGCGTGATTTTTTTGCCCGCCCCAAGGAGCGCTTCGATCAAATCGAGTTGATTTTGCGGCAAGCGCATGTTCTGCCTGTCCGCGCCCTCGCTCTCCGAATCGTCCGCTAAACCGGCAAACAGCAATACGCGCTCGTACCGTTTCCCGATTTTAAGCGCTTCTTCGATCAAGCGACGCTTTTTCGCGCCGTAGCGATCGTATCCGCGCGCATATAAGTAAGAAACGCCCCTTTCGTCGAACGCCTGTTTAGGAGAAGTCAGAAAGGCGGGATTTACCATCGAGCTGCCCGCGCCCTGATAACGCAAGTGCTCGAAAAAATCGCCCATGACGCATAATTTTTCGCTATCACGAAGCGGTAGCGTGCCGTCGTTTTGGAGCAGTACGGCGCAATCGGCGGCAATCTCCGCGCTTAAACCGTGGTGCGCTTCAAAATCTACTTCACCATCTTTTCTATGCGAGCATTTCTCGACAAGGTTCAGAACGTTGCGCGCGGCGGCGTTCAAATCAAATTCGTCGAGCGCGCCCGTTTTTAATCCGTCGAAAATCCATTTTCGGCAAACGACGGCGTCGCCCGGCATTTCGAGGTCAAGCCCCGCTTGCAGAGCGGTCACGCGTTCGTGGATTCCACCCCAATCGCTCATGACCACGCCGTCGAAGCCCCATTCTTCGCGCAAAACGCCGCGGAGCAACCAAGCGTTCTGCGAGCAAAATTCGCCGTTTACGCGGTTATACGCACTCATGACCGCCCACGGTTTTCCCTCTTTTACGGCAATTTCAAATACGCGCAGGTAAAGCTCCCGCATGGCGCGCATATCCGCGATGCAATCCTCCGAAAAGCGAAAAGTTTCGGCGTTATTGAGGGCAAAGTGTTTTAGGCAAACGCCGACGCCGCCTTGCTGCACGGCGCGAATCTGCGCGACGGCAAGAATGCCGGCAAGATACGGGTCTTCGGAAAAATATTCAAAATTACGGCCGCAAAGCGGATTTCGCTTGATATTCACGCCCGGTCCGAGCAGAACGTCCACACCGTAATAACAGCACTCGCGGGCGATCGCCTGCCCTATTTTTTTGAGATTTTCGCCGTTCCAACCGTTTGCCGCTGTCGCCGCCGTAGGAAACGCCGTTGCGGCGCGGCTGCCCGTTACGCCGTTGTCGCCCTTTGTTTGCACGCGCAGTCCGTGCGGTCCGTCCGACATGCGAACGGAAGGAATGTTCAAACGGGGCACGGGGTTGGTATACATAAAATCCGTCCCCGAAACCAAAGCCGTTTTTTCTTCCGCCGTCAACTGTGCCGCTAATTTTTCCGTTTCCATATCCGCTCCGTACAAGTTTATTGTGTGAACAGGCGCTGCGTTCTATTACGCTCACTTTTTCGCTAAGAAAAAACCCGCCCGAAAGCGACGCTTTCAAACGGGTTTTCCGTCATGGCGCGGTTATTCCGCCGATTTTCTGCCGCGTTTGGGTTTTGCCGCCGCAACTTCTTCTTTTACTTCGGCAGCACCCGCTTTTTCGGCTTTCTTGGCAAGCCGCTCGGCTTTTTTCGCCTCCGCCTCAGCGGCTGCCTTAGCCGCCTCTTCGGCTTCGATTTTCTGCAATACGTTTTCGGGAACTTCGCCCAAAACGTAAATTTTCAACTTGTCATTTTCAAACAATTCCGCATCGGTCAGATTCTCGAACGTAACCTCCTGTTTTTCGGGATTTTCGTTCATGACGAGCGTATGCACGTCGGCAAGCTGCACGAGCAGATATTTCGCGTACTCGATCTTGCGCGAGGACGTCAGCTTGAACACCATGGGCGTCGCTTTGAAACGCTTTTTCTCGGACATATCGATCCCGCGGTACTTCGTATCCTTGTAATCGGCGGGATTGAGCGCGAGCGCAACGCAAAGCGTGTGACCGCGGAACATGATCAAGCCCAACGTTTTGCGCCCTTTGTAAATGCGCTGCTGTTTGCTGCTGTTTGCGATTTTTACGCCGCGGTACAGCGCCAATTCGTTGAGGAGCGCAACGTAGCGTTCTTGGATCTTTTCTTCCGCACGGTTGAGCTTCGCCTCGAAGGAATACGCATAACGGACGAAGTAGCTCTTTTCGTCGTATTCGCTGCCGACGAGGGAGAATTTCTCCCGCATCGCGGGCGACATGTCGGACGCTTTCATGATGCGCACTCTGCGGTCGAACTCGTTTGCGCCTTCGGCGGACGCCACCGCTTCCGCAAGGCTTTCTTCGTCGTCCGCGGAGATGACGCCCATTTCCAGATCCTCGTCGTCTTCGTCGTCCTCGTACATATCCTCTTCGGTGAGGTCGTCCTCTTTTTCTTCTTCGTCGGCAACCGTAAACGCGCCGCCGTTTTTCATACCCTCGAGCACGCTTAAAAGCTCTTCGCGGCGCTGTTGCAACTGTTTGGTGCACAGCTTGCGCTCCGCATGCTTTTTATAAAAGTGCACAAGAACGATATTACCGATGATAAGGGCAATCGCCACGAGCAGAATCGACCCGATTATGATCAGATCCTGCACCGAAAAGAGCCTTAAAAGATCGAAGTCCAAAAGATTAATGTTCGCCATGATCACACCCCTTCTTCCGCATCTGCGCCGTCACGGCTTTCCATTTCGGCAGCTTCACGCTTTTTCTTTTTGTTGTGTACCCCGATCTGAGCGAAGAGCGCAACCGCCGCGATCACGACGACCCCTGCGAGTCCGCCGACGATCCCGATGAAGATATTGCTCACGCCTTCTACCGTCCATTCAAACGTAAGAGAACCCGTCGTGCCGTCCGCCCAAGTGTAGTTCGCCGTATCTTTGAGCGTAACCGTTACGATGAATTTACCGCTGTGACCGATTTGGTTGTTTTCGATATTCATGATCGTAGGATCGAAGCCTTCGGGCAGATACTCGAGGATCGAACCGTCGACAATGAACTTATCGTCCACCGCGCTGGGATTGGATTCCAATTTACGGGGCGTAACCGTCCAAAGAAGCGTAACGACGCCGTCGTCGTCCTCGTCGCTGCGTTCCCAAGCATAGTTGAGCGCATCGTTGAGCATGATCGTAATGCGGTACGTGCCGGCGTTGAGCGCGCTCAGCGTAACGTTGTTTCCGCTTACGCTGGACGCATCGCTGTACGAAAGCAGCATCGTCGCCGCGTCGTACCCGAGCACGCTCGCAAGCAAGGTCGAACCCGTATACATGTCGTTACGGTTTTCGCCTTCCGTCACGATTTCGAGAGAAGGCACGGCAAGCGTGCGTTTCTTGATTTCAAAACGCTGTTCGAGGCTCGTGTAAGCGCCGTAGTTTGCCGATTCCGCAATCGACGCGCGCACCGAATACGTGCCTGCGTTCTGAGGAACGTTCGTCGTCCAAGCGCCGTCGACGTAATACTCGAACACGATTTGAGCGCCGTCGTCGTGCGCAAGCTCGGCTTTGGGAGCGTTCGGCTCGTCGCCGTACGTCCAGCCGATGATTTCGATGTTGGAAACGCCGTTCACACCCTTTTCGACTGTGATCTGCAAACCGTATTCGCTTTCACGCGTCGACCACTGCATATTCGCAGCGTCGCGCACCGTGAGCGTAAGGAAGTAAACGCCCGCCTGCGTGAAGGTTTGATTGCGGTTGTAATCGTAGAGTTGCACGCCGTCCACGTTGTAATCGTTGTCGATCACGATCGCTCTTTGCGCGTTGCCGTTGTAAACGAGTTTGCCCGCTTGCACTTTGGTCACGTCGAGCGACATTTTATCAACCGCGAACACCGCCGACGCGTTACCGATCAGCGTGAAATTGCCCGTTTTTTCGGGATCGATTTCCGCCGTTACCGTGTAAGAACCGGCAAGCGTGGGAACTTCGTAACCGTCGTACACGACGCCCGAGAAGCTCGTGCCCGTGTAACGGTATACAAGATATCTTTCGATCTCTCTGCGGGTAAGATCGGGGCTTTCCGCACTCGAAACGCGCGCAAGGCTTGCCGCGTCGATCTTGCCGTTGTAAACACCTCCGCCCGCATTGAGCGTGACCGCCACCGCGATGGGCGTGATCGTATAAACGCCGCTGTTGAAGTTGACGAGATAGTTTGTGTTGTTCGCGGTCGCCGAAAGCACGTAGCTGCCCGCATTGCTCTGCGAGTCGGCGTTGAGCGAGAAGCGCACGTCGAGCAATTCGCGGAGCGTGGTGTAAGGCTCGAAGATATTGTTACCCGTCGTAAGCGCCACGTTGCGCACGTTTACGGGCGAACCGAAGGGCGAGCTTGCATTGCCGATATTGACCGTAATTTCGTAACGGTTGACGGTGAGCGAGCTATCCGCCTTGTTAAACACGTAATTGTAATCGTCCTGCGTGCCGTTCGGACCGAACCCGATCAAATTCCCTTCATGCGATTCGAGATCGAGAATGCCGACGTATTTGCCCGCATTGAGATAGCCGTTGGAGTAGTTCTCCGCGCCGACCGTACCGATCGTATAACTGAGCGCATCGTAATCGACGGCGAGAACGTCCCAAGGGCTGTTGACGTTCGCCGCAAATCCGTCGAAGCGGAACGAGTCGCGGTTGAAGGTAACCGTTTCGCTGCCGAACGTGCCGAACGCGTCGACCGTGACCAAAACGTCTTTCTTGTTGACGACGAGCGTACCGTTTTCGTATTTCGGACTGTAATTCGTCGTTCCGGGGATCTTCACGCTGTAATGGAATTTACCCGCGCGCAACGCGTTGGCGCTGATGTCGGGCACACCCGCATAATTCCCGTCGGCTCTCCAAACGAAGTAAGCAACGGAAATATCGTCAAGATCGACGAACGGCTGCACGCCTCTCGCACTGAGACTGTTCTTCACCGCTTCGAGGTAATCGTCGCCGTAGGTAGCGACCACCTGATTTTGTTCGGTTTCCGCGTCGAGGTTGATATAGTGCACCGTGATCGAGAAAGAAATCGTTACGTTTCCGTCCTCGTTCACGACGACGCCGTCGCCAACGCTTCCTTCGATATCGGGATCGAAATCCTCGCTGTTCTTCTTCCATTCGTAGTTGCCGTTGCCGAGGCGGAACGTTACGGTGTAATTACCCGTATATCTGGCTACGACCGTAAGCGTGTCGCCCGTTTCGTTGAGTTCCCAGGTAAAGCCTTCGGTTACGGAAACTTCGGGCATGGAATCATCGCCGTAGTCTTTTGCAATCGCTTTCACCGTGATCCAATCGGGATTCGCCTTGAATGCCTCGATCGCCGCCGCGTCGCTGATCGTGATCGTGAACACCTTTGCCGTATCGTCATAAACGGCGGAAGTCGTTTCGCCGATCACGGGCGCGGTTTCGATCACCTTAGGCGAAATTCTGTACAGAACGTACACGTCGGAACCTTCCGCTCCCGTAGGAAGATCGCGGAAGTAAACGACGTGGAACACATAATAACCTGCGTCGACGGGAGCAACCGTCATATCGAACACGACGCCCGTCATATCCGCGGCGTTAAGCTTGCGGTCGATCTCGCCCAATCTGTTCGCCGTTTCTTCGTCGATCCGTGCGTAGGATTTGGCAAGATACTGCGCAAGATCCACGCCGTCGAGCACCGTTCCCTCTACGGAAACCTTTTCCACGGGTGCTTTGCCGTCGTAAATCTTGTCGTTCAATTCAACCTTCATATCAACCGCGTTGGCGTAAGCCGAAAACGTGATCGTAACTTCGGTTTCGCCGCCCGCAAATTGATAGTTGGCGCTGTTGCCCTCTTTGAGTTTCAGCGTGAGCGTATACAGACCGACGCCCGTCATCATGCAGCCGTAGTTATCGGCGCTGAGAATGGCGAAGGGTACGTTATCGATTTTCTCTTCCCCGTTTTGTTCCGTGCCGTCCGTCGAAGTCGAATATACCGTATAGGTACGGGTCATGACCGCGTCAACGAGGTTTTCAACCGACGCGCCGTAGCCGAGCACGCGGTTATAGTTGAGATTGCTCGAACCGGATGCCGTGCTGTCGTAACGCATGGGATTGTTTTCCCAGCTGACGCTGATCAGTTTTTTCGTTACGACGAAGGTAATGCGAAGCTCTTCCGCGCCGTTTTCATACGTGTAATGCTTGCCTTCGTTCCCCGCAATTCTGCCGAGACATACCGTATAACTGCCCGCATCGATGATTTGGTTGATCTCTTCGCCGCCGGCATTCAAGTATTTTTTAGTTACCGAAAGCGATTCTCCCTGAACCAAATTGCCGAACGTGAACTGCGGATCGATTGCGCTGCCCGTATATTCCGTTTCGACCGCGCCCGTCACGGTGACGACGCGCTTTTCGATTACGTAATTCGCAAGATAACCGTTTTCAACAACGGTGTAGTTCATGAACGAAAAGCCCTTCGTTCCGACGCGGTTAACCGTGTATTCCTGACCGGGCGTCGTTTTCTTCGTCCAAGTAAGCGTGTATTCGGGCGCACCGCCGACGTAAACGACGTTGTTCGCAAGCGCCTGTTTTTCAAGCAGCGACTGATACGTTTCGCCGCCGACGCCCGCAACGAATTCGCCTTTTGAATTCAGCGTACCGATTTCATAGGAAACGCTCGAAACGGTTTCTTCGCCGTAAAGCACGTTCAACGTCGTTTGAACGTAAATTTCGGCGGGAACGATCTTGAATTTCGCCGTGTTGCTCGTAAATGTTACGATATAATTTCCGTCGTTTACGGCGCTTGCAACCACGTTGTACGTGCCCACATTGAGCGCGGTACCCGCAACCGAAAGCGTGATCCCGAGCGTTTGCGCGTTCGTCTTATCGCCGTTTTCGGGCATGTTCGTAACCGTGTACGCCGTGCTGTTGCCGTCTTCGTCTACCGCGTCAAGCCCCAAAGAGCTTTGATCGTAAACCGAACCCTTATACGGTTTCTCGAAATCCTCCAAAGTAACTTCGACTTTGCGGCGTTCGATCGTAAGCGCGCCGTAAGAGACAAGCACTTTGTAGTTCGTCAGTTCGATATCGGCAAGCGAAAGCGCATACGTGCCTGCGCCAAGCTTGTTCGCGTCTGCCGCCGCAACGACGGTTCCGCCGTTCAAAACGGCATAGGAAGGCGTTTTTCCTTTAAGCTCGTCTTTATCCGCCTGCGTATAAAGCTGGTTCTCGTTTTTAAGCTTATAGCTTCCGTTCGGCAGATTGTCGCCGTAAGTCATGGTAAGATTATCGACCTGCAATTCGAGCGTAGCCTTTTCGATCATGATAATGATGTACGCTCCGCCCGTCGTGTAGTTCTTATCTTCCATGGCGGCATAGATCACGTAAGAGCCTGCGTTCGTCGGCAAGCCTGCGGTTGCAGAATCGATCGATCCGTTGATATCCGTATCCGCCGTATATGCGATATAGGAGAGCTTCAGCGATTTGGGCGTGGGGAACATTCCGACCGTGCCGTCCGTTTTGGAATAGCTCGTAGCGTTCGCGCTCAACACGATTGCTTTGCCGTTGTAAACGAACGCCTGCGATGCGCCGTTCCACGCCGTGTTCACGAAGAGCGTGTTGATCGTGTACGTGCCGAAATATTTTCCGTCATTGATATAATCCGTATGGTTGTTCGAGGGGTTGTATTCGCAGTCGAAGAAATCGACAACGTAGTTGACAGCAGCCGCGCCCTTTGCCTGCGGATAGATATAATACGTGCCGACAGGCTGCAGCCATTCGTTTTCGTCTGACAGGTGCGAGAAATTCAATCTCGGCGTGACAAGCGTAATCACGTCTTCAAGGGCAACGCCGTTCGGCAGCGTGCCGCGCACAAGCTGCGCGGAAGGTCTGGGGGCATTTGCCGTTCTGTAATCGATGGTTTCGGAATTGATCTTGATCGTGATCGCCCGCTCGGTTACGGTAAGGATACCCCCTTCCGTTTCCACCGTATAGTTCGCAAGCGAATCGAACGCGCCGCCGTCTTTGCGGCTTACTTCAAGCGTGATTTCATAACCCTCTGCCGTAACGTTGCCGTGCGTCGCATCGCCTGCACGATAGGCGCAGACATAATCCACCTTGAAGTCGTTTCCGAGAACGCTTTCCTTCGTGTCGCCTGCGGCGGAGTTCAAGCCCGTAACGACGTAGTCGAATTTCGCATCGTCGCCGTACGTAACGCTCGTATCCGCAGCCTTGAAGATAAGCGCGGCTTTGCCGACACGGATATAATAGGCTTTTTCCGAGGAATCGTAGTTGCCCGCGTCCGAAGTGGAAACAACAAACTTATAATTATCGCATACCATTTTGTCGGCGTGGAGCTGCAACAGCGTTGCAAGATCGGCGCCCGTGGCAAACGCTTCGGTTTCCTCGTTTTGATAGAGCTTATAAGTGATCGTGCCGCCGAAGGTCGCTTCGGGAACGGTGAGCAGTGCGGCGTCGTATTTGCCGTACTGCCATGCGTCGGCGGTGATATTTTCCACGTTGTCCGCCGCGGCGTTGTTTACGTCGAAATTTGTTTTCAGCGTGTTTTCGCCCTTCGCAACCATAACCGAAACCGTATTCGGAATTTCAACCTTGCCGTAACCTGCAATGTCGATATAATACGAAACGGTGTATTCGTTGGCGTTGGTTTCTCTTGCCGCCGTCGACCAGTGTTTCTCCTCCGTCGTATCGGTGGAATAGTAAACGGTGTAACCGCCTTCCGCAACGGGATCCGCCCCGCCGACCTGTTCGACCGTAACCGATCCGATCAGATTGAGCGAGCTGCCCGTATAGGTAAGATTTTCCGCCCCGACTACGTTCAGCCAAGCCGCGTCGAACGCAACGGTATATTCGCCGTTCGTAAGACCCGCGATCTCGAAATACTCGTTCTCCGCAAGCTCTGCCGTAATCGGATATCTGCCGACCTGCGCCGTGCCGTTTGCGCCGACAAATGCGTCGGTCGAAAGCTCGAGCAGTTTTTTCAACTCTTCCGTAAGCGCGGCGGTATCGACCGTCACGCCGTTTACGGCGACTTCCATCGTAATTTCCGCCGTGCTCAAATCGGCGCGCGTGCCGAAGAGCGCGGAAAGATTGCCGATTTTTACGTTGACGGCAAGTTTTTTGAAGATCACTGCGCAGGCGTTATTCTCTGCAACGAAGTTGTAATTCTTGCTGCTGAGCGTCGAAACGTCGAGCGTTACGTCATAATTCTCGCCGTTCTTTGCAACCGTATAGGAAACCGTGCCGCTTGCGCCGACGTTTTCTTTATCGTAAACGAACTTATCCGCGTCAGAAACGGCGTTCAGCGAGCCGTTTGCAGGCGTTTCGCCGTAGAAATATTCCAGATTCACGGATACGTTCGCCGTACCCTTTACCACCGTGAGCGCGCTCGCACCGTCAAACGTAACGGCATAGTTCGCAAGCGTGTTGTCGAGTTTAACCCATTCGTGATCGGAATAAGCGTACGTACCGTCTTTCACGTCGAGATAGTTTTCGAGCGCGTAAGCGAACGCAGGCTCTACGCCGTCGTTGAATTGCAGACTGCCCGCCGCATATGCAAACGTTGCGTTGCTCAGTTCGCCGCCGTAGGTAAGCGTGGCGTTTACCGTAACCGTAACGGGACGGGGTGCAACGGTAAGCGCGACGTAGAAGGTCATGGGCGCGTAAGTCGTTTCCGAGCTGAACGTAAGCCCAACGGTAACGGCGTACGTTCCAGCGTCAAGCGTTTTTATGCTCTCTTCCGTGATCGTTTTTACCGTGCCTTCGCCGTCGAGATAGGAATACGTTACCGTGCCGAGCTTATCGGTATCCGTACCCGTGGGAACGAATATTTCGTTGAGATTAGTAAGAACCGTTCCGCCGACGTAACCGCCGTAAACAACGCTCGTTTTCTTTGCGTAATCGATGTCGAGCGCGGTTTGCACGACCGCATAGTTCAAGGTGGCGGTTAAGCCTTCGACCGTGCCGTACCCTCTGTCGCCGAGGTATGCAAGCCCTTCGTAGTCGTCGGCGTTGCGCGCCCAAACGAAGTTGTGTTTGATGTCGCCCGAGCCGTCTTTGGTGATGCTCGTCACGGTATATTTCACCGTTTGAGCGGTTTCATCGGTCGTAATGTCGTAATCAACGGTATATCCCTCGATCGTAGCCGTACCCGTTGCGCCGTAAGAAACCGTTTCGCCCTGTTCCCAAACGCGCTGCGTGACGGGAACGGCAAGTTCTTTGCAGGAGACCTCTGCAACGCGCGCCGCCTCGGTCTTGGTCTGCGTTTCGGCGCTTCCCTTCCAATAATAATTGGGCGAGGTCAGCTCGAATACAATGTAATAAATGCCCGCGTCGGTATACGTAAGCTTGCCGACGGTAAGCCCCTCTTCTTCGAGGATTTCAAACGTGCCGCTCTCTTGCGTATCCGCTTTGATCGTGAAATCGGTCGTGCCGACGTCGAAACGGTAAACAGTCGCCGTAACGTTGCCTTTGAGCGCGCTCCAATAAGCGGACGTGCCGCCCGCTTTTACGGAAACCGCCGCGCCCGTGTAAGCGCCCGTCGCCACAACGAGTTCGGGAACGTCGATCGCCGCTTTTCCGACGGTGAGATTGACGCTTACAGCTTCGCCGCCCACCCATGCAAAGTTGGGATTCGCATCAATCGTAACAATGTAATTACCCGCGGGCAGCGTGCCGTTTGCAAGATCTTCCGCGGTGAACGAAGCGCGTGCGGCTGCCGTTACCGTAATCACGTAATTCGCCGCGTCGGCTGCGTTGGCAAAGCAGGAAAGAACGTCGATCCCCTTGCCGAACTCGGCGGTAAGCACGATCTTCCCGTCCTGCATAAATTCGTCTTTCACATCGAGCGCGGGAAGCGAACCTTTGGTAATGTTCAGTTTCAGTGCCTGCGCAGGCACGTTGTAGTTCACGCCGTACGTGAACGTCGCCTGATACTTATTGTCGATCGATTTTACGTAGTTGCCCGAAAGCCCCGTTACCTTAATATAATAAGTCGTATCGACTTGAACGGCATCGGACGCGATTTCCGCCGTGCAAGCTTCGTCCGAATAAATTTTATAATCGGTGATCCGCAGCCCTTCCGTCGCCGCATTTCCCGCGACGCCTTGAACGGTTACGTCGGAAGGGAATACGAAGGAAGAGGAAATCTGCATCGAGGTTTCCGTTTTGCTGAGCGTAGCCGCAACCTTGTTGACGGTAAGCGTGTATGTAAGCGGCGAAGCAAGCGTAACGTTGGACGAATTCGCGGCAAGCGTTACCGTATATTCCCCTGCGGTGACAAGCGAAAGCTTGAATTCGCCCGCCGTTGCAAGGGCAAAGAAGTTTGCGGGAATTTCCGCGCCTTCTTCGGGAAGATGACCGCTGACGCTAACCGAAACGTTCTTTTCCGCAGCCGCGTTCCAACCCGTGATCGCAAAGGTCAAAGCCGCGCCCGTATAGCTTGCGGCGTAGCTGTTCTCCTGTGTGAAGGCGGAAAGGTTGCCCTCTACCGTAAAGTTTAAGGCAAGCGCCGTCACGTTAAACGTAACTTCAAAATCGGGAAGAACGTAATCGCCTTCCAAATCGCCCGCGCCAAGCTCGGTTTTGAAGAGAGCCGTCCACGAACCGACGGTGAGGTTGCGCACGTCGGAAATCGCGTTGCCCGCAGCGTCAACGTAAGTAACGGAAGAAAGATTCAGCTGATAATAATGGTCCGTATTGTAAGCGGTAGTCGCGGCAGCTTTCAAACGCGCGATCAAATCGGTGAATTTGAGTTCGCCGTCGTACTCCGCGTCGCCGCTGACGCTCGTTTTCACGTCGTTGTAAAACACGGGCGAAACGACGAGCGGCACGGTTTTCACGTTGGCGCTTGATTTATGCGCAAACGTGATCGTATATTCGTTGTTTACGTGAAGAACTTCCGCCGACGCGTCGGTCAAAGTCGTGCCGTCTTTGGAGATCGTAACCTCATATTCGCCGCCGAAGTTCTCCGTCCATTCGTCAATCACTTTCTTCGCGGTCTGCGTGCGGTCGTACTGCACGTTCACGCTCGTGATCGTATCGACGTTGGGAATGACGACGGAAAGGGTAACGGGCGTCGTACCCGTATTAACGGGCTTGTAATAATCGTTGCCCGAGGTTTCGGTGTGTATGTAGAATTCTTCACGCGGATGGTCGAACGAAGCAAGCGCGTTCAAAGCGGATAGTTCGTCCGCGGTCAGTTCCCCTCTCGCGCCGTTCGTATAACGAAGAAGAACGCGTTTTGCATTGACGGGTTCGCTTGCGAGGCGCACATACACGGCATAGGTCTGCGGTGCGTTCGCGCCGCTTACGATGTTGCCGCCCGTGCTGAACAGCACGCCGATTTTCTGCAACGAGGAAAGGAGCGTTCCCTGTGCGACGGCAAGACCGTTATCCGTAAGCGTAAGGTTGGTATAGCTGACGGCAAGGTCGCCCTTTTCAATTTCGATTTCGTATTCCGCACGGTTCGAGGTCGTGCCGTAGAAGTAGTTGGGCGTAGCGCCTTCCTGCACTTCGGGAAGAATGATCGCAACGCTGAATCTGCCGGGCTTCGTGAAGGAGAAACGGCTGTCTTTGCCTTCCTGCGTATACGCGGCGCCCACCGTTCCGGGTTGGTTTGCCGCATCGCCGAGCATCGTAACGCGTCCGTCCGAAATCGTATAAGTGAATCCGAGCTTTTCGTGGCTGCCGAGATTGACGATTTCCACGCGCGTGCCGTTTGCAACCTCCTGAGGGTCGGAAAAATCCACGCCGAGCACGGGTTTCGTCAACCCTTCCCGATAGGTTACGATATCTTCGTTGATGATCGGACGGGCGTAATAGTTCGCCGTGACCGAAGGACCTTCGTTTTTGTTCACTTCGAGTTCAAACGTGTTCGTCGAAGTGTTGGGATTGCGCGACCAATTCGTATGATATCGCAATCCGGTGTCATTTCGCTCGGCGCCCGTCGAGAAGTAGAACATCTGCCCGTAATATGTAAAGGTCAGCTCGGTCGAAACCGTTGTTCCGCTGCCAGAAATCGTCGGGACGACGGAATCTTTTGCCGCCTGCAACGTGCCGCCGTTATATTTTACGGTAAGAAAATCAATGAGATCGGTCAAAGGGACCATGATCGTCGTCGATTCGTCGATGATCGTACCGGAGATCATATCTACCGTATCGCCCAAACCGTCGTAAACTTTCGAGGTTTTATCGTGATAATTCACCGCGTAAGAAATCGCTACCGAAAGTCCGCGTAAATCGAGCGGTGCGCCCTCTTTCTGCAAAGCAGGAACGCCGACGATGCCGATGATCTGATGGGGGTTGGCAAGCGTGATGCCGTTCATGTTCAGGGTCGTGCTGATTCCGCCGCTTGTAATCGTTACCTCTTTGGAATAATTATACGATGAGGTATTGTTCGGCACGTTCGATGCACGGTTCGCGCCCGTGTTATTCGTCGTAAAATCGCCCGTTTGCTCCGCGTCGGGAACGTTTGTCGGAATGAGCGAAGAGTTTGTGGTGTATTCGCGTTCCGAAAGTTCGCGCGAGGAACCGTCGTTATATTTTGCGGTAACGGTAACGCTGGAAATCACGTCGGAATACGAATATAAAATGCCGGACTTTTGCGTCGCTTCCAACGAAATGATCTTCACGTCTTCGAAAAGCGCGTCGAGCGAGCCGTTTAATCTGTTTCCGTTTTCGTCGTGTTCTACCGAAACGGTGATCGTGCGGCTGCCCGCCGTAAACGATTTCTGGTTGATACGGTAAGAATATACCTGCCCGATTTTTTGGGTAAGCATTTCGCCGTCTTCGGCATATTCCACTTCGCTGATGGGAAGCGTTACGTTCTGATAACGCAATTCGATTTTAAGGAAATCGAGAATGCTCTGCTTTCCTTCGGTGAACTGCACGGGGCGTTTTCCCGTATCGGTCAAGAATACGCTTTCGTCCGTGAGACGACCGTATTTTAATACCTTATAGATACCGTCGGAATTTTGCTCCGCTTTTTCGGGATCGACCGAAACGGATACGCTTTGCAAAACAGAATCCACCGCGTTCTCGACGGTAACTTCCGCCGTAACGCGACCGCCGCTTACCCCTGCCGCGGATACGGCGATCTTCGCGCCGCTCCCCTCATAGGTAACGCTATCAACGGTGTAATCGTCGGAAGGAACCGTTGCGCCGTCTGCCGTAACCGTTAAATATTTTTTAAGCTGATCGAGCACGGCTTGTTTGTTGGGTTCATCCAAGTCGTTCAGCCCTTTTTCGATTTCGGTTAAGCTCGTTGCAACGGCTATATTTTCATATGCAGCCGCCTGCACCGTCGCGCCCGCAAAACGCGGACAAACAACGCTGAGCGTTCCCGTTACGAGCGCAAGCACTGCGCAAACGGCGATGGCAATTCTTCTGCCGACAGATAATACACGCAATTTCATCGTTAAACCCCTCGCTGACCTTTATTTTCTGCTATGATTTTTCCGTTTTGTTTCCCCGTTCGGGGAATTCTTTTTATGTAAATTTTGTCTTAATCCTACGAGATTTTTCCACGCGCTACGCTTGGTCAAAATGACGATAACTATATCATTTGATGACGATAACTATATCATTTGATGACGATAACCATGTCATTTTGAGCGAAGTCGAAAAATCGATCCGCTGCGACAAAAGTATATTACAAGCTTTCGAGTTCTTCGCGCAATTTGCGCAGGTTTTCGCGCTCCAAATCGATAAGCTGCGTATAAACCTTATAATATTCCTTGTCCGACTCGTTCGGTTCCGAGCCTGCGAGCATGTTGCTGAGCAGCGACGATTGGCTGCGCAGACGTTTTTTTTCAAGGTTTTCGATCTCTTCTTCGCTTGCCTTGATCGCCTTTTTCAAATCTGATTTTTTCGACATGGTGCTTTTCTCCTTGAATATATTATAACGGCACAAAAACCTGTTTCCGACATTCGGGCACAGGTTACAAACTATCACGCTTTATATAATAACCTAAGGCAATATATTTGTCAAGTGTTATATCACAAAAAATTCACAATCTTTTGCGAAGATTCAACCTTTTTTTCTGATTTTCGCTACGAAAAAACCCTCGAAAAACGCGCTCGGTTTCACGCAGACGGCGCCGTCCGAACGCGGAAAAACGGGGATTTCCGCAGGGAAATCAAGCGGTAAAATCTCCGCGTCCGCGTTGTTTAATATCCCTTTCAGCACGTTTCCGTTCTCTTTTTCGAGAATCGAGCAAGTGGAATACACCAACACGCCGCCCTTTTTCAAAAGCCGCCAAGCCTTCCGCGCCAAAGCCGTTTGCGTTTTCATGCAGCCGAGCAGCGTTTTTTCGGTTATTTTTACCCGCTCATCCGCGCGCAGCGTACCGCTCCCGCTGCATGGTGCGTCGAGCAGGATTTTATCGAACCGAAAAAAATCGTCGAGGAGCGCGGCGTCGCAGCGAAGCAAGGTTACGCGGGGCGCGCCCTGTTTTTCCACGTTATACGCAAGGCGCGAAAATCTGCCCCCGTCTTTTTCGCACGCGGTGATCAACGCGCGGCCCGCCGTCAAAGCGGCGATCTGCGTCGTTTTGCCGCCGGGCGCCGCCGTCATGTCGAGCACGCTCTCCCCCGCCTCCGCGCCTAACGCAAGGGGCGGCAGCATGGAAGATAAGCTTTGCAGATAGATCGCGCCCGATCGGTAGGCGCGCGTGTTTTTCAGCGTCTGTTCCGTATCGCGCGTAACAAACGCGTCTTGATACCAACGAACGCCCTCCTGCGCGATGCCCTCTTCGCTCAGCGAACGCAACGTTTGCTCCCGCGGGGCGCGCAAGGGATTGACGCGAAAAGATACGGGACGCACCGCCCCGTATCCTTGCATAATTTCTTCCACCGTCTGCGGCGGATATTGCGCGGTAAGCTCCCGCGATAAAAATTCGGGAAGAATCATTCGTCTTCTTCGTCGTAACCGTCTTCTTCGACCGACGCAACCCAGTTATTGATCTCGCTTGCGGACGTGAGCTGGTTGCCCTCTTCGTCGAATTCCACGCCGAGGATCGGGCAGACCATGCCGCCGCGCACCGCTTTTTTCAAATCGGATACGACGTGCCCCAGCTTTCCCTCGTTCGTGGCGAACGGATAAAGGTTTTTCCCCTTCCAATCGACGCTTTTCAAAAAGGTTTTCACGGCGGGCGCGAACGTGCGCCACCAAATCGGCATGCCCAACACGATTGCGTCGTACTGCGAAAAATCCACTTTTATGGGCGCTATCTGCGGCATCACGCCGATTTCGGTCTGCTTTTTGGCAAGACTCTGCAAAACGTCGACGTCGTCGGGATATGCTTTAAGCGTTTTTAATTCCACGGCTTTTATTTTCAGCTTCGATGCAATCTTCTTCGCCACGGCGCGCGTGTTTCCGCCAAGCGAATAATAGACGAGAATTTTTTTCATACAAACCTCTCAATCGGTATAAAATAATTCGGCAATTTCCTATATTATATCATGCCGAAAAACGTTTGTAAATGTTTTTTTCGGAAAAAATCAATAAAACGTGGCAAGTTCTTCTTCGGGCGGATCGGTAAAATCCAAGCTCAGCGCTTTGAGCACGGGTCCTTTACCGCCGTATATTTTATGATATTCCACGGAAATTTTTGCTTTCAGCCGCACCCAATCGCGCGTGCGGAAAGGCAGGTTCACGGTGTGCAGCAGCACAAGCCCGCTGAACGCAATATCCGCCTCGCAGCAGGTCATAATATGTCTGCCGACGACGATCGTCCCCGCTTTCATCTTTTTATCCGTCGCCACGAGCGCTTTGAAACAAACGATCTTTCCTTCGTACTTGTTCGCGTCCTCTACCAGATCGCGATAAAAAAACGCGTAATCCCTGTCGGCGATTTCGACGACGGGCGCGTCAAGATCGAAGGGCAGCGGATCGACGATTTCATCGTACACCGCCTTGCCGCCGACGTATTCGTACACGATTTCGGTACGGCGCGATACCGCCCGCACGATTTTGTGAAACTCTTCCTGCGACTGCGCCTCGGTGAAACGGTTGAACACGACCATATCGGCGTACTGTATTTTATCGAACACGAGCTGCCGCATGTTTTTGTTGTAGGAAAGGAAGGTTGCGGCGTCGAAAAAAGTCATGACCTGCGCGATCTGCCACTGTTCGGGCATGATATCGAAAAACGCGCCCAACTCGCGCATGCCGTTGTATTCCACTACGACGCGTTCGGCGTTGTGCTTTGCGGTAAGCGCTTTCAGCTCCCGCTCGGTCAAGCTCTGCGCGTCGGCGTATTCCACGGCGTAATCCTTCACCGCAAACCGCGTTTCGTCGTACTCCGTTTCGCCCTCTTCGAGCACGAGCAAAAGCGTGCGCTCGCCCGAATCGAATCGCGCATCTTCGAACGTTTCCTGTATAAATTTCGTCTTTCCCGCGTCGAGAAACCCGAGAAAGAAAAAAACGGGAATTTCTTTCATATCACAATCCGAACAGCGCGGCAAGTTTTTCTTCGTTCAGACCGCAGCCGATCACGCAAAGCCTGCCCGTTACGGCGGGCGCGCCCGTACGAAGATCGGGTTCGCTCGGAACGTAGTCGAAATAAATCCACTCGTTTCCCGCGTTCACGATCCCCTTTGCGCGCAGAATATCGCCGTATTCGCCGCTTTCCAACGCGGCAAGCGCGGAAGAAATCTCTTCTTGTTTGAAAATTTTCGCCGTTTCCCTGCCCCAGCTTTGGAACACTTCGTCGGCATGGTGGTGATGATGCTCGTGATCGTGGCAGCAGTGCTCGCCCTGCCCGTGCTCATGACCGTGATGGCAATGTTCGCCGTGTTCATGTTCGTGATCGTGGTGACAATGCTCGCCGTGCTTGTGATGGTGATCGTGGCAGCAATGCTCTTCATGCTCGTGCGCGAGTTTTTCCATTTCCGCGTCGAGCGTATCGCTGCGCTCCATTGCCGCAAGCAAATCTTTTCCCGAAAGTTCGTTCCAATCGGTCGTTACGATCAACGACGGCGTATGCTCGCGCAAAAGCGCAACGGTGTTCTGCGTTTTTTGCGGATCGGACGTGTGCGAAAACACGATGCAGCCCGCATGCTCGACTTGATCGAGGAAAAATTCGCCGAAGTTTTTCAAATAGGTTTTGCACTTGTTCGCGTCGACCACGGTGCAGAACGCATTCAGACGCGCATGCGCCAGCCCTGCGTTTTCCACGGCGCGGATGACGTCGGAAAGCTTCCCCACGCCCGAAGGCTCGATCACGATGCGGTCGGGTGAAAACTTGCTTTCGACTTCTTGCAGCGCTTTGGAAAAATCGCCCACGAGCGAACAGCAGATGCACCCCGAATTCATCTCGGTGATCTCAATGCCGGCGTCTTTCAAAAAGCCGCCGTCAACGCCGATCTCGCCGAATTCGTTTTCGATGAGCACGACCTTTTCGCCCCGATACGCTTCCGCAACGAGTTTTTTGATCAAAGTCGTCTTACCCGCGCCCAAAAAGCCCGAAATAATATCAATTTTCATAATGAACCTCCGCAGTGTTTATAACCGCAACGCGCCCGCTTAAAACGCCCAATTTCCGTTTTTGAAGATTTCGACGCGGCGTCCGTCCTTCGTGATCCCCGTAATGTTCATGTCTTTCGTGCCGATCATAAAATCGACGTGGATCAGACTGTCGTTTACACCCTTCGCGCGCAGCGTTTCGAGGCTCATGTCCTCATAGCCGCGCACGCATTCGTTGAAGCCCATGCCGAGCGCCAAATGGCAGCTTGCGTTTTCGTCGAACAGCGTGTTATAAAAGAGAATGCCCGTATTGTTGATGGGAGAATCGTAGGCAATGAGCGCGCATTCCCCGAGCATTTTCGCGCCGTCGTCGGTATCGACCAGCTTTTGCAGCAAGTCCTGATTTTTCTTTGCCTTGACTTCGACGACCTTGCCGCCCTCGAAGCGGATCGAAAAATCCTCGATGAGTTCGCCTTGATAGGAAAGCGGCTTGGAAGAATAGACGATCCCTTCCGCCTCGCCCGCTTTGGGCGTGGTGAAAATCTCTTCCGATGGGATATTCGGGTTATAATAATTGCCGCCGAGCGTCGTTTCGCCGCCGCCCTTGAATTCGCTTTCGCTCATCAGCCCCACGCGGAAATCGGTGCCGTTCGACGCCTTATACTCCAACGCAACGAGGTTGTAACGGTTCAGACGGTCGCAACGCGCCGCCAAATTGTCGTTATGACGCGCCCATTCGCGCACGGGATCGGCGCCGTCGGCATGCGACGCGGTCAAGATCGCGTCCCACAGCTTTTCGACCGCCGTATTCACCATCAAATTCGGGAACACCTTTTTCGCCCAAGCCTTGGAAGGCACGGCGGCGATGCACCACTGATATTTATTGTCCATGCGGTCGCGGTACGGTTTGAACGTCTTTCTGCGCGCCGAGGACGCCGCCGTATATTTTTCCTGATCGATCCCCTTTAAGCCGTCGGGATCGGCGGATTCGAGATAGAGCAAGGCGGGAAGTTCTTTTTCCCGAAGCTCCATTTTCTCGATTTCCCACTTTGCCGTTTCGGAAAGCTTTTCGAGCTTTTGATACTTATAATGGAGCTGCGTCAAAGGTTGGTGCGTAAATTCCACGCTCACTTTGCCCGCCCCCGCGCGGTAAAGCTCTTCAACGACCATTTCCACGAATTCGGGTTGGTCGAGTTCGGTTTGCACGATGACCCACTGCCCTCTTTTCACGTTTACGCCCGTTTTTGCGAGCAGCTTTGCATAACGGCGCATTTGTAATTTATTCATAATCCACTCCTGTTTTTATTCGAGATATAAAACGGTTTTACCCGTTTGCAACGTCTTTTGCAAATCGATCACGCGCTGATTGGAGGAACCGCGGAATTTCAAACGGATATCCTTCAATTCTTCGAGAAACAATCCGTCGACCAAAACGTCGATACACGACAGCAGCTCTGCGGTCGCTTCGCAATTTTTGTCTTTTTCTTTGAACGCGCCGCCTTCGAGCGTGTTGCCCGTGTAACACCAAATATTTTTGTGGGGCAGCTCGCGTTTTACGCGTTTTAGAAAGGGCAGCAGCGCGCGTTGGTTGCACGGCTCCATCGGTTCGCCGCCGAGCAGCGAAAGCCCCGCAATATAGGCTGGCGCAAGCGCTTCGAGCAGCTCGTCCTCGGTTTCCTTCGTGAACGGTTTGCCGTATTGAAAATCCCAAGCGATCGCGTTGAAACAGTTTTTACAACGGTGCGTGCAACCCGAAACGAAGAGGGAGACCCTTACCCCCTCTCCGTTTGCGATATCCGTTTTTTTGATTTCGGCGTAATTCATTACAGATGCAGCACCCTGTCTTTTATTTCCTGCGTTCTGCCTTGATTCCAAAATTGCGTGCCGATATAGCCGCACGTTCTGCGCGCCACGTTCATTTTCGACTGCTCGCGGTTATGGCAGTGCGGGCACTCCCAAAGCAATTTGCCGTCCTCTTCCACGATGCCGATTTCCCCGTCGTAACCGCAGACCTGACAAAAATCGCTCTTGGTGTTAAGCTCGGCGTACATAATGTTGTCGTAAATATACTGCATGACGGCAAGCACGGCGGGAATGTTGTCCTGCATGTTGGGCACTTCCACGTAAGAAATCGCGCCGCCGGGGGAAAGCTGCTGGAACTCGCTTTCAAATTTCAGTTTGGTGAACGCGTCGATCGGCTCGGAAACGTGCACGTGATAACTGTTGGTGATATAATTTTTGTCGGTAACGCCTTCGATCACGCCGAAACGCTGTTGCAGGCATTTTGCAAATTTATACGTCGTGCTTTCGAGCGGCGTTCCGTAAAGCGAAAAGTCGATGTTTTCTTTTTCCTTCCACTCTTTGCATTTGTCGTTCATATACTGCATGACGGCAAGCGCGAAGGGTTTTGCTTCGTCGTCGGTATGCGATTTTCCCGTCATGTAGCGCGTGCACTCGTACAGCCCCGCATAGCCGAGCGAAATGGTCGAATAACCGCCGAACAGCAATTTGTCGATTGGTTCGCCCTTCTGCAAGCGGGCGAGCGCGCCGTACTGCCACAAAATCGGCGCGGCGTCCGAAAGCGTGCCTTTCAGGCGTTCGTGACGGATTTTCAGCGCGCGGTAGCAAAGCGCAAGCCGTTCGTCGAAAATCTTCCAAAATTTATCGCGGTCGCCGCCCGAAGAAAGCGCGATATCGACAAGATTGACGGTCACGACGCCCTGATTAAATCTGCCGTAATATTTCGGTTTCCCGTTTTCGTCGACGTAAGGCGTTAAGAAGCTTCTGCACCCCATGCAAGTGTAGCAATGCCCTTCGCCGTTCTTGTCGACTTTATATTCGAGCATTTTCTTTTCGGAGATATAGTCGGGCACCATGCGTTTCGCCGTGCAACGGGCAGCCAGCTCGGTGAGGTACCAATACTTGCTTCCCTCTCTCACGTTGTCCTCTTCGAGCACGTAAATGAGCTTGGGGAATGCGGGCGTTACCCATACGCCCGACTCGTTTTTCACGCCTTGAATGCGCTGCGCAAGCGTTTCTTCGATGATCAAGGCAAGATCGTTGCGCTCCTGCTCGCTCTGCGCTTCGCCCAAATACATGAACACCGTGACGAAAGGAGCCTGTCCGTTGGTGGTGAGCAAGGTAACGACCTGATACTGAATGGTTTGAATGCCCTTTTTGATTTCGGCGCGCAGCCGTTTTTCGGCGATCTGCGCAATGCACTGCTCGTCGCTGATTCCCGCGCTCGCAAGCTCTTCGCGGACGTCGGCGCAGATTTTTTTACGGCTGATATCCACGAACGGCGCAAGGTGCGTCAGCGAGATGCTTTGTCCGCCGTATTGGTTCGAGGCGACCTGCGCGATGATCTGCGTGGCGATATTGCACGCCGTGGAAAAAGAATGCGGTTTTTCGATAAACGTACCCGAAATCACCGTGCCGTTCTGCAACATGTCTTCGAGGTTGACAAGATCGCAGTTGTGCATGTGCTGCGCGAAATAATCGGCGTCGTGGAAATGGATCAGCCCTTCGTCGTGCGCTTCCACGATGTCGATGGGAAGCAGAATGCGGCGCGTAATATCCTTGGACACCTCGCCCGCCATATAATCGCGCTGCACCGAATTGACCGTAGGATTTTTGTTGGAATTCTCCTGCTTGACCTCTTCGTTATTGCACTCGATCAAAGTGAGGATCTGCGCATCGGTCGTGTTGGACTTACGCACGAGCGCGCGGGAATAACGATATGTGATATATTTGCGCGCGACGGCGAACGCCTTTTCGCTCATGATCTGGTTTTCCACGAAGTCCTGAATTTCTTCGACGTTAACGGCGCGGTTCAGATCGCCCGCAAGCGCTTTGACTTTGGAAACGATATGCTCGATCTGCTCTTCGCTCAAACGGTTGTCCTCGCTGACTTCCTTATTCGCCTTCCGGATCGCATTGTAAATTTTAGCAATGTCGAACTGGACTTCCGCTCCGTTTCTCTTGATGATTTTCATATTCCACCTCACCCGATTTGATTCTCGTCGATATGTAAAAAACGCGTTCCGCAAAAAAGGGAACGCGCCTATTATACTCCGCCGGAGCGGCTTTGTCAAGGGTTTTGGCACAATATTTTGATAAAATTATTTACCGAAACCACAATATCTTGTATGTAAGCAAAATACCCGCGTGAAACACGGGTACGCGTGAAACTTTTTTCTTACAGCAGCGATACGCCGTTGATCACGAGCGAGAAGCGGCTGTTCAAAAATTCGGCGGCGCGGCGGCAAAGCTGCATTCTGCCGAAGTATATTTCAAAATAATCCATAACGGAACAGATCTGCGTATCGATCTCGATATTGAGCGTGATCGACGCGGCGGCGCGGTCGACGGAAAGATAGGAACGCTCGGCGGCAAGATTGACGCGATCGTGAATATTGGCGGTAAACACGTTGTCGATGGGCTTTTTGACGCGCGATTTATGCACATCGGCTTTGTCGGCAATGATGAGCGCGGAAGAAATATCCGAAACGGGTTGCCCGTATTTTTCATCGTGATTGCCGATCGCCATCATGATCTCGGCGCACGACTGCAAATCGCAGCCGAGCCGTTTCAGAATATTATAAGCTAAAATCGCGCCGCTTTGCGCGTGGTCGGCACGGTTGATACAGTTGCCGATATCGTGCAAATATCCAGCAATCTCCGCAAGATGCGCCCGCTCCTCGTTGGCGCCGAGAGAGCGGAGAATTTCGCCCGACCATTTGCTCACGATCCCCGCATGGCGGCGGGAATGCTCGGTGAAGCCGATCGCCTCGATCTGCTTTTCCGACATCATCATAATCGTTTCGACTTCTTTATCCGTTCGTATGGAAGAAAGCGCGGGCAGCAAGATCAAAACTCCGTTACGGAAAGACCCGCAAGGATCTCTTCGTATTTGCTCTTCGTGAACGAAATCGTGCCGAAGGTCGTCACCGTCGCCGTACCCGCAGCAACGCCCGCGCGCAAAATATCTTTGAGCGGCGCGCCCTGCTTCAACGCCGTGGCGGCAGCGGCGACCATGCCGTCGCCCGCGCCCACCGTAGAATTCACGGCGACGTTGATGCTCTTGCAGTAATAATTTTGCGTGCCGTCGGTGATGACCGCCCCGTCTTTGCCGAGCGAAAGCAACACCGCTTTCGCGCCCCGTTCCAATAACTCGCGGCAGCCCGCAAGCATGTCGTCTTTATCTTTGATCTGTCTGCCGAGGGTGAATTCCAACTCCTCGAGATTGGGTTTTACAAGATCGATCCCCGCCTCCAACGCCGCAAACAGCCTTGCCCCTTCCGCGTCGACGATGCGCAGCGAACGCGGATCGACCGCGCGGAACAGCTCGCGGTAATAAGTCGGATCGACGCCGCGCGGCAGACTGCCCGAAATCACCGTGACCTCGGCGCGGGACGACAAATTGCGGATCGCCTGCAACAGTTCGTACAGCTTTTCGTCGCCCACCTGTTCGCCGACGTCGTTGATCTCGGTAAGCATCGAATGTTTGTCGATACATTTGTAGTTTTCGCGAACGCGTCCGCTGTTCCAAACGAACGAGAACGGAACGCCCTCTTTATCGAGCGCGCGCTCGAACATCATGCCGTTGTCGTTATACATAAAGCCCGTGGCGTACGCCTCGCCGCCCAACCGCGCGACGCCGATCGCCACGTTCAGCGCTTTTCCCGTAAAGGAAAGCGTTTTGCTTTTGACGACGTTTACCTTACCCGTATTGAGCGAATCCAACTCGATCGTGACGTCCACGCTCGGACTTAAGCATACCGTTAATATCATTTCGTCCCCCTTGCCGCCGCACGGAAAGCGACCGCATACCTATTATAATACCGTTTCGGCAAAATTTCAATACCCGAACGAAAATTTACATCGAAATCATTTGCAGCGTTTCGTAAAGCTCGAAATCGAACTTCTTCTTCATCGAAACGGCTTCCATAATATCCATATCGATAATATGGTTGTCGTGAATCCCGACCACGCGGTTTTCGATCCCTTCGTTCAAAAGGCGCACCGCCTTGTTTCCGAACTGAGCGGCAAGCATTCTATCCGCCATGGAAGGCGAACCGCCGCGCTGAATGTGCCCGATGTTGGTCGCGCGGACGGAATAAGAGGTCACTTCCTGCAGCTGTTTGGTGAACGCCTCCGCGCTCATCACGCCCTCCGCCACCACAACGATATTGGAATGTTTCCCGTTCTCGCGCGAACGGTTGATGCGCATAACGATGTCGTCCATGTCGTAAGGCACTTCGGGAACGATAATGATCTCCGCGCCCGAGGTAATGCCCGTGTAAAGCGCGATATCGCCGCAATGCCTGCCCATGACCTCGACGACCGAAATGCGCTCGTGCGACGTCATCGTATCGCGGAGTTTATTGACCATTTCAAGGCAGGTATTCACCGCCGTATCGAACCCGAGCGTATAATCGGTGTACTGTAAATCGTTGTCGATCGTGCCGGGAATGCCGATCGTGGCGATCCCGTAGTTTTCCGTCAAGCATTTCGCGCCGCGGAACGATCCGTCGCCGCCGATGACGACAAGCCCTTCGATTCCGTGTTTTTCGAGCGTGGAAACGGCTTTCTTCTGCCCCTCTTCGGTGAGCATTTCAAGGCAGCGCGCCGTTCTGAGCATCGTGCCGCCGCGCTGCACGATATTGGATACCGAACGCATTTCCATCGGCGTCATGCGGTCCTCGATCAATCCCGAATAACCGCGTTCGATGCCGTACACTTCCATGCCGTAATAGATCGCCGTGCGCACCACCGCGCGGATCGCCGCGTTCATGCCTGGCGCGTCGCCGCCGCTCGTTAAAAGTCCGATTCGTTTCATACAATACCTCCGTAAAACTTACGTATCAAAAATTTATTACGCGTAGTATCCTCCCCCACGAACCCGCCATTTATTATTATAGCAGATTATTCGGAAAAATGGAAGACGATTTTGCAAATTTTTTTCGTTTTTCCGAAAAATTACCGTTCCACCAGCTTGATTTGCTCGGCGGAAAGGAAGGTTCTCAGCTCCGCCGTGAAGGCTTTGGAAAGGTTTACCGCGTATTCATACCGTTTTCCTTCGTACAAAATCTTGGTTTTTACGTTCCCCGCATACCCTTCCATCATCTCGATCAGCTCGTCGAAATCCTCCCGCGCAAGCGAACGCGCGTCGAGCCAAAGTATTTTTTCCGTTTGCACCGGCGTTTCTTCCGCGCGCTTGTTTTCGGGCGGAACGAATTCTTTGAGCGTATCCAAACGGATCACAGGCAGTTTTTCGGGCTGAATATCGAGCTTGCCCGTCACCGTTACGACGGTATCGGGGCGGATCAGCGATTTGATCTTATCGTACACGCGCGGGAAGGCGATGCAGTCGATGCTGCCGTAGAGATCTTCCACCGTGATAAACGCCATGACCGAACCGCCCTTCGTGTTGTGCTTGCGCACGACGGAAACAATGCCGCCCATCGTAACGGGCTGTCCGTCGGAAACCGACGCATACGATCTGTCGCCCGTTTCCTCGTCCTCTTCAAAATCGAGCAGCATGCCCGTGTTGAACGTGCTGTCGGAAAAATGGTGCGCATACGCGCCGAACGGGTGCCCGCTGACGTATACGCCAATTACCGATTTTTCGCGCGAGAGCTTCTCCGAGGTATCCCATTCGGGCAGATCGGGGTAATCGACTTCGGGCGCCTGCTCTTCGATCACGTCGCCGAACAGCGACATCTGCGCGCTGTCGCGCTGTTTGTCGATGCCCGCGATACGCCGCATCAGATCCTCGTATACGGCGTAATACTGCGAACGGTGCTTGCCGAAGCTATCGAACGCGCCGCCCAAAATCAAGCTTTCGACCATGCGCTTATTGATGAATTTCGTGCAGCGCATGAGAAAATCGGTAAAATCGAGGAACCTCCCGTTCTTTTCGCGCTCTTCGATCACGCTTTCCATTGCGGCGATCCCCACACCGCGCAGCGCGCAAAGCCCGAAGCGCACGCCGTCGTTCTGTACGGAGAAATAAGCCTTGGACGCGTTGACGTCGGGCGGATAGACGGGAATGTTCTTCTCCTTCATATAGGCGACGTATTTTGCGATCTCTTCGATTTTCGTGATGCGGTTGTTGAGCACGCCCGCCAAAAATTCTTTGGGATAATAGGCTTTTAAGTATGCCGTCTGGTAGGTAACGACGGCGTAAGCCGCGGCATGCGATTTATTGAAGGCGTAGGAAGCGAAGCTTTCCATTTCTTTGAACAGCTCCGCGCTGACCTCGGGCGGAATGCCGTGCGCCTGACAGCCCGTGATATTTCCCCCGTTTTGGATATCGCCGTAAATGAACTTATCCTTCTGCGCCATCAGCTCGGCACGCTTTTTCTTTGCCATGGCACGGCGGACGAGATCCGCCTGCCCGAGCGAATAGCCCGCAAGATTTTGGAAGATCTGCATGACCTGCTCTTGATAGATGATAACGCCGTACGAATTTTCGAGAATGGGTTTGAGCAGCGGCGTTAAATAGGTGATCCCCTCGGGGTTGTTTTTATTTTTCAGATACGTGGGAATAAAGTCCATGGGACCGGGGCGGTAGAGCGAAATACCCGCGATCAAGTCCTCGAGGCAGGTGGGCTGCAGCTGTTTCATAAACCGTTTCATGCCGCCTTGTTCGAGTTGGAACACCGCATCGGTATCGCCGTCGGAAATGAGTTTGTAAGCCTCTTTATCGTCGCATTCCTGCCCGAATTCGATTTTATTGCCCGTATCCTCGTAAATATAATCGAGCGTCTTTTTGATATCGGTCAGCGTCGTCAGCGCAAGGAAGTCCATTTTCAGCATGCCGATCGACTCGACTTCCTTCATGTCGTACTGCGTCGTAATATCCTCGCCGTTGCGCGAGAGCGGCACGTTGTCGGCAATCTTTTTCGCGCAGATCACGACGCCCGCGGCGTGCATGCCCGTTTGTCGCGGCATGCCTTCGAGCTTCAGCCCCATGTCGATAACGCGCTTCAATTCCTCGTCGCTTTCGTAGATATCGATAAATTCCGCGTTGCGTTTTCCGAGCTGATCGTTATATTTTTTCTGCGCTTCTTCGTTTTTGTCGGGATCGTCCTTGGTCTTTTCAATCTCGGCGCGGCAATTTTCGATATTCAGCCCCAAAAGCTCGCGAATCGTCGATTTTCCGTCCATAAGCTTGGTAATACGGTCGGTTTCGGAATACGGAACGCGCATGACCCGCCCCACGTCTTTGATAACGGCGCGCGAGGCGAGCGTGCCGAACGTGACGATCTGCGCGACGTTTTCGGGATGATAGCGGCGGCGGACGTACTCGATCGTTTCGCCGCGCCGTTCGGTACAGAAGTCGACGTCGAAGTCGGGCATGGAAACGCGGTCGGGATTGAGAAAGCGCTCGAACAGCAAATCGTAACGCAGCGGATCGACGTTGGTGATCCCGATCGCATACGCGACGATGCTGCCGACGCCCGATCCTCTTCCCGGTCCGACGGGAATATCGTTCATGCGCGACCAGTTGATATAATCCCACACGATCAGGAAATAGTCCGCAAACCCCATCTTGATGATAATACCCAATTCGTATTCGGCGCGCGCGCGGATCTCGTCCGTCACCGTGCCGTAGCGTTTGGGCAGTCCGTCCTCGGTCAAACGACGCAAAAATTCGGGCGACGGCGTGCCGTCGTCCGCCGTATAGAGCGGAATGAGCGTTTTGTCGTAGATCGGCGTACCGTCGTCTTTGAGATTGAACGGCGTATCGACGTCGGAAACCTTATCGGCAATCACGCGCGTGTTGGAAATCGCCTCGGGCACGTTGGGGAACAGCGCCGCCATTTCGTCACCCGATTTCATGTAAAATTCATGCGTCTGCATCTTCATGCGGTCGGGATCGTCAAGCGTGCGCTTGGTCTGTATGCACATGAGCACGTCCTGCATTTCCCAATCTTCCTTATTGAGATAATGCACATCGTTCGTGGCGACGAGCGGAATGCCCGTTTCGCGCGATATTTTCAAAATGAGCGGCAAAATCTGTTTCTGTTCGGGAATGCCGTGGTCCTGTATTTCGAGGTAAAAATCTTCGCCGTAAATATCGCGCAGACCGAGCGCGAATTCTTTGGCTTTTTCGTATTCTCCCGCCATCAAAAGACGCGGAATGCGCCCCGCAAGGCAGGCGGAAAGGCAGATTACGCCTTCGCTGTGCTCTTTTAACACGCTGTAATCGATGCGCGGACGGTAATAAAATCCGTCGACGAACGCCATCGAATCGAGTTGCGTGAGATTGATGTACCCCGCTTTATTCTTGGCGAGCAACACGAGGTGATCGGCGCGCTGTTCGGTTTTTACCGTTAAATCGTCGGTGAGATAAAATTCGCAGCCGACGATCGCTTTGATCTTATTTTTTCTGCACTTCTCGGCAAACCGCAGCGAACAGTACATGTTTCCGTGATCGGTGACGGCAACGGCGTTTATATTGTTCTTTTTGCAGTGCTTGATCAACTCGTCGACCTTCACGGCGCCGTCGAGCAGACTGTATTCGGTATGCAGATGTAAATGTACGAAATCGGTCATGCGTTTTCTTCCGTTCGGGTGCTTAACTGCACCAATTTTCTCATTCTGTGATTTAAGCAGCTTTTTCCGACGCCGAGCACGGCGGCAAGCTCGTTTAAGGAAAGCGTCGGGTAACGCACTCTCCCTTCCGCCGCGCGCCGCAGCGGTTCGGGCAGGGTTTGCAGAATGCCCTTCTCTTCCAAACGCTGCACGGCAAACACCTGTTCCGCGCTCGCGATCGCCGTTTTATCGGTGTTGCCGATAAAACAGTTGTTCACGCGGTTGTCGCGGTTGCTCTGTTCGCGCGCCTCGAACACGCTCTCGAACTTTCTGAGCGCGCCGCGCGCGCCGATTTTGTACAAAAAATCCCCGAGCATTTCCCGATTTTTGCAGTAAACGACGTATTTTTCGCCCCGCGGAATCATGTTTCCGAACAGAAGCTGCCCTTCGAGCAGCTCGCAAAACGCGAGCGCAGCCGATTGACGGCGGAACACAAATTCGAGATGATACCCCGTTTTCGCCCCGCCGCGCGGAAGCGTGCAGCTCCCCCCGCCGAGAAACGCGCCGCACAGATAAGCGCGCACGCAGCATTCGGCGCCGCCGATCTTTTCGGCGGAATAGCGTTTGATCTCTTCTAAAATCGCCGCAGCGTCGCCGCCCGCATAAGAAAACGTTAATTTGTTGCGCCCGTATTTCGGATCGCGCACCGCCTCGGTCACGGTCATGGAAATGCCGAATAGCTCTTCCGCCAAAGAAAGAAAATATTCGGCGATTTCTTCCTTTTCGCTCGTAAAGACGATCGCGCTTTCCGCATTCTCGCCGATACGCGGAGCAATGCCCCGCGTATCGAGAAACGCCGCGAACGTTGCAAGGCGGCAACAGCGGTTTTGGGGAAAAGCGCGCAACAGATCGCGCTTTATCTCCTCCGTAAAATTCATGAAAACCTCGAATAGATACCGTGTTCTTTTTTATATTGCGCGAAACGGAAAACGGGAAGTTTGCCGTCGATATTGTCGATACGGTCCAACGGAACGCCGACGCGTTTGATCTGCTCGGCGGCAAGCGCGCAATCGCCGATCCGATCGATCGAATGCGCGTCGGAATTGACGACGAACCGCACGCCCGTCTGCACGACGGCGTCCAATTCCTCGTCGGTCAAATGCGGTTTTTTGGCGCTGATTTCCAAATAAGTCCCGTAATCGCGGCAGCATTTCGCCACCTCGACGGGGTCGGTAAAGCATTGAAAGTTCAAATGCGTCACAACGTCGAGCGGGTTTTTCTCGATCGCGTTGATAAACGCCTTCGTCGTATATTTGATCAAGCTCTGCGAAGGCTTTATTTTCATCTCTCCGCGCAGATAGCTGCCCCAACCGATTTTCCAATCTTTTAACCGATCGTAGTGGATCACGACGTGAATCCCCGCCAAATAGACGTCGAAATCGGGGTAGTCGCTCTCTTTCAGATCGCACAGACCCGTTATGCCGCGGATATTGCTTTCGATCCCGATCAAGGCGGGGATCCCCTCGCACGCTTCCGCCGCGCGCGCTTCCGCAATATACTCGGGCATGTTTTTGCGGCGTATGCCGAACCAGACGTGCGAAAATCCGTGCTCGGTCAGCGCGACCGCTTTCAAGCCGCGTTCCTTCGCCTTCGCAACGTTCTGCGCAACGGTATTGTCGCCGTCGGAGTATTGAGTATGCGTATGAAAATCAACCGTTAGCTTCATCTGCGTTTCTTCTTCGGGCAAATCGCCCTATGTAATCGGCTGCGGCGGAATCCTGCGTATTTCCTCGCGCAGGCTCACGCCTTTCTCCTTATATACCGTCTGTTTTATTTTTTGAATGAGCCGCGCGACGTCAGCGGCGCACTGCCCTTCGTTGATGATAAAATTCGCGTGCCGTTCCGAAACGAACGCCTTTCCCTCGCGCATGCCCTTTAATCCGCACGCCTCGATGAGCGCTCCCGCCGAAATTCCTTCGGGATTGACGAACGTGCAGCCCATGCTGCGCCCTTTGGGAAGGTGCGCCCGCCTTGTTCTGAAATAACAGCTTTCCCGTTCGATGCTCTGTACGGCGGACGGCGTAAGACGCAGCCGCGCGCCCAAAACGGCGATCTTGTTCTGAAACACGCTGTATTTTTCGGAAAAACCGCAATCCTTCGCGCGCAATACGATCAACTCACCCTCGCGAACCGCAAGCACCTCTTCCACGACGTCGGAAAAATGCCGCACGGCAATGCCCGCGTTCATCGTGATCCCGCCGCCGACCGTCATGGGAATGCCCGTGAACGGTTCCAAGCCGCCCAATTCTTCCCCGCGCGCAAAGCGCAAAAGACTGCCGCCCGTCACGCCCGCGCCCGTTTCGATGCAATCGCCGACGCGCACGATTTTCCGCAACGCGCGAAACCGCACCGCGACGCCCTCGAACCGTTCGTCCGAAGGAAGCACGTTCGCGCCCGCGCCCAATATATAATAAGGAACCGCATTTCGGTGCAGATAGCGCAAAACCGCTTCCGCGCCCCGTTCGTTTGCAGGCTCGATACAGACCGCGGCGCACCCGCCGCAGCCGATCGTCGTATGACGCGCGAGAGAAAAATTTTCTTCGATCGCCGCGTCGGGAAAGCGATTTTTAAGTTCCGCGCTCAGACCGCACAATTTACCGTTTACCATTCTATCACACTTTTTCGCATAATTCAAATATTTTTCAAGAATTTATCGATATTTTTCAAGTCGGATTTAGCGCGGACCGCCTCGTTCAGCGAAACGAGCGCGTCGTCCGAGGCAAAAACGCTCACCGTTTTGCGCGCTTCCGTTTGCGAAAGCGAGAACATACCGATCTGCGAAAGCTTCCCCTGCACCTCTTTGCCGAGTAAAACGTCGATGAATTTTTTGCAGTCGGAAGCCTTTTTCGCATTCAAACAAGCGATATATTGATATAAATCGCAATATTCGTTCAATTCTTTGCGGTAAACGGTTACGCCGCGCGTTGCAAAGCGGCATTCGTCGCGCTGCGTACCCAAAAGATAACGGTATTTTTTATTGAGAAAGCCGACGTACGCCGCGCCGCTCTCGATCCGTTCGCCCTCGACGTTATTGAGATAAGCCGCCACTTCCGCAAGATTGCTTCCGCCCGCGGAGATCGCCACCGTGCCCGCTTCGTCGAAATTTTCATCGAGCGAAAAGAGAGAATACCGCCCCGCGCACCAAGGATAAGCAAGACAGTCACCGCCCGTTTCGCCGCCCGCAAACATACGGGCAAGCGGCAGGGATTGCTCCATAAAATCCCCCAAGCCCACCCCGAACGAGAGCATATCGGGCAAATCGCCTTCCTGCGCCGCCGCGCGCGCCCCTTCCGCCGTGTAGGGCGAGATGAGATAATACACGTTTTTGTCCTTTTTTTCGAGGATACGCGCCGCGTCGCGCAAAAACGAAGCGCGCGAACCCTTGCCCCCTTCAAACGTGTCGATATGCCAAACGCGTACGACGCGCGGCGCGGAAGATTGATTTCCGTCCGCATCGCCGTCGGGGAAAAATAAAACGGTCAGGAACGCCGCCGCAAGCAAAAGAAACGGCAGCACGCCGAACAAGATACGCGAGAGCTTATAGAAAATTTTCCGCATACGTTACTCTATGCCGAAAAATACCGTAACATGCGCGTTAAAAGAAAGGACGCCGAAGCGTCCTCTCGATATATGTGAAACGGCTGCGCAGCCGAACCGCTTTCAGTATGCCGCGCTATCCTCCGTTCTATACAAAAAAAGAGAGGTTTGCCTCTCTTTTTTTTGTTACTTTCTTGCCTGAAAGCTATCGCAGCAGGTGCAGTGTTCGCAGTCGCAAGTGTTGCCGACGTGGATCTTATCGAGTTCGCAGTGCATGCCGTCGGTATTGTAACGGCATTCGCTCACGCCGCAAGATACGCCGCAGTTGATTTTACGCTCCATGATCGCCCCTCCTTTCCTGATTTCGATCTCTGTTGATATTTTGCACCTTTTTGCAAAAATTATTCCCTACGGATTGACAAACGCACGATTGTTTAGTAGAATAGTAAAAAAGGAGCGTATAGCAAATGAAAGTTATTTTGAAAGCCGACGTAAAAGGCAGCGGCAAAAAAGGCGACATTTTGGAAGTGAGCGACGGTTACGCCAAAAACTTCCTCATTAAAAAAGGGTTGGCGGAGCAAGCGACGGCGAGCGGTGTGAATGCCGTTACGCAGCAGCGCACGGCGCAGGCGTTTCACAAGGCGGAATATGAACGGGAAATGAAAGAGCTTGCCGCAAAATTAAACGGCACGGAAATCTCCGTCCCCATCCGCGCGGGCGAAAACGGCAAAACCTTCGGTTCGGTGACGACGGCACAAATAAGCGCGGCGCTTGCGGACGCAGGTTACGAGATCGACAAGAAAAAAATCAATCTCAAAGAACAGATCAAACAGCTCGGTTATTACGACGTGGAAATCCGCTTTATGGAAAAAGTATCGACAAAAATCAAATTAAAGGTCGTTTCCCTTTGAAATTAGGGCAATTATGCCAGACATAATACTATGCAATCAATTAAAAATGAAAAAATCCCCTGTTGAACAGGGGATTTTTTATTAGTTTTTAAGGCAAATGAATGTCATACAAGTCTTTATCGGGCAACGCGTTCGTCGATCCGTCCACGAATTTTTTGACTTCCGCCGCGGCTTTCGCCACGGGAATGTTGACGCCCGCGCCCGCAACGCAGCCGCCGGGGCACCCCATTCCTTCGATCAAACAGCCGTTCATTTTACCGGCTTTGGCAAGCAAAAGCATTTTCTTGCATTCCGCAAGCCCTTCCGCATGCTCGATTTTCACTTCCACGCCCGGATAATATTCCTTGACGCACGCGCCGACCGCTTTGGAAACGCCGCCTGCGACTGCGTAACCTCTTCCCGCGCCGCTCGCGTCGTGAATGGGCTCGGATTTATCAAAGGTTTCAAAATCGATCCCCTTCGCCTCGAAAATCGCGGCAAGCTCTTCAAAGGTGATAACGAAATCGACGTCGCTTCGCACCGTCTTGCGCATTGCTTCGAGTTTTTTTGCCGCGCACGGTCCGATAAACACCACGCGCGAGGAAGGCATTTTCTGTTTGATCGAACGGGCGGTCGCCACCATGGGCGTCAGCGCGCTCGAAACGCGGTCGATCAATTCGGGGAACTGGGTTTTGGCAAGCATCGACCAAGCGGGGCAGCACGACGTCAGCAAAAACGGAACTTTGCCTTCCGCGACTTCCGTCGCGTAATGATGCGCCTCGGTCGCCGCGCCCACATCCGCGCCGTGCGCCACTTCAAACACTTCCTTGAAGCCGATCTCTTTGAGCGCGGCTTTCACCGTCCACAGCGAAACCCCCTCTCCGAACTGCCCGATGATCGAAGGCGCAACCTCGGCGACTACGTGATCGCCGCTGCGGATCGCGCGGATGAGCTGGTAAATCTGTGATTTATCGGCAATCGCACCGAACGGACAGCTTACCATACACTGTCCGCAGCCCACGCATTTTAGCGGATCGATCTGCGCGCGCCCCAGCGAATCGGACGAAATCGCCTTCACGCCGCAAGCGCGGGCGCACGGACGCGCGGTATGCACGATCGCGTCGTAAGGGCAAGCCTCTTTGCATTTGCCGCATTTGATGCATTTTGATTGATCGATCACCGATCTTCCCGTTTTTTCGTCGATCGAGATCGCGTTGCGCGGACAGATATTCACGCAATAACGCGAAACGCAGCCGCGGCATTGATCGCTCACCCTGTAAGCGTTCTCCTCGCACTTATCGCACGCGGAAGGAATCACCTGCATAAGCGGCGGTTCGTAATATTTATCGGATATGTTGCTGTACGAAAGTCCGTTCGTAATATGCGCGGGACGATCCTGCGGATTGAGCGACATACCCATCGCAAGCCGCACACGCTCGGATGCAATCGCCCGCTCGCGGTAAACGCTTTCCCGATACTGCGGCGTTTCGCTCGGTATAATGTTATAGGGGATCGCCTCGATGTCGTTATTGATCCGTTCCGATTCAAAAGCGACTTTGGCGACTTCTACGAACACCTGTTTTCTCAGTTTTGTTACCGAAGTTTCTAAACCTCTCATAGCACTCCCGTGAAAGCGATCCCCTCCTGTTCGGAGGGGATGCCGTTTCGTTTACTTTCTGCCGTAATAGGCGTTAAGGTACATCTCCTTAATTTCGCTCATCAGCGGATATCTGGGATTGGCGCCCGTGCACTGATCGTCGAACGCGTCCTCCGTCATCGCGTCGAGCCGCGCAAGGAACTGTTCTTCCGTCACCTTGTCGCCGAGCGCTTCTTTGATCGTTGCGGGCTGACCGACCGCGTTCTGCAATTCTTTCAATTTTTTAATAAGCGATTCGACCAGCTCGTCGTCGTTCTTGCCCTTGCAGCCGACGAACCGCGCCACGTCCGCATAACGCGCCTTGCACTGCGGATAAGCGTACTGCGGGAACGTGCCCATTTTCGTAGGCTGTTCGCTGCTGTTGAAACGGATGACCTCTTCGAGCATCAAAGAGTTCGCCATGCCGTGCGGGATATGCCAATACGAACCGAGCTTGTGCGCCATGGAATGGCAGACGCCGAGGAACGCGTTTGCAAATGCCATACCCGCGATACAAGATGCGTTCGCCATGCGTTCGCGCGCTTCCGCGTCGTGCGCGCCCTTTTCGTAAGCGCGGGGAAGATACTCGAAAATAAGCTTGATCGCTTCTTTCGCCATGCCGTTGGTGAAATCGGTCGCCATAACCGAAGCGATCGCTTCCAACGCGTGGCTCATCGCGTCGATACCCGAGCAGGAAGTCAAGCCCTTGGGAATGTTCATCATGAGATCGGAATCGACGATCGCAACGTCGGGAAGCAGCTCGTAATCGGCAAGCGGGTACTTCGTGCCCGTCTTTTCGTCGGTGATGACGGCGAAGGGCGTCACTTCCGAACCCGTGCCCGCCGTGGTGGGAACGGCGACGAACAGCGCCTTATCGCCCATATGCGGGAAGGAGTAAACGCGCTTGCGGATATCCATGAAGCGCATCGCCATATCTTGGAAATCCACTTCGGGATGCTCGTACATCACCCACATGATCTTCGCCGCGTCCATGGGCGAACCGCCGCCGACGGCGATGATCACGTCGGGCGCGAAATCGCGCATCTGCCGATAGCCTTCGTTCGCGCAGGCGAGCGTGGGATCGGGCGTTACGTTGAAGAACGTCGCGTGCGTGATCCCTTCCGCATCGAGAATATCGGTGATCTTTTTCGTGAATCCGCTCTGATACAGGAATCCGTCGGTGACGATGAACGCCTTTTTCTTATGATAGCACTGACTGCCGAGTTCTTTTAACGCAACGCCGAGGCAGCCGCGTTTGAAGTATACTTTTTCGGGCGCTCTGAACCACAACATATTTTCCTTCCTCTCCGCGATAGTTTTGATATTGATAAGATGCTTGATCCCCACGTTTTCGGAAACCGAGTTTCCGCCCCACGAGCCGCAGCCGAGCGTGAGCGAAGGCGGGAATTTGAAGTTGTAAAGATCGCCGATACCGCCCTGCGAAGAAGGCGTGTTGATGACGATACGGCAGGTCTTCATGATCGAACGGAAATATTCGATTTTCTCCTGCCCCGTTTCTACGTTAATATACAGCGACGAGGTGTGACCCAATCCGCCGTCTTTTACGAGCCGATCGGCTTTGGCAACGGCGTCGTTGAAGTCCTCCGCTTTATACATTGCCAAAACGGGCGAAAGCTTTTCGTGCGCGAACTCTTCGCTGACGTCGACCGATTCCACTTCGCCGATAAGCACCTTGCTGCCCGCGGGCGCGGTGAAACCCGAAAGCTCTGCGATCTTGCAGGCGCTCTGTCCGACGATTTTGGCGTTGAGCGCGCCGTTGATGATGATCGTTTTGCGCACCTTCTGCGTTTCTTCGGGGGTCAGGAAATAACCGCCGCGCAGCGCCATTTCCTTTTTGAACTCGTCGTAAACGTCTTTTAAGACGATCGTCGACTGTTCGGAAGCGCAGATCATGCCGTTATCGAAGGTTTTGGAATGAAGAATGGACGACGCCGCAAGCTTGATATCGGCGCTCGAATCGATGATCGCGGGCGTGTTGCCTGCACCGACGCCGAGCGCGGGTTTGCCCGAAGAGTACGCCGCGCGCACCATGCCGGGACCGCCCGTCGCAAGGATCATATCCGATTCGCGCATGATCATGCCCGAAAGCGGAACGGAAGGCTCGTCGATCCAGCCGATGATATCCTCGGGCGCGCCTGCCGCAACGGCAGCTTCGAGCACGATTTTCGCCGCGGCGATCGTGGACTGTTTCGCGCGCGGGTGCGGCGAGATAATGAGTCCGTTTCTCGTTTTCAAACAGATCAAGCATTTGAAAATCGCCGTCGAAGTCGGGTTGGTCGTAGGAATGACGGCGGCAAGCACGCCGATCGGCTCGGCGATGCGCGTATAGCCGAAGCCCTCGTCGCGTTCGATCACGCCGCACGTCTTTGCGTCCTTATAAGCGTTGTAAATATATTCCGACGCGTAATGATTTTTGATTACTTTGTCTTCGACGATGCCCATGCCCGTTTCTTCCACCGCAAGTTTTGCGAGCGGAATGCGCATTTTGTTCGCCGCAAGCGCCGCGCGGTAAAAAATCTCGTCGACCTGCTCCTGCGTATAAGTCGAAAACTTCTCCTGCGCTGCCCGAACGCGTGCAAGCAGCTTCTCGAGCGTCTGCTCGTCGTTCACAATAAAGTCTTTCATTTTGCCTCCTGAAACTTGATTTTATTTAATTTCGTCGGTTTTCCCGCCGCAAAGTGCCGCGAGTGAAACCGCTAAATCCTCATATTTTACCGTAACGTAGTCGGGTACGTTCAGATAAACGGGCGTAAAACTTAAAATGGCGTTGATGCCCGAAGCGACCATTTCGTCGCAAGCTGCCTGCGCCGCCTGCCGCGGCACCGCCAAAACGCCCACTTTGACGCCGTGGCGCGCGGCGATCTCTTTGAGCCGCCCCACGGGATAAACGGGTTTGCCAGATCGGAAGAGCACACGTCT